>NZ_NNRN01000038.1:0-300390 GCF_002252535.1 Brucella lupini
AAAATTCTAATTCCCGGCGGTCCAATCTTGGGGCTCAGTGCACCAAACCACGTCGAAGAAGTTATGCCCGGAGTCAAATGGGGCGCACCTGATGAGTTTTTCACGCCATCGTTCTGGAAATATCAATCAGAAGCCCAAGTGCGTAGACAGCGATATGGAAAACACCGACTTGGTAATACGCTACTGGAAGAAATAGCTGTTTGTCTGCTTGGTGGCTATGGTATCCCAGCGGAGATGGGAATGGCCGCGTTCCAACGCCTCAGATCCAATGGAACTCTTACTGGCCATGCTGCAGAGCAAGAGCTGCTGTTCTTGCTTTCACAGCCATTTGAGATCGGCGGCAAATCACGCCGTTATCGCTTTGCGGCGCAGAAGGCTTCTTATCTCGCCCGCTCTCTTGATCTGGCCAGGGACCTGGACCTTGCACTTAGTCACCGTCAATTGCGCAATCGGCTCCTAGAGCTACCCGGGATCGGTCCAAAGACCGCTTCTTGGATTGTTAGAAATTATCTCGACGCCGATGATGTCGCTATAATCGATGTGCACCTTCACCGGGCTTGCGTCATGATGAATGTTTTCGAGACCAAGTCTGATCCCGCGAAGGAATACTTCAAACTTGAGGACCTTTTCCTTAAGTTTGCGGAGGCGATCAAGGTCAGAGCGAGCATTCTGGACGCCATCATATGGGACTTCATGCGGCGCATGGGCCCAACCGCGCGTACATCAGCAGTTACAAAGCCAGCGCAATTGCTGTTAGGCTTCTGAAGGAAAGCCAAGCGCCACCACCCCTACTGCTACCAGATCATTTGCGTCCTCTCGTATTGCTTGGACTATCTCGTGGCCTAGTATGCCGAGTGGGCAGAACGCTAGATCGAAGGCCTCCGCAATCATGGCCATCGTTTGAATGGCGGCGCCCGCATCACGCCAGAGCAGCGCTTCATAACTTGAATACATTCTCGCGAGATCTTTACAGTCTGCAATCAATGCCACCCAATGCCCCTTGGCATTTGGAAGGACTTCGCTGCAGCGAGAATGAAAAGACTGAAAACAGTCTTGGTCGAGCACGGATAGCGCCAAAAATCGATCCAATCCGTCATCGTAGTATAGCGGCGGCTCATCCGGCGAGATGATAACGGCTTTAACGGGATGGAGGGCGCCGGCCGAGACGACAGCTTTGCGCCGCTGTCCCACCCTTTCTCCAGCACCGATGAAGTCAGCTTTCAGAGTTTCGCGCACGACCGCTGCGACAACCTTCGTACTGGCGGGTAGTATCATCCTGACTGATCGTCTTGATCGCAGAACACTGTCGAATGTTCTGTCAGCTATTGGCATCGGCATCAGGTCGAATATGACTTCACGAGAGTCCGACCATTTGACGCGCTCCCCAAGCGTTCGGGCCCCTACGCGAGGGTACGGATCAATAGGGGCCAACGCCAATCGCCTCCATCGTCACATAATGCTTCTGGCAACCGCGGCAGTATCCACAGGAATACTCATTCGTATGGCATGAGTGCGACCAGGCTAATATCTCTATCGGAGTACCGGAAGCCTTTACTAGTTCCTCGGCACTGTAGGCTGCAGCAGGGGCTTCTAGCCTTAGACCACCTTCCTGCATAGACAATAGGGCGCTCAGAGCCTCAACGAATTCCCGGCGTCCGTCAACATGAAATCCGTCAGTCCGAAGCGCGCCGAGTTCCAACACGTTGATTCCATGCTTGATACATTCCATCGCGGCTAAGGTGGCGAGCATCTGGTTTCGATAAGGCCACCATTCACTCGCGGGCGCATTGGGATCTGCCGGTTTGCCCGCCATATCACCACTTCCGAGAGCCGACAGGTCGCAACGAATTATCAGATGCTCGATGCCCAAATGTCGGCAGATTGCCGTTGCCGCCCGGATTTCGCCTTTGGCGGCTTTGTGGCCGTAGTCAATTGTTATAGCGAGATCAGGCCGCCTCCAATAAGCAAGACAAGTTGAATCCATGCCTCCGGAAAGCAACAATGCTTTTCTCATGATCGCCACGCGATCTGGTGCAATGCGCTAACGTAGTCGTCATGGATAAACGCGCCTGACCCTCTCGGAAGCTTAATATCAACATCTCTCATATTCTGGGCGACGCAAAACACTGGCTTGTTCAGAGCAGTGGCGAAGCCAACTTCAAAGACCGTTCCCGGACTACTACCGTTTAGGATTGCAAAAACAGCGTCGCATTCTCGAACCGCAGCTAGATCACGATGAACCACAAGGCTGGCCGAGCCTGGGCCGATGTCATGGATTGGACTGAACACGCTCATTCCGAGTGATCGGAGGTGCGAGCGCGCATCATTGATCAACATGCGTTGCCCGGTCTCCCGAAATGGCCCCGCGAGATATATCATCCCACCGGCCTTCCTCACGGCCTCTCGCGTCTTGATGTTCGTTGATCCCGGCGGTTCAATCTTCGTAGATCGCGTTTCTATGTACTCCGCAACAGACTGACTGGCAAATTCAGCTGTTTCGAATGGACTCATGCCAGCGATGGCCCAACCGTAAGCGAATGCAGAGACAAACATGTCTCCAGATCCGAGCGAGAACACATTTCGAGTTTTGTAGGCGGGAACGTGGTGACAGCTTCCGTTAGCGTATACGTGGGCACCCTCAATGCCATCCTTCACAACGATGACTTTGACGTTTTGTGTCGATTGTAATGTTCGAACGGCGTCGTCAACAGTTTTCGCGCCGCTCATGCTCAATATCTCGCCTTTGTTGGCAACAATTGCTAGATGCTCGGCAGTCGAGCCGTTTCTCGCAAACGAGACAGGCTTAAAGGCTGATTGGGGATCATAAATGGCGAATGTTGCGTGGACGATCGGATCAGCTTCCATCATCCCGAACTTGACTACTACATAGCCTTGCACGTCCGGCATCGACACGGGCACCGCATTCCAATCCAGATATATCTTCGGAACTGCCAGTGTATGAACGTAATCGAACTCGACTGGCTCGGATCTCCGCGTGACCCGCAAGTCAATTCCGACACCTCGAAACTGGGCGTCGCCTACAATTTCTTCAGGTTCTGAAAGGCAAGTGTGTAGGCGCACCGTATCGACCAGCCCGTTTAGTGCCAGCGCACTTCTTCCGGCCGAACCTATGAGTTCGTCCCAGTAAGGGAACGCTACACGTTCGCGGTATACGCCACCAACGATATCGATTTCTGTCATACCGGATAGATTTCCACCGTGATTGCGCCGCCATTTATCGCGACGACACGAGCGTCATAGCGCTGTCCCGCGCTCATGCATTGAACGAAGTCTGCTAGCCGTGCGGATGTAATCGATCCAGCTGGATTCGATCCACGCATTACCAACACTCGGTTTTGTTGAAGTGAGAGAGATAGTATAGACCCAACCGCGAGCGTTCCTGCCACAGCCGCATTCGGCGACGAGATATTTGTCACTTCCGTAAAGTGACACGGATTTATTCCGCCGCCATCTTCGCCACCCGAACCAGCTCCTGGCTTAGTTGTTGGCACGATCGTTGAAGTCGGCCGCCAGTCACTATCGTTTCCCCCACCACCTGACATGATTCCCTCCTAGTTGAATTTCCGATGTTATTTCGCCCTACATCCAAGTCAATTGATCCGTATCGGATAATAGCCCATCAACTCTGATAAAGTTGGGGACGGCAACGACCACAAGGTTATCCTCCGCTTTTGCAAATTGCTTTTCGGTTGCCTATCATGGGATCGGTAGCGGGTTGAGACTTGTTGTATGAGCGTGAGAGAAGGACCGTAGCTTGACCAATAACCGAGGCGACACACCAGAAGCCCACATGGTCCCCGATTTTCGCAAGGACTATAAGCTCGACCGGCTTGCTGAGCGCTTTAACGTGGCGCAATTTGTAAGCTTCGCCCCTGCGTTCGGCGAGCCACTGCTTCAATATTCTAGGCTTGTGCATTTTCCTCCTAATTCTTCTTTCGACTCGTTAGAGGATGCTCTTCGGGCGTTGTTCGAACGAAGTGCTCAAGGCACTGTGAACATCCGCAGTTTCAGTGAGGAGCAATCGCAAAGTCGTGAGTTTATCTACGCTCTGCGTACGGTCGACGATGCGGCTCAAGCTATCCGACGGCTCTCTTCAGAGGGGGCATTCACTATTGCCAATGAAACAGTCGACGTGTCGGATGGAGGTGTATCCGGCGTGGCCATGGGCGGACTCGTTGAATTTCGCCCAGATTCCACGCCGCGGGGCGTAGAGCGTCCGGGTTTTGCTAGCTTACCTACGGAGTGGGCGACCAAGCTCTTCGAGACGGTCTATGGCTTCGATCCAGGCCTGGAAGAAAGTGAGAAAGCTCGCATAGAGTTTAGCTTGCACCCTGAACCACGCGGCTGGCGGCAGACCAACGTCATCTTTTGGGAATGCGGCAAAATCGATCACTTCGATCGAACCGCTTGCGTAAGCTGGCCGAACGACTTCAGCCGATTGATTGGAGATAAGGTGTTCGGCCTTCTCATTGCTGAGCTCGCCGGCCTACCGGTTCCTCGCACCACTGTTATAGCTAGGCGTGTAGCTCCTTTCTGCTTCGGCGCTGAAACTGGGGTTTCACAGCAGTGGATTCGCACCAGTCCCACTGTCCAAGTGCCTGGCCGGTATACCACTGCGAAAAGATGGCAAGATCCATTCAGGCTCGTTCAAGTCGAAGACCCCGAGGGTACAGTGCTAGCTTCCATAGTTGCTCAACAGTCGGTCCGAGCTGCATTCTCCGGTGCTGCCATCGAGTCCTCCGACGGAGAACTCATAATCGAGGGAGCGAAAGGAACCGGTGAGGGCTTCATGCTCGGCACTGTGCAACCACAATCTCTCCCACTCAGCGTGGTTGAGGCCGTTACGGCTGCCCATTCGTTGCTTAAGCAAAAGCTCGGCAGCGTTCGTTTCGAATGGGTCTTCGACGGCGTTAGGGCTTGGATCGTTCAGTTGCATGTCGGGGCAAGCCAAACATCAGGACTTGTGCTTGTGCCGGGCGACCGAGAAGAATGGGTCGTTTTCAATGTCGCCAATGGTCTAGAAGACCTTCGACAGCTTGTGGCAAGCTTGCCGATGAATAAGGGTATCCAGCTTAATGGGCATGTCGGTCGAACAAGCCATATCGCCGACGTGGTACGGAAGGCAAACGTACCAACACGTCTGATGGACGATGTGGAGCGTAAAGAAACATAAAGGCTTTGCGGCGCCGTTCGGCTTTGCGCTACAGCCTCGTTCCGGAGCTTCTATTTTGAAGAACCGAAATTGAATGTGAACGAAACGGAAACGAATTTCGTTTATAGTAGTTGTTAGAGACTCATGTTGAGTTCTCGCGGCTCTTACTCAGGAGGGTTATTATGGCATATGCAGCAGTTCTTCACGCAAGAGAAATGGCTTCGAAGGAAATGGATACGTTCCGCGCCGCCATAAAGCTGAGCGATGACCAAAAAAAGGCTAAGGCGGCTGCGGACGCCGAGCGCGTCGCAAATAGCACGTCCCACAAACCTAAGTGATGACCGCATAATGTATGATGAAAGTGATTTTGAACGTCCAGCAGCAGTCGAAGACACTCATGACAAAGACTGGCGATCACCAATCTCTCGCGATTATGGTCGCATCATTCACAGTGCGAGCTTTAGGCGTCAGCAGGGCAAGACACAGGTATTTCCGGGGCACGAGTCAGACTTTTTCCGGAACCGCCTGACTCATTCGCTGGAAGTTGCTCAGATTGCCGAGGGAATCGCGGACAGACTGAATTCGGTCTTCAAGGACAAGATGCCTGATGGCCCTATAAACGGTCGTCTGTGCGCAACCGCAGGGCTTGTTCACGATATCGGCCACCCGCCGTTTGGCCACAACGGCGAGAGGGCTTTGGATGATCGAATGAAAGAGTTTGGCGGTTTCGAAGGTAACGCTCAAACACTCCGCATCCTCTGCCGACTGGATAAAAAGGCCAAGTACCCTGAGCCGCACGATGGAGATGAGCGTGCTGGTATGAACCTTTGCTATCGAACGCTCGCGGCCATTCTCAAATATGATAAGGCAATCCCAGCCGAGCGGAAGCCGGAGGACAAGTTATCGAAGGGCTACTATCTTTCTGAGGAAGCGCTTGTCGATAAGATAAAAGAGAAGGTGCTGCGCGGCAAGAAGCTGCCAGATGGTATCGAATTCAAGACCATCGAGTGCCAAATCATGGATGTCGCTGACGACATCGCCTATTCGGTCTATGACCTTGAAGATAGCCTCAAGGCAGGATTTCTAACTCCAGCAGCGATCCTGTCGTCGAAGGATGACCTGTTGCAGGCCGTAGCAAAGGAAGTCGCTAAGCAAATCAACGGAGAGTTTACTGCCACAGAGGTAAGCAAGGTTTTCGTTGATCTCTTTGCAGAAATGTTCCCTGAGGGAGAGAGCGACCCTCGGATGATTTTCAGGTTGGCAACCCGGTCTTCCAACAACCTGAGCAACGACGGTTATCTACGAACTGAGTTTTCGTCAGAGCTGGTGCACGAGTTTATCAACGGCGTAGAATTCGAATACAACCCGGAATATCCGGCTTTGTCAAAGGCCTACCTCAATACGGACACCCGCAAGAAGGTAGAAGTACTGAAACAGTATACGTTCACATCCATTATTTATTCTTCCAGGGTAAAGCTCGGCGAATATCGAGGAACTGAACTTGTTACAGATCTTTTTGATGCATTAAATAAGGACAAAGGGGATCTGCTGATGCCCGATGATGTGCGGTCGCAGTACCGCTCTGCGACAGATCCAGCAATAAAGGCTCGTACCATCTGCGATTTCGTAGCAGGTATGACTGATCGGTATGCAGTAGAGTTTTGGGCAAGGCTTAGATCGGACAGCGCCGAAAGTATGTTCAAGTCTATTTGAACGGAAGTGGAAGGCGAGATGAAATCGCCTTCCACTACGCGTGGTTTTTTCGGTGCCGAAGCTTCTAGCTTCAGCCCTACTCTTTGGACAGTTGTCCGCCAAATCTTCTTATTGGAACAAACCCAACTGAAAATCCAAATAATCGGCCTATTTTTTCCAATGTTTCGAGCGTTGGGTTTGCGGTGCCTGCTTCGATCTCTGCAACTTGGCGTCTGGATAGCCCAAGCGTTTTGGCGAACTCCGCTTGCGTCATGCCAAACCCTCTGCGGATGTCTGCAACGGCGCTAGGCAACCGTAAATCACCGTTTCTAGCACGCTCCGCCAGCGTTCTGCGGTTTTCAAGGATTTCCTCTTTCGTCGGCTTCTTCCATCGAGCCATCTAGCGGTCCTTAACCATCATTGACACGCCCCCAAAACGCTATCTGCGATTTCGATACAGCGTCCCATCGCACGGTCCAGAATGTCCAAAGACGCTCCCATATCCTTCGCCATGGCCGGAGCCTGGCGCAGGTGTTCGGCAAACTCGGTAAGCGTAGCTGCAAGCGTTCTCTGCTCAGCAGGATCAGACATCAGTTCGCCGCAAATCTGCTTCCAATCGGGAAGATGATCGCGTCCGCCGTCACGCATCATCGCCCACCGGGTGGAGCGAACGATCCCCTCCTTGGCAAGCCGCATGGGCGCGAAATCAAAAAGCGGAGAAAGGCGGATCGTACCGTCCTGGTGCTTGCTGAGTGCGGAATTCCGGCCGTGATTGTCGGGATTGCCGAGCGCTAAGTTGGCTATGTCGCGCTTCAGGTATTCAACAATATCCGCGAAGGGATCGGCCGAAAATTGGCGTAGAAGGTCGATATAGGCCTCGTGTGTGCCTACATGGCCGAAATCGGCAACACCGATCGCGGATACCAGGCTTTCTTGGCCCAGCCGGACTGTTCCGCCACCTTCTTTTTTCTTCCGGTCGAAACGGGGAATGATCAGGACGCCTTCGGCATAGGTCGAAGGTTCGCTGACATTCAGACCTATTTCTTGAGCGATCCACGAATAGAGGGCTTCGCCTTCGAGGATCAGGCGGTCCACAGGCTCGTTACTGCGTACCAGCTTGACGATGACGTGGCGCACGGCCTCATCATCGGTCACGAAGCTGTCGGGATAATAAAACCCGTCATTCGCCTGCGTCATCGAGACCTTCGGCCATTCGCCTTGCAGGCCACTGGAGCCGGAGGCGAGCATTCCAAAGCGGTCGGCGACTTCCATAAAGCGATCCGACCGCTCAAGGATCTCTGCCTCTGTCACCCCTTGGCGCTCGACACCGTGCAGTCGCTCCATTTCGGCGTCTGCCGCTTCTTTGATCCGAATATTGCCTATGCCGCCCGTTGCCGATCGCAAAAGCAGCGGCAGATCGGAAGCGCGTGAGCTTTCAGCAAGGCCGAGATGCTCGGCAAGCTTTCGCCTCGCATGCCCCTGAGGCATTAGATCCAACAGGAAGGGTGGCCAGCTGCGGCTATATCGATTTTCGAGATCAACAGGATAACGAACGGACAAGGCGCGATGGTCGCGGACTGCTTTTCCAACCGCAAACTCCGCCGATGCCACAGTGATGAAATAGTCGAGGTCATAATCGACGATGGACGCGCCGTTAAAGCCGGTCGCGTCGTCATTGAGCTCTAGCGTCGCGGCGTCATGCCACTCCCCATTAAAATGAACTTGGAGCGTTAAGCGCATTAATTGACCCTTTCAATGGATCAAATAATGCATTATCGCAAATTATTCAACCCCTTATAGTGGGTTTAATAACTACTATTGGAATTATCAACGACCAAAGCGGTCATGGAAGCTTCTGATCCGGCTGATCATCTTCCGGCCACGTAACGCGCTGCCGCAAGCAAACAATATGAGGGATAAGCCCAGTACAGGTGTCAACCAAGCACCAGAGCCACTTCTTCCATCGAACACAATGAGCAAGACAGCCCCCATCGCGGCGAAAAAGAACATCCCGAAATCATACTGCTTTGAAAGACTTGTGAGCCGGGCAGAATGTTGGGCATAGCGCAACTGTCTTGCCAATTTTTGCTTCTCGGATGCCAGCTGATCACGTTGACGCCCCAGAACGTACACGCCCTGCATTACTTGCTCTTCGAAGCTGGAATTACTCATATCGCTGACCTCAGATATTTTTCTGCAATTTCCTCAGTAAATTCACCATGTTGTTCGGCGTAATCGATTAGGAAGCGGATTAGCTTCAGCCGCTTTTCCGGTTCGACCTGGCAGTATTCCCTTGCAATAAAAGCGTCCACCGCCCCGGTCACCTGATGATATAAATCCACGTTGTCCCGATTATATGGACTTCCATCGCCCGTTAGCATCCACGCGGGATTTACGTTAAATTTGACATGCAGAAGCCGGAGAAGCTTCGCAGGCATTTCGCGACTTCCGCGTTCGTAAGTATTGTAAGCGCTTTGCGACACCTCGAGCGCTTCAGCAAAGGGCACTTGCTTGAGCCCGGAATCTTTCCGAATTTTCCCGAGCCTTTGTCCCATAGCCTCCAAAAATCCGTCTTGCATGTAAATATCTCGAATGCGATAAAAATGTTACAGATAACGCGAATATATGATTCTTTTTGTTTCGTGTCGAATTATCTTTAGGGAGTTGCACAGTTATGCAATGTCAGCTTTTATCACCGAAGCAATTGGCAGATCGTTCCGGATGGCCGGTCGCGCGCATTCGCAACCTGATCGCCAAGCAAGAAATCCGACATGTCCGGATCGGCGGGAGCCTATTCCTGCCGGAAGATGCTGTTGACGAATACCTTGCCGAAAATATGGTCGAGCCCAAACAGAATGCTTTGGTGCTTGCTGATAACGCCTCCAGAACATGAGGAGGAGCAGCAATTGAAGCAACAAGCTGAAGCGTTAGCTCCACGACCGCTCTACAAATTCGCGGTCAGCCGCGTCCGTGCGGCGGAACTTCTGGATGTCTCGACGGGTACCTTTGACGACTGGGTCCGTCGTGGGCTGATGCCGAAAGGCGTGAAGATTGGCGCGTTGCGTCGCTGGGATGCCGAAGAGATACGCGCCTCCTGGTTCGACATGAAGGAACAGGGCTTGAGCGGAGACGAAGACGATGGCGAAAACCCGTTTGATTACGCGATCGGGTAATGAGCGCGTTCCCTTCAAATATTGCTCGCGGGATATCGATCGGCACGGCAACGAGCGTTTTTATCTCCGCCTACCAGGTATGCCGAAGTACCGGATGACGTCCGCCTATCTGGACGAGGCCGGCAGCATCACCCAGGCGTTTACCGAGGAATATCACCGCGTGCTGTCTGGCGATCGTGGTGAAAAAACGGTCCCGATTTCAAGGCTGGAGCCCGGCTCGGTTAGCTGGCTTGTCGAGACCTATTACCGGTCCAAGGCGTTTCAAAGCCAGTCTCCGGCCACGCAGAAAGACAAGAAGAGTGTTCTCAATCGCTATTGCAGCAATGTGGGCGAACTGCCGTTCAAGAAGATTCGCAAGTCCGACATCGAAGCCAGCCAGATGAAGCGCAGCGGCACGCCCGGAGCGGCTGACAAGTTGGTGAAATATCTGAAGGCGCTGTTCAATTGGGCTATCAGCGCCGAGCTGGCGACGTTCAATCCCGCGAACGGCGTCACCAAAATCCATAAATCCCCCGGTTTCCATACCTGGAGCGAAGCGGAAGTGGCGCGCTATCGCGCAGCCTACCCGCTCGGCTCCACAGCTCGGCTTGCAATGGAACTGATGCTGAATTTGGGCGTCAGACGCTCAGACCTCGTCAAGCTCGGCTGGCGTAACCTGGTCGGCGAGCGTATCGAATTCATGCCGGAGAAGGGTTCCGGCAAATACACACAGTCCCTCAGCCTGCCTGTCACGGACGAGCTTCGCGAGGCGCTGGACGCGATCACCCATGATCAGCCGACTTTCCTTATCACCGAATACGGGAAGGCGTTCACCGGCAATGGCTTCGGCAACAAGATGCGCCAATGGTGCAATGATGCCGATTTGCCGGAATGCTCGTCGCACGGCCTCAGAAAGGCGTCCGCGACCATCCTCGCCGAGGCAGGTGCTACCGAACATCAGTTGATGGCGATCTTCGGCTGGTCTGATTCCAAGATGGCGCAGCACTACACCAAAGCCGCCCAATCCAAGCGCATCATCGATGCCGGTTTCGAGCGGCGCAAAACCTACGTGGCCCGCAATAATGCCCCACTTTCATCGAGCCGGAATTCCGGTGAGACAAATCAAGGAAAAAATGATGGAAAAACAACGTCCGAAGACGGAAATGGTGGGCCCGGAGGGACTCGAACCCCCAACCAAGCGGTTATGAGCCGCCGGCTCTAACCAATTGAGCTACAGGCCCCACGCAACGTTGACCTACCCTAAAGAAAGCCGGGATACAAGCTGTCAAATGCATCAGTTGCCCTAATGCGCACATATTCAGTTGCGATGCATACAACCTAGAGCATTTCCTGCAAAAGTGCGAAGCGGTTTTGCCTAGGATAATGCGACGAAACAGATAGTTAGAGCGGTTCCAGCGACTCCGCTTTAACTGGAACCGCTCTAAAATCACGGTATTTCTGATTTGAACCAGCAGTTGTAATTGGCACGCAATTCGAATCTGATATCGTCGGCTTCATACATAAGAGGGAACTTAAGAAATAAGCGATTTCAAAGGCAAAGTGGCCAGCCGCTCCGGTGCAACCAGCTTTGCCAGAGCTGCCTCAACTTTCTCTACAGGAGATTTTATGAACAACCGCGCTACCACTCTTCTTGCAACCTCCTTTTCTGCAATCATGCTCGCAGGCGCGCTGACGCTGCCAGCTCTGGCACAGGAGAATCAGATGACGAAGCAGCCTGCGCGTATCGCCGTCACTGGCGAAGGCACCATGACCGCCTCGCCCGATATGGCCATCCTCAATCTCTCCGTATTGCGCGAGGCGAAGACCGCTCGCGAAGCTATGACCGCCAACAACGAAGCCATGGCGAAAGTACTCGAAGCCATGAAGAAAGCCGGTATCGAAGATCGCGATCTTCAGACCGGCGGCATCAACATCCAGCCACGCTACGTCTATCCGGACGACAAGAATGGTCTGAAAGAACCAAGCATTACCGGCTATACGGTTTCGAACAGCCTGACTGTACGCGTGCGCGATCTGGCCAAGGTCGGCAATGTGCTTGATGAATCCGTCACGCTCGGCGTCAATCAGGGTGGCGATCTGAGTTTCGTCAACGACAATCCGGCAGCCACGATCAATGAAGCGCGCAAGCGTGCCGTTGCCGACGCCATCGCCAAGGCAAAGACCCTTGCCGATGCTGCCGGTGTAGGCATTGGCCGCGTTGTCGAAATCAACGAGCAGAGCCGCCCACCCATGCCGATGCCAATCGCTCGTGCTCAGTATAAGACCATGGCCGCAGCAGCGCCGGAAGATGCCGTGCCCGTTGCAGCTGGCGAGAACAGCTATAACGTTTCGGTCAATGTCGTTTTCGAAATCAAGGAATAACGGCAATCCAATTGGCAATTGCGAAGGGGCGCTCCAGCGCCCCTTTTCTTTTACCCGCCACGAAGAAAAGCTCCGGCCTGATTTACTCAGGCCGGAGCTTTTGAAACTTAAGCCGTGCGCCTTAGCGAATGATCGGGCAACCACGAACATTTGCGAACACGACACCGGCAGGGCGACCATGACGGAAGCCACGAACTTGAACCGACTTGCCGCGATAGACGACACGCGCATTGCGGATGCCCATGCGATTAGCCTTCATCTTGGCGCCTTCGATGGAGCAGGCACGACCACGATAAGCTGGACGGCCATGGTGGTAGCCTCGGTAATCGATATTCACGATGGCAGAGCTTGCCGACGTGCTGATGGCTGGAGCGACAACCGGCGAGGCGGCGCTGGCGGAAGCTGCCGTCGTGAAGATGGCGGCAACACCAAGAGCAGCGGTTACGACGAACGACTTGAGCGAAATAGCAGACATCTTTGAACCTCTTCGATTTGTTTTCAGGTCTTGCCTGAGGCATCCGAGAAGTAGCGCCCTATAGATGAACAGAATGAAAAACCAACGTTCATGTGCCGTTCAGCTTCATATGAAGTAGAAGGAATGCCTGCGCACTGCTCTTATAAACTAAATAAATTCAATGCGTTATAAGGGAACAAAATCCGCGCTGCGATATTTGAAGCATAGATTAAATTTACGCAATGTTTGAAAAACGCAAACGAGCCATCAGCGGTGGCTCGGCATCACCATATGGTCGAGATAATCGTCGTCATCTTCCAGATCGTGATCGAAAGCCGTCACCTTGCCGCGAACGGAAATACCTGCCTCATGCACCGTTTCGGGTGAACCCGAAACCAGCGGATGCCACCAATAGAGATCCGAACCTTCTGCAACCAGACGGTAGGCGCACGTCACAGGCAGCCAGTCCACCTCGTCAACGATCTCCGGCGTCAGAAAAACGCAGTCCGGCACCGTCTTCTTGCGGTTCGGATAATCACGGCACTGGCAGCTGTCCGGGTTGAGCAGCGTGCAGGCAACGCTGGTCCAGTAAATCTCGTTTGTGTCGTCATCCTGCAATTTATGCAGGCAACATTGGCCGCAACCGTCACACAGACTCTCCCACTCGCTGCGGGTGAGCTGGTTCAAGGTCTTGGTGCGCCAGAATGGTTTGTCGTTCATAACGCAGCGTATAATGGAATTATGTCGGGAATGGCGTGGACAAATCGCCGCCATTTCAGAACACTTGATATTCGATCCGGATCGGGCTATTAGACCCGCGTCATCATCATGACCGTAAGCGTCTTACGTTAGGCAACGCATCAATCTCGCCGGGAACGGCAATTCGCATTGATGTTTCGTTGCGCCTTCCCCGCAGAATATTCAGGAATATACATGTCTCAGTTTGAATGCGCACGCCGCAGGAAGCTGCCTGCACGCTATGCATCTATTGTGATGCCGTTCATCCTATCGATCATGATGACATTCATCGTGTCGTTGATTGCAACCGCCAAGAGCCTTGGCATTGCCCATCCCAATCTCGCATCCAGCTGGATGACGGCATGGGCCCTTTCGTGGGTGGTCGCCTTTCCGGTTCTCCTCGGCATTCTGCCCATCGTGCGCAGAATGGTCGCCATGGTGTGCGACCCGCATTAACAGTTAGAGCGCGTTTCGATCTGATAAGATCAGATCGGCACTCTAACGTCTTCTATTTCAAGCATAATCTTATCGATCCTCGTTTCACTCCGGTCGGATTATGCTCTAAAAAAGCAAAAGCCGCGCATCTTGATGCGCGGCTTTTTCAATTCTCTTGCAGGCGGCTCAGCGGAAAATAGCTTCGCCTTGTTCATCCACGATCTGCCGTCCCTTATTCAGCGAAATGCTGGCGGCATCTTCGATGCCGGGGCAACGGTCGGCACGAACGAAGCGATATTCCTTCACTTCGCCATCGATCGTCTTGGAAATGACGCCGCAGACCTGATACTGCCCGCCCTCGCTATAGGGCGTGGCAATGATCAGAAAGTCCTTGTGTTCAAGGCGACCCGCCTCTTTCGGCTCTGCCGGTGTCTCGGAGGCAGAGCCTCCACCGAAAAGACGCTTCAAAAAAGACATATCGCCTCCCCTTCCCGTATGTTTTTGTTCAGTTCAGCTATCCAGGCCCTAGCTATCGAGGAACGAACGCAGCTTGCGCGAACGGCTCGGATGCTTCAGCTTGCGCAGCGCCTTGGCTTCGATCTGACGGATACGTTCGCGGGTAACCGAGAACTGCTGGCCGACTTCTTCCAGCGTGTGGTCGGTGTTCATACCGATGCCGAAACGCATACGCAGAACACGTTCTTCACGCGGCGTCAGCGAAGCCAGAACACGGGTCGTCGTATCGCGCAGATTGGCCTGAATCGCTGCATCGATTGGCAGAAGCGCGTTCTTGTCCTCGATGAAATCGCCCAGATGTGAATCTTCCTCGTCGCCAACCGGCGTCTCGAGCGAGATCGGCTCCTTGGCGATCTTCAGCACCTTGCGCACTTTTTCGAGCGGCATGGCGAGCTTTTCAGCCAGTTCTTCCGGCGTCGGCTCACGACCGATTTCATGCAGCATCTGGCGCGACGTGCGGACGATCTTGTTGATCGTTTCGATCATGTGCACCGGAATACGGATGGTGCGCGCCTGATCGGCAATCGAACGGGTGATTGCCTGACGAATCCACCAAGTCGCATAGGTCGAGAACTTGTAACCACGACGATATTCGAACTTGTCGACCGCCTTCATCAGACCGATATTGCCTTCTTGAATGAGATCAAGGAACTGCAAGCCACGGTTCGTGTACTTCTTGGCAATCGAGATGACGAGACGAAGGTTGGCTTCCACCATTTCCTTCTTGGCGATAGTTGCTTCGCGTTCGCCCTTCTGCACCTGATTGACGATGCGGCGGAATTCACCGATGGAAATCGCGGTTTCGGTCGCCAGCATCTGGATTTCAGAACGCAGACGGTCGATGGCACGCTCTTCCTTGGCTGCAAATTCCTTCCAGCCACGGGCTGAAAGCGTGCTCACGCGCTCTACCCATTTCGGGTCCAGCTCGTGGCCCTGATACTCCTTCAGGAATTCCTCACGACGCACACCGAAGGATTCGGCCAGACGCAGCAGCTTACCTTCGTTCTGAACCAGACGCTTGTTGATGTCGTAAAGCTGTTCGACGAGCTGTTCGATACGGTTCTGGTTCAGCGACAGCGACTTCACTGCCTTGATGAGCTGATCCTTCAGTTCCTTGTAGCGACGTTCCTGGCTCGACGACAGTTCGCCCGTCGCGGCCAGACGGCCCTCGACCTGCTGATCCTGCAGCTTGCGCAGCTTCTTGTAGGTATCGGCGATGAGGTCGAGCGTTTCCATGACCTGCGGACGCAGTTCGGCTTCCATGGCCGCCAGCGACAGGTTGGCTTCGTCTTCGTCCTCTTCCTCTTCTTCCGTGGGCATGTCGCCGCCGACATTGGTAATGTCGTCGTCGTCACGGCGGCGCTGAGGCTTGTCGTCACGCGGCTTTTCCTCTTCCACGCGCTCGATCACCGGAGCCTGCTTGGCTTCCGGACCGGCATAGGTGGTTTCGAGGTCGATAATTTCGCGCAGCAGAATGTTGGAATCGTTCAGCTGGTCACGCCAGATGATGATCGCCTGGAAGGTCAGCGGGCTTTCGCAAAGCCCGGCGATCATGGTCTCGCGACCAGCCTCGATGCGCTTTGCAATCGCGATTTCGCCTTCGCGCGACAGAAGCTCGACGGACCCCATTTCGCGCAGATACATGCGCACCGGATCGTCGGTACGGTCGGTCGGCTCTTTCTTGGTCGTGGTGGTGGCAACAGCCGTACCGCCGGATTCGACCAGATCGCCGCCCTCTTCCGAGTCGTCGTCGTTGTTTTCTTCGCGGTCGTTGTCCTGCTCGTCATCTTCAACGACGTTGATGCCCATATCGGAAAGCATCGACATCGTGTCTTCGATCTGCTCGGATGTCACTTCCTCGGAAGGCAGCACGGCGTTCAGCTCGTCCATGGTGACGTAGCCGCGCTTCTTCGCGAGTTTGATCATCTTCTTGACAGCATCGTCAGAAAGGTCGAGAAGCGGACCGTCGGCAGCACCTTCGCGCTCGACTTCGGCTTCTTCGTTTTCCTTAACCTTCGTTGCCATATGTTCTTCTCCAGGCGACCCCGGTCGCTTCTAAGATATATAGAGTTCTCGGACAGTTTTGCGAGGTCGCAATCCGTCAGTTGATTCTGCGAGTAGCCGATTTCCTGTTAATGGCGGATTAACCTTGCCATCGGTATCGGGCTTCTTCATCTCCGATTTCTTGTGGGCAGATCAGGCGGTCAACCAGACAACGCCACTTTCCGGGCCACTTTTCCGGCCCAAATCCGGCTTGCTGCCTTGCAGCATCGGATATCACCGGTTTCTGTTCTTTTCCTTATTCGAACTGTCGTGATTCCGTCATTTACGCCACACGTCAAGAGCGACTCACATGATTCGGGCTTAAAAAGCGAATCATTTGTTGTCGCGACCTCTTCGTTGGCCAGATAGAGCACGTTTTCCGGATCGCAACCCCGCATTTCCGGCTGTTCTCGCAGAACTGATTCGGAAATCCGAATCAGAAACCGCCGGGTGGGCGCCCCGAAGACAGTCCAAAACCGTCGATCAGAGCTTCAGTCGCATCAGCTTTCAAAATCTGATTTTGTATATCTCTGAGACGTGCAAACAATTCGCCCGTCTCGTCTGTTTCAAGTGCGGCCTCAACGGCCCGCAGCTCCTTATGTAGTGTGCGCGCACGCTGATGCAAGTGAAGCGCCTGACGAAGGGCTTCGCGCGCGTCGTCTTCTGCGGCCAGAGCCGTCGCAGTCCAGAGTTTCGCACCCTTCACCACGAGTTCGAGCATTTCAATCTGCTCGCCATGACCGGCATTGACCAGTGCGTGCCGCATGGCGTGACCATCTTCCATATGGCCGGCAGCCAGCACATCCAGCATGGCCAGATGCAGCGACTTGAGTGCCTCATGTCCCAGATCGAGTGCCGCCAGCGTCTCGAAATCCTCTTCAATCAGCCGTGGGTGATTGAGAAGCGTCAGCACGATGGCAGTTTCGCGCAAGGGGGCATGTGATCCAGCGCCCGGCCTGCCGCCCTTTACCAGCGTGGAGCGCACCAGACTGTCGGAAATCGCAAGGCGGCCATTGCCGCCCGCCGGTCCGCCGCGTCCCCGTCCGCCATCATTCCTGCGGTTGAAAGACGAATTGCGCTGTCCGCCGACTTGATACCCCTGACGCCCCTGGCCAAAAAAGGCTTGTGCCCGGTCGCGCATATCCTGACTGTAGTGGCGCCGGATATCCTCATTCGCGATGCGGCTGGTAATTTCACGCAGCCGCGCCTC
This sequence comes from Brucella lupini, assembly GCF_002252535.1. Taxonomy (NCBI): domain Bacteria; kingdom Pseudomonadati; phylum Pseudomonadota; class Alphaproteobacteria; order Hyphomicrobiales; family Brucellaceae; genus Brucella; species Brucella lupini. The sequence goes on from NZ_NNRN01000038.1 coordinate 17,796, forward strand.
CAGTTCGGCGCGGCGTTCCGGCGTATCGAACACACCGCCCGTCGTTTCCCGCGTCCACACCATATCGACCAGCGGTCTGGCGTCACGCAGGACCACATGAAATGCGGCTGGGCCTTCCGCCTTGACCAGATCGTCCGGGTCCTGCCCTTCCGGCAATAGTGCAAAGCGCAGCGATTTGCCGGGCTGCAAGGCAGGCAATCCAAGATCGACGGCGCGATAGGCAGCGCGAAGCCCCGCACCATCGCCATCGAAGCACAGAACGGGTTCAGGGCTGATGCGCCAGAGAAGTTCGAGCTGTTCTTCCGTCAGCGCCGTACCGAGCGGAGCCACCACCTGATGGATACCCGCCTGCGCAAGCGCGATCACATCCATATAACCTTCAACAGCGATGATGGATTTGGCCGGTTCTCCAGCTTGCGGCTGGCAGGCCTTGCGCGCCCGCAATCCGTTATAGAGAACCCGCCCCTTGTGAAAGAGTTCGGTTTCCGGCGAGTTCAGATATTTGGCCGGAGCGTCCGCAGAAAGCGCACGCCCGCCGAAAGCAATGATCCGCCCGCGCAAATCCTCGATCGGGAACATGACGCGATCACGAAAACGGTCGTAGGAAACGGCAATCCCCTCGCCGTGCACGACGAGACCGCACGCTTCGATCTGCTCGCGCGACACGCCTTTGCCAGCCAGAAACTCCTTCAAGGCATTGCGCGACTCTGGCGCATAGCCAATGCGGAACGACTGCTGCGTTGCGGTCGAAAGTCCGCGATCCCGCAGATAGGCGCGTGCCTTGGCTCCAACGGCGCTTTGCAGCTGGTTTTCGAAGAACTGCGCAGCCAGCTCCATGACATCATAAAGCGTCGCGCGCTGTGCCTCACGCTTTTCCATTTCCGGATCGCGCGCAGGCATCGGAACGCCTGCCATATCGGCCACACGCTCCACTGCTTCCGGGAAACTCAGGCCTTCAAGATCGGTTAGAAACTTGAAGTGATCACCGGTCACACCGCAACCGAAACAATGATAGCGACCCTTGCGATCTTCGCAGTGAAAGCTTGGTGTCTTCTCGCCATGAAACGGACAACAGGCCCAGAAATCACCCTTCGGAGGATTGCTCTTCTTGCGGTCGAACGAAGCGCGCGTTCCTATCAGCGTCGAGATCGGGACGCGGTCTCTGATCTCATCGAGAAAGGAGGGCGGAAAACGCATTACAGATTTCACTTTCAGTTCGTTCAGACAGCGGGAGTGTATTCCTTAGAGTATATAGGCGCGCCCGTTCTGACAGTCCATCGTGCAGGCATGTCCCTCCCCGCTAATCACATGTCGCTGCCAAACAAGCCCGCTGTCACAAAACTGTCATATATCCGTCATGACGCTGCGGGAATGGATTGCTTTTAATTGCGAACAAGCCCATATCTCTTGAAGAATTGATTAGCCGGAACATATTTTTTCTTCATTTGTTGCGTTAGCTCAATCACAGATGTCAACCTCCAACCCGAAGGGATTTTGCCGTGAATGGTTCTTTGGTCCTTTTGCATCTGGCCGGTGCAGTTGCGCTCCTGCTTTGGGCGACACGCATGGTCCGGACCGGGGTGGAGCGTGCCTATGGCGACCGGCTGCGCAGACGCTTGCGCAACCAGATGCAGAACCCGCTGCTTTCCGTCGCCTTCGGCCTTGCCCTTGCTGTCGCCCTGCAAAGCTCGACAGCGGTTACGCTTCTCGTCGGTTCATTTGTCGGTTCAGGTTTCGTAAGCGGCGTTGCAGGCCTCATGGCCGTGCGCGGCGGCGAGCTTGGCTCCGCCCTCGTCGTCAAGATCCTGAGCTACGACCTCACGCTTCTGGTACCGCTCTGCCTTGTCATCGGCACAGGCATCTTCATGACCACCGAACGCCGCGACTGGCGGCAGATCGGACGCATTCTGGTCGGTATCGGCCTGCTCATCATGTCACTGGAAATGACCGGACAGGCCACCGAGCCGCTGCGGCAAAGCGAATTGCTGCCGGTCATCGTCGACTATCTGTCAAGCGACCCGATCACTGCCTATCTGCTCGCAGCACTCATGACATGGCTGTTTCATTCCAGCGTTGCCGCCGTCATCCTGCTGACCACCTTTGCCTCGCGCGGGCTGATCCATCCAGAGCTCGCCGTGGTGATGGTTCTCGGCGTCAATCTGGGGTCTTCGATCATCGCCCCGATCCTGACCCGGCATGCGCCACCTGAAACCCGCGTCGTGCCACTCGGCAACCTTTTGATGCGCGGCGCCGGGTCACTCATCATGCTCGTGCTTTACCAGACCTTCAAACCATCGGTCGCCTTTCTCGGCACCGATCCGGTTTCGCAGGTGGTCAATGCGCATATCCTGTTCAATGTCATCGTGATGATTGCCGGTATTCCGCTTTCTGGCCTCGTGCTGCGCGCAACCGAGGCTCTGGTCAATCTCAATGCGGACAAGGGCAGCCCCGCCTCGCAGCAGCCCATCGAGATCGAGCAATATAGCGCGCTCGACACTGCCGTGCTCGACCGGCCCTCGCAGGCGCTTGCCAATGCAACCCGCGAAGTGGTCGGCGTCTGCGACACGATCGAAGTCATGCTGCGGCGGATCATCGAGCTTTATGAGAAGCCCGATCAGGTGCGGATCGATGAACTTGAAGCTCTCGATGACCGCGTGGACAAGCGCCATGCTGCCATCAAGCTCTATCTGACCAAGCTTGCAACCCATGAGCTGAGCGATTTCGAGTCGCTGCGCATGCAGGAATTGCTGGGCGCATGTGTGAAGCTTGAGCAGGTCGGCGACATCATCGTGCGCAACATGCTGGCGCATGTTCAAAAGAAGATGGATCACAAGCTGGAATTCACCGAAGAAGGCTGGAAGGAACTCAGCCATTTCCACGCCATGGTTCTGGCCAATGCGCACATGGCATTCAATGTGATTGTCTCACGCGATGGCCGTACGGCCCGTCAGCTCGTGCAGGAAAAGGACCAGCTGCGTGAACTGGAAAAGCAGACCAGCATGCGCCATTTCAGCCGACTACGCGAAGGCGCCACCCGCAGCATCGAGACCAGCAGCATCCATCTCGACACGATCCGCGACCTCAAGCAGATCAACTCGCTTCTCGCTTCAATGGCCTATCCGGTCCTCGAAGAACAGGGCCTTCTCAGCGATACGCGACTGAAAGCCGTCAAGCAGGGCTGAGTATAGCGCCAAACAATAGAAAGCCCCCGTCAGAGCGGGGGCTGAAACAAAAGCGAAAGGCACTTATGCCTCACGCTTTCACTGCAGAAGCGATTTCACGATGGCGCTGGCCTTGGTGAAATCCATCTTGCCTGCATAGCGCTCTTTAAGAACGGCCATGCACTTGCCCATGTCGCGCAGACCTTGAGCACCGATTTCGGCAATCACATCCGCACAGGCCTGTTTGACCTCATCCTCGCTCATCTGCTGCGGCAGAAATTCGGAAATGATCGTGATTTCCTCCCGCTCCGCTTCAGCGAGCTCAAGACGGCTGCCTTCTTCATAGATGCGGGCGGATTCTTCGCGCTGCTTGACCATCTTGCCGAGAATACCCAGCAATTCTTCATCCCCGACCGGGTCCTTGCCAGCAGTACGGTTGGCGATATCTCGGTCCTTTACCGCAGCCAGGATCAAACGCAGCGTCGACATGCGACGCTTCTCCTGTGCTTTCAGCGCGGTCGTGAGGGCCTGGGAAATCTCCTGGCGAAGCATAACGTCTCTCCTGACGGTGTAAGTTCTTTGTTGTTCGTTTCCTGCATCTATACAACAAGCGAATAGAATCGCCGAGCTGTCCGAACCACCATCCCGAGAAATAATAATACGACGATTATCGTCATTATTTCAGGAAAGCATGGCCTCGGACGATTGACCCGGCGTCCAAGTTTCTCTATTGCTCAAGGCTTAGCAGGACATCGGCACGTGCTCGCGGCGGGAGGTTTAAAATCCCCGCTGCCTTTTGGCGCATATATGACCCTTGACGCTTCATCTTTCAAGCCACCCTTCCGGTGGTCGTTGGAACACGAACGCGTGCCGCATAAAGCATGCCGCCCAAAAGTGGGAACCGGTTTTGGGACAACGGCATGCATGGAAACAAACAGTTAGAGCGTCGATTTGATTCCATCAGTTCGACGCTCTAGCTGGCAACGAAATAACAGCACACGCTGGCGCGCGGCTAACAATCAGGAGTGCAGACCATGACAGAAACCACATCGAAAACAGCACCCTGGACTGTTGAGAAGCGAACCGCCATCCTCGTACTTGCGGACGGAACCGTGATCGAAGGCAAAGGCCTCGGTGCAATCGGTGCGATTGAAGCCGAGGTCGTGTTCAACACGGCGCTGACCGGTTACGAAGAAATCCTGACCGACCCGTCTTATGCCGGTCAGATCGTAACCTTCACCTTCCCGCATATCGGCAATGTCGGCACCAATGCCGAAGACGTTGAAGACCTGACGCCGGCCAATCGCCACGGCGCAGTCGGCGCGATCTTCAAGGCTGACATCACGTCACCATCGAATTTCCGCGCAACGGAAGATCTGGATGCGTGGCTGAAGCACCGCGGCGTCATTGCACTGGCCGGTATCGATACACGCGCGTTGACCTCGCTCATCCGCGAGCGCGGCGCACAGAACGCAGTCATTGCTCATGATCCGAGCGGCAAGTTCGACCTCGAAGCACTCAAGGCACGCGCCGCCGCATGGAGCGGTCTTGAAAATCTCGATCTCGCCAAGGACGTCACGGTTGGCCAGAGCCTCACATGGAAAGAAACTCCATGGACGCTCGCAGACGGCTATGGCGAACAGGACACCCCGGAATATCACGTGGTGGCGCTCGACTTCGGCGTGAAACGTAACATTCTGCGCCTGCTCACCGGCCTCGGCGCAAAGGTCACCGTGCTGCCTGCAACGGCAACGGCTGAGGACGTTCTGGCCCACAACCCGGATGGCGTCTTCCTGTCCAACGGTCCTGGCGATCCGGCAGCGACCGGCGCATATGCCGTTCCAACCATCAAGAAGCTTGTCGAAACCGATCTTCCGGTCTTCGGCATCTGCCTCGGCCACCAGATGCTTGCGCTCGCACTTGGCGGACGCACCGAGAAAATGCATCAGGGCCATCACGGCGCCAACCATCCGGTGAAGGACTACACGACCGGCAAGGTCGAGATCGTATCGATGAACCACGGCTTCGCGGTCGATTCAGACTCGCTGCCGGAAAATGTCGAGGAAACACATGTGTCGCTCTTCGACGGCACCAATTGCGGCCTGCGCGTCGTCGGCAAGCCGGTATTCTCGGTGCAGCACCATCCGGAAGCATCGCCCGGCCCGCAGGATTCGCACTATCTGTTCCGCCGCTTCATCAACCTGATCCGCGAAAAGAAGGGCGAAACGCCGCTTCCGGAACGCGAACAGGCGGCTTAGAGCGCATCCTGAAAAGTGTGAAACGGTTTTCGGAAGAGATGCGCGTCAAAACAAACAGTTAGAGCGCCGATCTGATTCAATCAGATCGAAACGCGCTCTAAGCGCTCCAAAAGAATTATCGAAGTAAAAGGCCGGAGTAAAAACTCCGGCCTTTTCATTTTCCGTATCGATCAAACCTCTGAGGGCTTGGCCAAGGGCGTTGGACGCACCCGCGCCACCACGATGACCAGTGCCAGAAAAACCAGTCCGGCTCCCACAGCATAGGGCATTCCAGCGAAGACGAACGGCGCATTCATGCCGGTGAACACGGCGAAAAGCTGCGTGAAGATGAGCGGGCCGATGATGGTCGTAATACTCGACACGCTTGTCAGTGCACCCTGCAATTCGCCTTGCGCGGAAGGCGGAACCTTGCCTGCCGCAATACTGCGCAGCGGCGGATCGGCCAGACCTTCCAGCGCCGTCAGGAAGATGACGGCATAAACCATCCAGCCTTCCCATGCGATGGCGTATCCAATCATGCCAAGACAGGAGAACAGCACGCCTGTGATCGCCGTGCGCCGCTCGCCAAGCACCGGCAAGACCCTTGGCAGAACCAGCGCCATCACGAACGCCGCGCCGATACCGAAAAGCCCCAGCGACAGACCTATCTGGGCTTCGCTCCAGTTATAGCGATAAGCACCGACGAAGGCCCAGACGGACGGATAGACGGCATGGGCCAGCCAGAACAGGAAGAAGACCAGCACCACCCAGCCGATGCCGGGATAGTTTCGCATCTGCTTGAGCGCGCCCAGCGGATTGGCGCGGGCGATCTGGAAGGTGCGCCGGTTTTCACGCGTCAACGTCTCCGGCAACAGGAAATAGGCGAGGATGAAGTTGATGAACGACAGGAACGCCGCTCCGTAGAACGGAACGCGCGGACCGAACTCCCCCAGCAAGCCGCCCAGCACCGGACCAAGCGCAAAGCCGACACCGAAAGCAATGCCGATCAGGCCGAAATTGCGCGCACGATTGCTGTCATCGCTGACATCGGCAATGTAGGCGGATGCCGTCGCGAAGCTTGCTCCGCTGATGCCTGCCAGCACACGACCGACAAACAGCATCCAATAGGTGGTTGCGAGCGCACAGATCAGATTGTCGAGTGCGAAGGTGAAAATCGAGGCGAGCAGCACCGGCCGGCGCCCGAAACGGTCGCTCAGATTGCCGATCATCGGCGCGAACAGGAACTGCATTCCGGCATAGACCAGCAAAAGCCAGCCACCATCGACGGCTGCAGTGCTGATATCCGCGCCGGTCAGCTCTTCGAGAAAAGTCGGCAGAACCGGCATGATGATCGCAATGCCGATAATGTCGAGGAACAGTGTCATAAAGACGAGTAACAAGCCCCGCCGTACAAACTGGGGATCATGCATGGGACACCTGAAATATGCTCCACGACTGAAAAGGTGGAACATTCATAAATTGTGTTGATTGGAGAACTCGCGCGCCATCGCCGCTCAAAATTGAGCGTCACGCTTGCAAATCGGAAAAAGGCCGCGCCGGTGCGAATGCATTTATCTGGAAAATTATTTCACGACAAGGCGAATATTGCAGGCTTTCGACAAAAAGAACGGGCGTTTTTCCTCCACAAAGAAAAAGGCGGTCGAAACCGCCTTTTTCTACAGTATCAGAACGACTTTAAACATCACCGCTGAATGTATCGCAGGATTCCAGCTTGCCGCTATCGAAGCCGCGCTGGAACCACTTGGCGCGCTGGGCGGATGTGCCATGATTGAAGCTTTCCGGAACAACATAACCCTGACTACGGCGCTGCAGCGTGTCATCACCGATCTGGTGTGCCGCATTCAGAGCTTCTTCAAGGTCGCCTGCTTCCAGAATACCCTTCTGCTCCGTGTAGTAACCCCATACACCGGCGAAGCAATCGGCCTGAAGCTCAACACGAACCGACATCTGGTTGGCCTGCGCTTCGCTCATCTGCTGACGCATCTGGTTGAACTTGGGCAGAATGCCAAGCAGGTTCTGGATATGGTGCCCGACCTCATGCGCAAGGACATAGGCCTGTGCGAAATCGCCGGAAGCGCCAAAACGGTTTGCCAGTTCCTTATAGAAACTCAGATCGATGTAGAGCTTGCGATCGCCGGGGCAATAAAACGGCCCGGACGCCGCGGAAGCAAAGCCGCAAGCCGAACGAACCTGTCCGGAAAAGAGCACCATGGTCGGCGGCGTGTAGGTCTGGCCGCGTGACTTGAAAATGCCGCTCCAGACGTCTTCCGTCTCGGCCAGCACGGTGCGGGCGAACTGCGTTGTCTCATCATTGGCAACCGCGCCCCCCTCGGCAGCGGTCCGTCCGGATTGACCGGCTTGCTGGGTTACGCTTGGCCCCATGCTGCCATCGCCGAACAGGATCGGCAGCGGATCGATACCAACCGCACGCAGCACGAAGAACATCACCACCAGAATGAGAATACCGGAAATGCCGCCACCGCGAACGATTCGAAAGCCGGGACCGCCAAGGCCCCCGCCGCGACCGAAGCCGCCACCTATGCCACCGCCCTGCGCCCCGCGCTGATCTTCCACATTGTCACTTTGCCTACGGCCTTGCCAGCGCATTGACCAACTCCCCTACACCGTGCCGCTCTCGACGAAGCAGCACCAAACTATTCCTGTAATTGTCGCATAAAGAGTTGGCACGGCAACATAAAAAGTAAATGGCAGTGTCAATCACAAACGAAGACTCTTTCGCAATAGTTTGGACAATAGAAATCCCCTCCTGCTTCGATAGACAAAACCTGTCAAAACAAGCATCAATGGAAGGGATCCTAGAAAAATTGACGGCTTCCTTCACAATGTCACAAGCATGAAGGCGAAGCCTCCACAATCTATACGCTAGTAATTGCGGAAATGCGCGGCATTCGCTAAAGCATGCTCTGTCAATGGGGGCATAGACGATGCAGAATCGAAAACAGCTTTATTCGATCCAGATATTACGCGGTCTTGCGGCAACGGCCGTCCTGATCGCCCATACGATCGAGCATCCGCGCGCAGAAACAAACAATGCCATCACGATGCTGGGTGTTTTCGGCGTTCAACTGTTCTTCGTCATCAGCGGTTTCATCATCGCCTATGTCAATGCCGATGGCCCGTTCAGGCCCGGTGACTTTCTGCTGCGCCGCGTTTTCCGCATCGTGCCGCTTTACTGGCTCTGCACGATCACGGTTTTCATCTGCGCTCTCTATCTGCCGTCACTGTTCAAGACGACGGTTCCGGATGTGGGCTATTTCATCAAATCGCTGTTCTTCATACCCGCCGCCACACCGGGTGACCCAAGCGATTGGCGCCCGATCTTCAAACTCGGCTGGTCGCTGAACTACGAATTGTTCTTCTATCTTGTGTTCGCCTTGTTCTGGTGGTGCAAAAATGCCTTACAGCGCACGATCTTGCTGACCGGTATCTTCGGCGCATGTGTCATCGGAAGCTTCTTCGTCGAACCATCGGCGAGCATCGCAGCCTTCTATCTTCACAAGAACCTGCTGACATTCATGTGCGGCATGTGGCTGGCCGAAGCGGAAAAACACCGCCTGTGGGAAAAATTGCCCCCGGTGGCGCTGGCCGGAATTGGTGTCCTCGCCATAGCGGCGCTTTACGGCACCTTCTCCACCCCACTGGTCGCGTTCAACAACTTCTTCACTTATCTCATCATGTGCGGTGCGGCTGTTTTACTGGTTGCCGGTGCATTGGGCATCGAGCGCTGGCTCGGCGACCTGCGAGACAATTTCTTTGTCGATCTCGGGGCAACTTCCTATTCGCTCTACCTGACACATATGTTCGTGGTCGGTTTTGGCTGGGCGGTGATGCGGAAGCTGAACCTCGGCCCCACACTTGAGATCGCCGGCATGGCTGCCATCGTGATTGGTGCGATCATCGCAGCAAAGATTTCCTATCGCTTGATCGAACTACCGTCGAACAGGCTCGGCCATATGCTCACAAAGCGCAACAAACCATCGCTGAAGGTCGCTCAGGCAGAAGCCTGATCGACCCGCGAGCACTGTGTTTCGGTCATAACATTGATAGAGAAAGTATGAGGCGGGCAAGAATTTTCGTGAATGCCCGCACTTTCTTTGAAATAAAACGATTTGTGGGGTTCCGCTTTCGGAATCGATTGCCTATAAGGCCCGCTTAGCCCACAGAATTCATACGCTGCCAACCCGCCGGAAAACCGTGCGGGCTTTTCTGGCAGGCTAAGCAGCATGTCTCTCGAAAGTGGGAAGCGGTTTCGAGACAAAGACATGCGTAAAACAAGAGCATGATCCCGAAAATGGGAACCGGTTTTCGGACAAGATCATGCGCGCGAAGAAGATAGGACGAGCGCCCATGCCGAAACGTACAGATATCAAATCGATCCTGATTATCGGCGCGGGCCCCATTGTCATCGGCCAGGCTTGTGAATTCGACTATTCGGGCACCCAGGCCTGTAAGGCGTTGAAAGAGGAAGGCTACCGCATCATCCTCGTCAACTCCAATCCGGCCACGATCATGACCGATCCCGATCTGGCGGATGCAACCTATATCGAACCGATCACGCCGGAAGTGGTCGCCAAGATCATCGCCAAGGAACGCCCAGACGCGTTGCTGCCGACCATGGGCGGCCAGACCGCGCTGAACACCGCATTGTCGCTGCGCCGCATGGGCGTTCTTGAGCGCTACAATGTCGAGATGATCGGCGCCAATGCGGAAGCCATCGACAAGGCAGAAGATCGCGCGCTTTTCCGCGAAGCCATGGAAAAGATTGGCCTCGATACACCGGAATCCAGACTCGCCAACGCCACCGAAATCAAGGACGAAGACCGCAAGCGCCACGAAACCAAGCGCGCCGAAGTCAAGGCGCAGTTTTCGGGTGACGATCTCGACAAGGCGCTCGACAAGCTTGAAACCGAATGGCAGCTCGGCGAAGTCGAACGCAAGCAGCGTTACATGACGCACGCGCTTGCAAAGGCTGCGCAGGCGCTCGACGTTGTTGGCCTGCCTGCCATCATCCGCCCAAGCTTCACGCTCGGCGGCACTGGCGGCGGCATTGCCTATAACCGTCAGGAGTTCTTCGAAATCATCGAGCGCGGTCTGGATGCGTCGCCGACGACCGAAGTTCTGATCGAAGAGTCGGTTCTGGGCTGGAAAGAATATGAAATGGAAGTCGTCCGCGACAAGGCGGATAACTGCATCATCATCTGCTCGATCGAAAACCTCGATCCGATGGGCGTGCACACCGGCGACTCGATCACCGTTGCACCGGCGCTGACGCTGACCGACAAAGAATACCAGATCATGCGTAACGCCTCGATTGCGGTGCTGCGCGAGATCGGCGTTGAAACCGGCGGCTCCAACGTGCAGTTCGCGATCAACCCGGTCAATGGCCGCATGATCGTCATCGAAATGAACCCGCGCGTGTCGCGTTCTTCGGCTCTGGCTTCCAAGGCGACCGGCTTCCCGATTGCCAAGGTCGCGGCCAAGCTTGCCGTCGGCTACACGCTCGACGAGTTGGATAACGACATTACCGGCGGTGCGACGCCTGCCTCGTTCGAACCGTCGATCGACTATGTCGTCACCAAGATCCCGCGTTTCGCCTTCGAGAAATTCCCCGGCTCCTCGCCGATCCTGACCACCGCCATGAAGTCGGTCGGTGAAGTCATGGCCATCGGACGCACCTTCCAGGAAAGCTTGCAGAAGGCGCTGCGCGGTCTTGAAACCGGCCTGACCGGCCTCGACGAAATCGCCATTCCGAACATCGAGGAAGGCGACGAAAAGAACGCGATCCGCGCTGCCATCGGCACACCGACGCCGGATCGTCTGCGCATGGTCGCGCAGGCAATGCGTCTCGGCCTGACCGCCGAGCAGGTGCACGACGCATCGAAGATCGACCCTTGGTTCCTCGAGCAGATCGAAGCCATCGTAAAGACCGAAGAGCGCATCCGCGAACACGGCCTGCCGCAGGACGCTGAAAACCTGCGTATGCTGAAGTCCATGGGTTTCTCCGATGCGCGCCTTGCAAGCCTGACGGATCAGGACGCGGAAGACGTGGCCAAGCTGCGCGGCGAACTCGATGTGCATCCGGTCTACAAGCGCATCGACACCTGCGCTGCCGAATTCGCTTCGCCGACTGCCTACATGTACTCGACCTATGAAACGCCTTTCGTCGGCCAGCCGCGCTCGGAAGCCGAGGTGTCGGATCGCAAGAAGGTCGTCATTCTCGGCGGCGGTCCGAACCGCATCGGTCAGGGCATCGAGTTCGACTATTGCTGCTGCCATGCGGCTTTTGCGCTCAATGATGCTGACTATGAAGCCATCATGATCAACTGCAATCCGGAAACGGTTTCGACCGACTACGACACGTCGGATCGTCTCTATTTCGAACCGCTGACGGCGGAAGACGTGCTGGAAATCCTGCGCGTCGAACAGGAAAAGGGCACGCTTCACGGCGTTATCGTGCAGTTTGGCGGCCAGACCCCGCTCAAGCTCGCCAATGCGCTTGAAAAGGCCGGTATCCCGATCCTTGGCACGTCGCCGGACGCTATCGACCTTGCGGAAGATCGCGATCGTTTCCAGAAGCTGTTGATCAAGCTCGATCTCAACCAGCCGAAGAACGGCATTGCCTATTCGGTCGAGCAGGCACGCCTCGTCGCAGCCGACCTCGGCTTCCCGCTTGTCGTGCGCCCGTCTTATGTTCTCGGTGGCCGCGCCATGCAGATCATCCATGATGAACGCTCGCTGCAGAACTATCTGCTCGACACCGTGCCGGAGCTGGTGCCGGAAGACATCAAGGCCAAGTATCCGAACGACAAGACCGGCCAGATCAACACGCTGCTCGGCAAGAACCCGCTTCTGTTCGATACCTATCTGACGGAAGCCATTGAAGTGGACGTCGACTGCCTGTGTGACGGCAAGGACAGCTTTGTCGCCGGTATCATGGAGCATATCGAGGAAGCCGGCATCCATTCGGGCGACTCGGCCTGCTCGCTGCCGGTGCATACACTTTCGCCTGAAACCGTTGCCGAACTGGAACGCCAGACGGCGGCGCTTGCCAAGGCGCTTCATGTCGGCGGCCTGATGAATGTGCAGTTCGCCATCAAGGACGGCGAAATCTTCATTCTGGAAGTCAATCCGCGCGCATCACGTACGGTTCCGTTCGTCGCCAAGACGGTCGGCACTCCGATTGCGAAGGTCGCAGCCCGCGTCATGGCCGGTGAAAGCCTGGAAGCCGCACTCGGCGCCTATGGCGGCAAGCCGAAAACACCTTCCCGCCCGCATATCGCGGTCAAGGAAGCTGTGTTCCCGTTTGCCCGTTTCCCTGGCGTCGATACGCTGCTCGGACCGGAAATGCGCTCGACCGGCGAAGTCATGGGCCTCGACTACGACTACGCTCTGGCCTTCGCAAAGGCACAGCTTGGCGCAGGCGTTGAACTGCCGCGTGAAGGCACGGTCTTCGTATCTGTTCGCGACGAGGACAAGGAACGCGTGCTCGGTGCGGTCCGCAAGCTTGCAAGCATCGGCTTCAAGGTCATGGCAACCGGCGGAACGCAGAAGTTTCTCGAAGCCAACGGCGTCGAATCGACCAAGATCAACAAGGTCATCGAAGGCCGTCCGCATGTGGAAGACGCGATCCGCAATCGCCAGATTCATCTCGTCTTCAACACGACGGACAGCGCAAGTGCGGTTTCCGACTCCAAGTCGATCCGCCGCGCAACGCTGATGCAGAAGCTGCCTTACTACACGACCATGGCGGGAGCTGAAGCCGCTGCTGAGGCCATCGCTGCGCTCAAGGCCGGATCGCTGGAAGTGCGCCCGCTGCAGGACTACTTCCGCTGATAGCCTGAAGACATCCCGAAACAAAAAAGCCGCCGGTCATCCCGGCGGCTTTTTTCATGCTGTTTTCAAGGCTGGCAGCTCCAGAGGCTTTCCTGAAGGATCGTCTTCCAGATTGATCTGCTGTGTGAAAAGACCGTCATGCAAATGCGGCTTGCCGAGATGGATCACGGCTGCATCCTTCAATTCGGTGTTCAGCATGTCACGAATCCTGTCATACGCTTCAGCATCGAGACCATCGAGCGCACCGTCGATCACGATCCACTGCGGTTTCTGCAATATGAGCCGGGCGAAGGCGATACATTGGCGCTCATCGTCCGTCAGCACACGATCCCAGCGCGCAACACGATCCATGCTCGTGGAAAGCCGTTCAAGCCCGGCACGCCGCAGGACATTTTCCAGATCCTGTTCAGAAAATTTCTTGATATCAAGCGGATAGACGATCACGCCCTTGAGGTTGCCCGGCGGGAAATAAGGCGCGCGCGGCATGAAGGCGACACCATCGCCAACCGGCATGCCGATCCGCCCCTCGCCCCATGGCCAAAGCCCGCCCAATGCGCGGAACAGCAGCGTTCTTTGCGTTTCGGTCCCGCCCGTCACAAGCACCCGCTCGCCGGGTTTTACCGAAAAAGCCTTGCGGGAGAGCTTCAGGCACTGATCGGGGGCGGCGATGGAAACACCGTCCAGTGTCAGCCTGTCATCTTCGTTCGTCTCAAGATCGATCTGCCGGTCCAGATGACCAAGCTCGTCCATGCGCAGCACCGCCTGACGGAAACTCGCGACACGCAGCAGCGTCGCCCGCCAGTCCGCAATCGCCCCGAAATTGTCGACGAACCAGCGCAGTGCATTGTGCACCTGTGAGAATGCGCCGACGGCCATCATCAGCCCGCCGAATGTCAGACCGCCGCCGAAATAGACCGGAGCCGCCACAAGGATCGGCGCCACGATTGTCAGCCAGCCGTAACCGGCCGTAACCCATGTCAATCGCGTGGTCGCATAGACGATCTTGCGGATTGCAGCCAGAACCGCATCGATATCCAGATCGAGACGACGTCTTTCATCCCCTTCGCCGCGCGACAGGGTGATGGCATCCAGATGTTCGTTGACCCGCATCAGCGATGCGCGGAAATCCGCCTCACGCGCATAGCGATTGGCGTTGATATTGACCAGACTGCGCCCGACGATCCATGTCAGCCATGAGGCAGAGGCCGCGTAGATGATGACAGCCCAGACCATGTAGCCGGGAATGGAGAAACTGTAGCCCGCGACATGAAACACAAAGCCACTTGAGAGCGACCACAGGACACCGACGAAGCTCACCAGAATGACGGTCGACTGGAGGAGGTTGATCCCAAGATCGCACGACATTTCTGCAAAGTGACGTGCATCCTCATGCAGGCGCTGATCGGGATTGATGCCGATCTCGCCGGCATTGGCGAGACGAAATGCCCGACCCGGCACCAGCCATTGCCCCACGAGATCGCGCGCCAGTCCTTCGCGCATCTTGAGCTTGAACATCTGGTTGAGCCAGGTTTGCGATACGTTGAGCACAAGCAGGCTGCCCGCAATCCCGAAGAAAACCATCAGCTGGTGGAAGAAAGCCTGCAAATCCTTGCGCGCAAGCGCATCGTAGAAGGGTTCGTTCCAGCGATTGATGGCAACCTGTCCGATGGCGATCAGCACGATGAGAACGAAGATACCGGTCCCGAGCGCAATCAGCGTATTGCGTACCGGCGAGACCATAAAGGCTCCCACCATCATCGAGACTTGGGAGAAAAGATCGGTTCCGTCGCGTGACGGAGAACCACCAATCAGCTTGGCCGAACTCTTGCGCAGACGCTCCGAGACACTGCGCCTGGGCTTTTTGCGGCGGCGCTCTTTCTTGGGCGCACTCCGCTTCGTCTTGTCCTTGTCTGGTTCAGACGTCATGTCCTGCCTCGCTGCCCATCCGCCCGCTCAATTTTGCAGATATGTTTGCAACATGCTGAATATCTACGTCACGTGGAAGTCAAAGATAGGAGAGCACACGCTTTTCGCGCGCGCCAGCTGCGATGACCCACAACAATATGCGGGTTTTACCGCAAATCATTCGTTGCAATTATGGTCTGAACGCTAACCCTGCCGGAAAAGTCCATGACCGTTACAATCCAACCCATCGACAAAGTACTCATTTACGCGACATGGAACGACCGGCTTCTGGTTTTTGAAGAACCGGATTTTCCTGAAACGCCGCTTCAGGTGCCGGGCGGCACGGTCGATGCGGGAGAAGATATTCTCGCCGCCGCCTATCGCGA
Source organism: Brucella lupini (assembly GCF_002252535.1). Classification (NCBI taxonomy): domain Bacteria; kingdom Pseudomonadati; phylum Pseudomonadota; class Alphaproteobacteria; order Hyphomicrobiales; family Brucellaceae; genus Brucella; species Brucella lupini. Next base: position 33,360 of record NZ_NNRN01000038.1, read on the forward strand.
ATTCGCCGAGGAAACCGGCCTCCTCTATGACGATGGCATGATCCATCTCGAAACCGTCGATTATGACTATCCCGAACGGGGGCAGACAGAGCCTCACCGCCGCCACTGCTTTCATCTGCGATTGAGAAACGCCGTACCTGAAACCTGGGATCACTACGAAATGTCGCCCTGCGACGGAAGCGCCCCGATTCTGTTCCGACTGTTCTGGCTCGACCGATTGAGCGCGCAAAACCGGCTCGGGCTCGGAATGGCAAAAAGCCTCAGTAAAATCAGTTTTTAGCTGACAATTTTAGCTGTCTTGTATTGGTCAAATTTGTCGCATATAGTTAGCGCATCGATTTTTCGGTCAAGTGACTTTGCGACCCGTGCGGCCCGCCGTGCTTCCTGACGATCTCCTGTCCATAAATTCGATTCACAGGGACGTGTGCGAAGCATACGGACTACTCTACTACTAATGTTACAAAGGAATTTCCCATGGCTACGGGAACAGTTAAGTGGTTCAACACGACCAAGGGCTTCGGCTTCATTCAGCCTGATCAGGGCGGCACGGACGTATTCGTCCACATTTCCGCCGTTCAGCGCGCTGGTCTGGCCACGCTCGATGAAGGTCAGAAGGTTTCGTACGAAATCGTACAGGACCGTCGTTCGGGCCGTTCGTCTGCCGACAACCTCGTCGCAGCATAAGTTTTGCCGTAAGGCAGAGAAAAGGCGGGTCCTCGGACCCGCCTTTTTTGTTTGTCCGCTTTTCTGCTCACACCCTTGCCAGCGTGCTCGCACCCAGAATCAGGGCCGCAATCAGCGCAGCAATGGTGCGGACGTGATTCCATAGGGTCCAGTCGCGCACATAAGTAAGCCAGACATCGGCAGACGCGGCGGCACTGGCATCCATCGCCGCGAGCTGATTGTTCAGCGGCACATTCAAAGCCATCGTGACGCCAATAGTGCCGACAAGATAGACTGCAGCGCCGATCACCGCCCATTTCGACAAGCTTCCAAAGCCCATCAATCCCAGTACGATAATCACCAGACACAGCAATGCCGTGCCGAAAAAGGCGGCAAAGAACGTCCCGTTGATAACGGTGATATTGATCGACTGCATCGCCGTTATGCCCGCATTGGCCGGAATGCGTGCCAACGCGGCCATCACGAAACTTGAGAACGCATAGAAGATGCCGCCTGTAATCGCGCTCCCCCATGCCGTCAGCAGAACAAGTAGTTGAAAACTCATCGTCATGATTGTCCCTCCCATGTGCCTTCAATGGCAGCCTTGCGCGCAAAATCTGCAAACCGGCGCGGCTTGCGCCCGAGAGCTTCCTCCACACCATGTGCCACACTGGCATTGCGGCCATCGAAAAGCTCCACGAAAAGATAGCGCAAAAGCGTAATGACATCTTCCGGCAATGCCTGCTCGCGCAGCGCCGCCTCATAATCGGCGTATGAGACCGAATTGAACGACAAGTCTTTGTCAGTCGCCCTGGCAATCTCGCTTACTGCATCGCTGAAGCTAAACAGTTCCGGGCCTGTGAGTTCATAGAGCTTGTTGCGATGCCTCGGTTCGGTGAGGGCAGCAACGGCGACATCGGCAATATCGTCAACATCGATGAAGGGTTCCTTCGTCGGCCCGACCGGCAGGGTCAGCGAGCCTGAAAGCAGCTCATCCCGCATGTAGTTTTCGCTGAAATTCTGCATGAACCAGCTGGCGCGCAACACGGTCCAGTCCAGCCCGGAATCCTGCAGAACCTTTTCCGCAATTTCCGCCTCCTCCTCACCTCGCCCGGACAGAAGCACGACATGCTTCACATCCGCCTTCTTTGCCGCCAAAAGAAATGCGCGAATGGCATCAACCGCACCCGGCAGGGCCAGATCCGGCTGGTATGACACATAGGCACTGTCGATGCCGTCAAGCGCCGCAGCCCAGGTGGATTGGTTGGCCCAGTCGAAGGGAACCTCGGTACTCCGCGACACAGAACGCACGGACACCCCCTTCTCCCACAACCTCTCAGCGACACGCCTGCCGGTTTTGCCGTTGGCGCCAATCACCAGATAACGATCATTACGATGTGTATTCATCTTCCGTCTCCCAAAATATGAGTAACCCTCATATTTGCAATATGTGAGCAACTCTCATATTCTGTCAAGAGCGAAAAATGTGAGTCCGCCATGAAGCAGAATTCCGCCACGGAAACAGAACCAACCAGCGCACCGATCCTGCGCCGCACCCCCAGCCAGAGCCGGGCGCAGGAAAAGATTCGTCGCATTGCTGAATGCGCCACGGCGCTGATCGCCGCCAAAGGCAGCGACAGTCTCAAGATGAGTGAGATCGCCCAGCAGGCAGGCATCTCGATTGGCGCGCTCTATCAGTATTTTCCCGATAAAAGCGCCCTGATCCGCTACCTGTTTGAAAGCTGCAATGCCCAATCGCGCCAGTGCATCGAGGAAGGTCTTGCAGCGGCCCATTCTGCCGATGAGCTGATTGTCGCGTTCAATGCATTGATCGATGAATATCTGGCACTGATGCGTCAGGAACCGGCAATGTGCGACATCTGGTCGGCCACGCAGACCGACAAGTCCCTGTCAAAACTGGAAATTGCCGAAAGCAGGCAGAATGGTCAGTTGCTTGCTGATACGATCCGCCGGATTGCCCCCGGCAAGGTGTCCGCACAACTGGACGAGACTGCTTTCCTCCTGATGCATTTTGGCGAATCCACCATGCGCATCGCCGTCGACGTTTCGGAAGAGGAAAGCATGACGCTGATAGAGGCCTATAAAGTAATGGCCACGCGCAGCTTGCGAGACCTCCTGGCAGGATGACGCGCAATATCGCCCGGTCCGATCAGTTTCGTTGCGTTAATATGTCAGCATTACTGATGGATCTGTTCGTTTCGGCAACACATTTTTGCGAAATCCAGCAATTGCCGATGAAATCACAATCCTTCTGTTGCGCTTCCTGCGCCGATGGGACATAGAAAATCCGCAAAACCGGACGCGCCCGGTGCCGGTTAACAGAGCCTGCCATCTATGGAGATCTATCATGGCATTTCTCGCCGACGCCCTTTCTCGTGTAAAGCCATCTGCGACCATCGCGGTCAGCCAGAAAGCACGTGAGCTGAAAGCCAAGGGCAAGGACGTGATTGGTCTCGGTGCGGGCGAGCCCGACTTCGACACGCCCACAAATATCAAGCAGGCTGCCATCGACGCGATCAATCGCGGTGAAACGAAGTACACGCCCGTCGCCGGTATTCCTGAACTGCGTCAGGCCATCGTTGCCAAGTTCAAGCGTGAAAACGGTCTCGACTACAAGCCGGAACAGGTCATCGTCGGCACTGGCGGCAAGCAGATTCTGTTCAACGCCTTTATGGCGACGCTGAACCCCGGCGATGAAGTCATCGTCCCTGCCCCTTACTGGGTCAGCTATCCTGAAATGGTAGCGATCAACGGCGGCAACCCGGTTTTCATCAACACGAAGATCGAAGACAATTTCAAGCTGACCGCCGCCGATCTGGAAAAGGCCATCACGCCCAAGACCAAGTGGCTGATCTTCAACTCGCCGTCGAACCCGACCGGCGCGGCTTACACGGAAGCGGAACTCAAGGCCCTGACCGACGTTCTGGTTCGTCACCCGCATGTCTGGATCCTGACCGACGACATGTATGAGCATCTGGTCTATGGAGACTTCGTCTTCACGACGCCTGCTCAGGTCGAGCCTTCGCTTTACGACCGCACGCTCACCATGAACGGCGTGTCGAAGGCCTATGCCATGACCGGCTGGCGTATCGGCTATGCGGCAGGACCACTGCAGCTCATCAAGGCCATGGATATGGTGCAGGGTCAGCAGACCTCGGGCGCCTGCTCCATCGCACAGTGGGCCGCAGTCGAAGCACTCAACGGCACCCAGGATTTCATTCCGGAAAACAAGAAAATCTTCCAGGCCCGTCGCGATCTGGTCGTGTCGATGCTCAATCAGGCCAAAGGCATCAAGTGCCCGACACCGGAAGGTGCGTTCTACGTCTATCCGTCCTGTGCTGACCTCATCGGCAAGAAGACGGAAGCTGGCAAGGTCATCGAAAGCGACGAAGACTTCGTCACCGAACTGCTGGAAGCAGAAGGCGTCGCCGTCGTTCACGGTTCGGCTTTCGGTCTTGGACCAAACTTCCGTATTTCCTATGCAACGTCGGACGCGCTTCTCGAAGAAGCCTGCACCCGCATCCAGCGCTTCTGCGCCAGCCTGCGCTAAACAAAACAAAATGGAATGACGAAGGGGCCGAAAGGCCCCTTTTTCGTTTCTGTATTTCTCACAAAAAGAGGCGGCTTGGCAAAAAGCCAAAAAAAAAGCCAGACAAATGTCTGGCTTTGAGTTTTGAAGGTGCCTTTGAGGCAAACCTCCAGAGGGGAACACTCAGCCTGCGCAAATGGGAGGAGGAAACGCAGCGCTGAGATGATCTTTATATGCCTGTTGCCCATTGTTTTTGCAATGCGACTTTAGCGCAATGCAGCTATGCATTTTACGCATGACTAGATTAAGCAAGAAACTTGTTTAAAAACAAAAGCTTACAGCAAATTGAATTACTTCGTAATATTATAATGTGCAAATTAGCCGCCTAAAGCATGAGCATCGACAAAACAACGATGCCTCCAAATTTGGCAAATCGCCCTTTCTGAGTCGCTCAAAGCAGATGTCATGCAACTGTCACGGCTATGCAGCGGGCCTGTCACACAACGCGCCTAAAAGCCCCGGCAAGACGCCGCGCATAACGCGCCTGGCGGATGTGCAGCGCGCGAAAAGTGCTGCGACAATAGACAGACCCGAGAAGGATCGTAGCCGTGCGGATCGTTCAGATTACAGATACCCACCTCAGCCCCATCAAGCCGCACTTCAATCGCAACTGGGAACCGCTCGTTGCCTGGATCGATCAGCAAAAGCCCGATCTCGTCATTCACACCGGTGACCTGACCGTCGATGGCGCAGACGTAGAGGCTGATCTTCTGTTCTGCCGCACCTGCCTGAACGAGCTTCCGGCGCGTGTTCTCAGTCTTCCGGGCAACCACGATATCGGCCATCTTCCCGAGAGCCACCAGCCGGTCAATCCGCAGCGCCTGATGCGCTGGCGTCGTCATATCGGTCCGGACCGCTGGGCGGAAAATTTCGGCAACTGGCGCATCATCGGCCTCAACAGTCTCGTCATCGGCTCCGGTGAAGCCGAAGAAGCGGAACAGTTCCAGTGGCTCGAAGACGAATTGAAGAACAGCGATGGCAAGCCCGTCGCCGTCTTCGCCCACAAGCCGCTCTTCGTGGACGATCCGGATGAAGGCGACAGCGGCTACTGGGGCATTCGCCCTGCCCCGCGCCAACGTCTTTATGATCTCTTCGCTCAGTATAATGTTCAGCTTCATGCCAGCGGCCACCTGCATCGTGCATGGTCGGGCGACGCCTTCGGCACGAATTATGTCTGGGCGCCTGCCGCAGCCTTCATCGTCGGGCCGATGGAACGCGATCTCCCCGGCGAACGTATCCTCGGAGCCGCCATTCACGATCTCGATGAAGTCGCCACAAGCAGCATCGTCCGCATCGATGAGCTGACGCCCTATGTCATCGATGACGTGGTGCATGAAGTCTATCCACACCACGCTGGCGACGGCGAGAAAGTCGTTGAGGAGGCAAGCCAGTGAGCACGCTCGTCCTTCGCGACATCGGCAAATCCTACGGAGGCAATCGCATTCTCGATGGCATTTCCATCGAAGCAGCAGAAGGCGAATTCATCGCCCTCGTCGGCCCGTCGGGCTGCGGAAAGAGCACCTTACTGCGCATTCTGGCCGGTCTCGACCATGCGGATGAAGGAAGCGTGGAGTTGGCAGGGCGTAACATAACTGGCGCCCACCCTGCCGACCGCAACATCGCCATGGTGTTCCAGTCCTACGCGCTCTACCCTCATCTGACGACAGCGCAGAACATCGCGGTGCCGCTTGCAATGCGTGATCTGACCGCTGTGGAACGCCTGCCAATGATCGGCGCTTTCATTCCCGGCCAGCGCAGGAAGCGCGCCGCCATCCAGAAGCAGGTCAGGGCAACCGCAACAAGCCTCAAGATCGACCATCTGCTCGACCGCAAGCCGAGCCAGATGTCCGGCGGCCAGCGCCAGCGCGTGGCCCTTGCCCGTGCGCTCGTCCGCCAGCCCGGTGCATTCCTGATGGATGAACCATTGTCGAACCTCGATGCCAATCTGCGTGTTCACACCCGTGCGGAAATCGTCGAATTGCATCGCCGCGCCGGTGTCCCGACTATCTATGTGACCCACGATCAGGCCGAAGCGCTCAGCATGGCCGACCGCGTTGCAGTGATGATGGGCGGAAAACTGCTGCAGATCGACACGCCAACCACAATCTATAACGATCCGCGCCATATCGAGGTCGCACAGTTCATCGGCACGCCGCGCATCAATATTCTGGAAGCATTGGTCAGCGATAACGGCATGGTGCATTTTGCCGGTCGCCCCATCCTGCAGGACGTCGCCGCCCATTCCGGCACTAATATCCGCATCGGCATTCGTCCTGAGCATTTTCAGCCCAAGCCGCATGATAAGACAGGCATTGCGGGCACGGTATCGCGGATCGAATTTCTCGGCTCGGAAGTACTGGTCTATCTCAAGGCTCCCGGCGCCTCACAAGATCTCACTGTGAAGCTCACACCCGAACAAGCCCGTGACATTGTCGTCGGCCTGCCGGTGGGCCTGCATTTCGATGCCAGCCACGCCCATCTCTTCGGAGAAGATGGTTTGCGCCTGCGCCAGCCCGCCGGGAACATCGTCAAGCCTGCATCGCCGGCAAAGGCTGCCGCTCATGTCTGATTTTACGCTATCCGGCCCTGCGGCCACCAGCGCGCGCACGGCGGCTGATGAAGCCCGCCGCCGCGAAGAACGGCTGGCCTGGAAACTGGCAGCTCCAGCCATCATTCTGACGGTGCTGCTGATCCTCCTGCCGACAGCCGCCGTCATTTTCTGGAGCCTGACCAATTTCGAGCTTGGCTATGACGGTTTCGAATTCATCGGACTGGAAAACTACGCCGAACTCTTCAGCGATCGGACGTTTCTGGTCTCGCTGAAGAACACCGCCATCTATACCGCGATCGTGGCACCGGCCTCCGTCTTTCTCGGCCTCGGCGTGGCCCTCCTCATCGAAGGTGAAGTTCGCGGCAAATCCTTCTTCCGCACGGTCTATTTCCTGCCGGTCGCTTCGCTCCTCGTCGCCATGGCAACCGTCTGGCAATATCTGCTGCATCCGACACTCGGCCCCGTCAATGCCATGCTGGGCATGATCGGTATTGCCGGTCCCAATTGGCTTGGTTCCAGTGACACGGTTCTGACCAGCCTTGCGATGATCGGCGTATGGCAGAGCGTCGGCTTCAACATGGTGCTGTTTCTAGCCGGGCTCACCGCCATTCCGCGAGAACTCTATTCGGCCGCTGAAGTCGACGGCGTGAAAAACAGCTGGGAGCGCTTCCGGCTGGTCACATGGCCCCTGCTCGGCCCAACCACGCTATTCGTCACGACGATCAGCATCATCAATGCCGTAAAGGTGTTCGAGACGGTCAAGACGCTGACCGAAGGCGGCCCGAACAAGGCATCGGAAGTCCTGCTCTGGACCATCTATCAGGAAGGCTTCGTCTATCTGCGCGTTGGTTATGCCTCGGCAATGACGGTGATCTTTCTCGCGGTTCTGGTGATCCTGATGATGTTGCAGTTCCGCGTGCTGGACCGTCGCACCCATTACTAGAGCATGCCTCCCAAAAGCGAGGCCCGGTTTTGGGATAAAGACATGCGTAAAAACAAGTAGTTAGAGCGGCTACCAAGATCCCGTTTTAACTAGACCACTCTGAGGAAACCAGCATGTCTTTCACCCGTTCGCTTCGCCTCGGCATTCTTTCACTGGGTGCCCTGCTTTTCGTCGCGCCCTACATCTTCATGCTGTCGACGGCGGCAAAGTCGCAGCAGGATATTTTCTCGTCCTCCCTGTCGCTGATCCCGCACAACTGGGCGCTCTGGGATAATCTTGCCAAGGCATTCAGCCGTGTGCCGATGGGGCTTTTGCTGTTTAACGGCGTAGTCGTCTGCGCGCTCATTCTGGTCATTCAGGTCGTGGTCGCCATTCCCTGCGCCTATGCCATGGCAAAGCTCAATTTCCGCGGCCAGCGTACTATGATGATGATGGTCATGCTCGGCCTGCTCGTGCCGATCCATGCCACCGCATTGCCCTTCTATGTCGGCTTCAATCAGCTCGGCGTGCTCAACAGCTATTTTGCTCTCAGTGCTCCGTTCTTCATCTCGGTCTTCGGCATATTCCTGTTTCTGCAGTTCTTCCGCGCCATGCCGGATGATCTCATCAGCGCCGCGCGTCTCGACGGCATGTCAGAGGCGGGCATCGTCATGCGGGTGATTGTACCCAATGCCTGGCCCGCCATCACCGCCTTCTCGATCTTCTCGGTGGTTGCGCACTGGAACGATCTGTTCTGGCCGCTGATCGTTATCAACGGCATGGAGCGCGCCACACCACCATTGGGCCTCCTCTATTTCCGCGCTGCGGAAGCAGGCGACGATTATGGGGCGTTGATGGCGGCAACCCTCATCATCACGCTCCCGCTGCTGCTTGCTTTTCTTGCCGCCCAACGCCGCTTCATCGAAGGCATCACCCTCACCGGCCTCAAGGGCTGAATTCTTCCCTCCCATCCTCCACAGGAGTTCAAACATGAAACGCTTCTCCAGTGCACTCGCCGCTCTGGCAATGGCAACAGGTCTCGGCTCGCCCGCCTTTGCCGAAACGACGCTGAATGTGCACTATCCGATGCCAGGCTTTTTCAAGGATGTCATGGCTGACATCTCTGGAAAGTTCATGGCAGAAAATCCGGACATCAAGATCAACTTCGTCAGCCCCTCGGCAACCTACGAAGAAGGCATCCAGACGATCATGCGTCAGGCCGGAACGTCGGAAATGCCGGATATCACCTTCACCGGGTTGAACCGCCTGCGCGTATTGGCCGAGCGCAATATCGGCGTCGACATGAAGCCGCTGGTCGAAAAAGAAACCGACATGGAAGCACAGGGCTTCACTGATCACCTGCTGAGCCTCGCCCGCGTTGGCGACCGTCAGGTTGGTCTTGCTTTCGCGACCTCAAACCCGATCATGTATTACAATGCTGATCTCCTGAAGGCAGCAGGCGGCAATCCCGACACGCCTCCAACCACCTGGGACGAAGTGATCGAGCTCGGCGGCAAGATCAAGGCGCTTGGCAACGGCAATGAAGGCATTGATTTCCGCTGGCAGGGTGACGACTGGATGTTCTCGGCGCTTCTGTTCGGCGCAGGCGGCACCATGCTGACCGAAGACGAGAAGAAGGTCGCCTTCGATGGACCGGAAGGGCTCGAAGCCTTCAAGCTGGTCGACCGCATGGTGAAGGAAGGCGGCATGCCGGTTCTGACCAAGGCAGCGGGTGAGCAGGCTTTCGCGGCTGGCAAAGTCGGCTTCTCGTTCCAGACGACTGGCGCGCTGCGCAACACGATCAAGAATGTCGGCGACAAGTTCGATCTGCGCACTGCCAAAATTCCTCTTATCAATGCTGAAAAGGGTCACCTGCCAACCGGTGGCAACGCAGTCGTCATCCTGACCGAAGATCAGGCCAAGCAGGATGCGGCATGGAAATTCGCCAAGTTCGCTGCCGGCCCTTACGGCGCTTCCGTCGTCGTTCCCGGCACCGGCTATGTGCCGAACAACGAACTGGCTGCAAAGTCCGACGAATATCTCGGCAAATTCTACGCGGAAAATCCGCTGTTCAAGGCCGGTCTCAGCCAGATGTCACTGATGATCCCGTGGTATGCCTTCCCGGGTTCGAACGGCGTGAAGGTGACGCAAACCATCGTGGACAATCTTTCGCGCGTCGTCGAGCAATCCGCCACGCCGGAAGACGCCCTTGCCGATGCATCCAAGGAAGTGCAGCGCCTGCTGCCACGCAAGTAACCAGCCATCGCCATAAGCAAAAAGGCCGCGCTGGCGATCAGCGCGGCCTTTTCTATGAACAGTAAGATACGATCAATAGGTCCAGTTGCGGGCCTTCGAGAACAGGAAGTCGCGGAAAGCGTGCAGTTTCGCGGAGTTCTTCAAGGCTTCCGGATAACAGAAGAACGTATCAAAGGACGGTATTTCTTCCAGTTCCGGTAGAAGCTGCACCAGCCCGGATTCCTTGTCGGCCATATAGTCAGGCAGAACGGCGATGCCAACGCCACGCTGCACAGCGCGACGGATCGACAGCAGATTGTTCACCTGCAACGCCGGAATGCGTGTACTGCCATCGGCGCGCCCGGCAATCTCCAGCCAGTTCAGGCCTGTCAGATAGCTTGGCGCCGGTTCACCGAAAGTCACGACACGATGCTGATCAATCTCATCGATCGAATTCAACTTGCCATATTTCGAAACATAACCAGCCGACGCATAGACATGCATATGCACTGTGAACAGCCGGCGCTGGATCAGGTCTGGCTGCTGCGGCTGCCGCAACCGGATGGCACAATCCGCATGACGCATCGTCAGGTCCAGTTCCTCATTGTCGAGGATCAGCTGCAGCTGGATATCGGGATAAAGCTCGACGAATTCCTGAATCCGCTCGATCAGCCAGCCGGAGCCAAGACCAACAGTCGTCGTCACGCGAAGACGACCCGTCGGCTTTTCCTTGCTCTCGGCAAGCTTCGAGCGAACATTCTCAAGCTTCATCAGCACGTCATGTGCAGTGCGATAAAGCGTTTCGCCCTGCTCGGTCAGGATCAGACCGCGTGCATGACGATGAAACAGCGGGACGCCGACATCCTGCTCCAGCGCGCTCACCTGACGCGAGATAGCCGATTGCGACAGATGCAATGTCTGGGCTGCGTGGGTGAACGACCCAGCCTCAGCCGCAGCATGAAAAATGCGCAGTTTATCCCAGTCGAGCGGAGCGACCACGATTATCCCCTCTCATTGTTTTCACCGCATTCACCTTACGCAAAACCGCCTCACACTTCTGGCTTGGAAATGCTTTACTCCGCAGCTTCGTGCAGCGGTTCCTGTGCGGCAAGCCAGCGCTCAGCTTCCAGAGCAGCCATGCAACCCAAACCGGCGGCAGTCACAGCCTGCCGATAAATATCGTCCGTGACGTCGCCCGCAGCAAAAATGCCCGGAACGTCGGTGGCCGTCGAATCGGGTGCAGTCCACAGATAGCCGTTCGGCTTCTGCTTGAGCTTGCCCTCGAACAAAGAAACCGCAGGTGCGTGGCCGATAGCGACAAAAACACCGTGCGTGTCGAGTTCCTGCGTCTCGCCCGTCACCACGTTCTTGAGGCGCACGCCTGTCACGGTTGCGCCCATCGGCGGCTTTGCCTCGGTGCCAAGGATTTCGTCGATCACACTGTTCCAGACCACCGAGACGTTCTGGCGCGAAAGCAGACGATCCTGCATGATCTTCTCTGCACGGAAGCCATCGCGGCGATGCACGACCGTCACGCTCTTGGCGATATGGGAAAGATAAAGCGCTTCCTCAACAGCGGTATTGCCGCCGCCGACAACGACCACATCCTTGCCGCGATAGAAGAAACCGTCACAGGTCGCGCAAGCAGAAACGCCACCGCCCATGAAGGTCTGCTCGCTGTCGAGGCCAAGCCACTTGGCCTGCGCACCCGTCGCGATGATCAAAGCATCGCAGGTATAGATCGTGCCGGAATCACCCTTCAGGCGGAAAGGACGCACCGTGGTTTCAACCTCGGTAATAATGTCATGGACGATTTCGGAGCCGACATTTTCCGCTTGCTTTGCCATCTGTTCCATCATCCATGGCCCCTGCACCGGATCGGCGTAGCCCGGATAATTTTCCACATCGGTGGTGATCATCAGCTGACCACCCTGCTGGAGACCGGCAATGATGAGTGGTTTCAGCATGGCGCGAGCAGCATAAATCGCAGCGGTATAACCAGCAGGACCTGAGCCGATGACTATGACTGGCGCGTGACGCTGTGACATGAAGTTCTCTCCGGTCCCGGAACGTTTTGATCTGATTGATCCAGATCAGCGCTCCACATGTTTGTTTTCACATGTACCTTGTCCAAAATGTTCCACACTTTGGGAGGTACTCTAAAATCGATTTAAAGCGACGGGTTCCGGCTCACCAGAATCGCTTTCGCGCTTGTTTGGCCAATGCCCCGACATTATGGCCAAGGTAGGTCTGCCCCTCAATGTTTGCAAGGTTCCACAGGGATTTGCTGTGCTTTAGCCACAGCTTGTGACCTTTAAGCAAAGCCTTTGACAGCCAGCACATTGCGGGTGGATCGATCTCACGCTAAACAAGGGAAAATTTGCCTAACCTCGGAGCCGTCCGCCATTTATAAGACAGTCGCCAATATCTGTGCGCGTTTCGGCCTCCTCATGGCGGTAGCCATGCTTCTGCCTGCAGCAATCGACCTGCGCGACGGGAGTGACGACTGGCTGATCTTTGTACGTTCAGCTGCGGCAACCGGCGCGCTCTCAGCCTTGATTCTGCTGGCCACCCAGAACCAGACGATGCGCTTCACCCCGCGCCTTGGCTTTCTGCTGACGGCGTGCCTCTGGCTGACAGCGAGTTTTCTGGGTTCGATACCGCTTTATTTCTCGCATTTGCCGATCAGCTATGCGACGGCCTTCTTCGAGGCCATGTCGGGCGTCACGTCAACCGGCGCGACCGCGCTGACCGGGCTCGACAACATGCAGCGTGGCATTCTCCTGTGGCGCTCGCTTCTCTGCTGGATCGGGGGTATCGGCTTTATCGGCTTGGCTCTGCTGATGCTGCCATCCCTGCGGGCGGGCGGGTTGGCGCTCTTCCATATGGAGAATTCCGACAAGTCGGAAAAAATTCTCCCGCGCATGAACCAGATCGCGCTCGGCATCGTGCTGGCCTATCTCAGCCTGACCGCCGCCTGCATCATTGCTTATTTTGCCGTCGGCATGAGCATGTTCGACGCCATCAACCACGGCTTCACGACGATTGCGACAGCAGGCTTTTCCACTCACGACAGCTCCATCGGCTTTTATCAGGGAAACCGCCCGCTCCTGGTCGTGTCCACGATCTTCATGGCCCTCTCGGCCCTGCCCTTCGTGCTCTATATCAAGGCCTTCATGCCACGCCGCATGGAATCGCTTGTCGACCCGCAGGTGAAACTGTTCTTCACGATCGCAATCAGCTTCAGCTTTGCACTCGCGGTGGTTCTGCGACTTGGGTCTGATGTGCCTTTCGGCGACGCGCTGATCTCGGCCTCGTTTCATTTTGTCTCGGTCATGACGACAACAGGCTATGCCACGGAAGACTATTTCCTGTGGGGACCACCCGCGATTGGAATTTTCTTTCTCGCTTCATTTCTGGGTGGCTGCGCCGGTTCGACGTCGGGCGGCATCAAGATGAACCGCCTCATCATCCTTTGGAGCCTGACGCGCGCCAATCTTGCCCGGCTCATCATGCCGCATGCTGTCATCAAGATCCGCTACGGCAGCTCGGAAGTTTCCGGCGAAATCGCACAGAACGTGCTTCTCTACCTGTTCCTCTACTGCGCCTCACTGATTATAGGCGCGGTGCTGCTTGCTTCACTGGGCCTCGACTTCGTGTCGGCCTTCACTGGCGCGCTGACTGCCCTCTCCAATATCGGCCCCGGCTTTGGCGACACCATTGGTCCCGTCGGCAACTTTTCCACCATTCACGACCCGGCATTGTGGGTCCTTTCCTTCCTGATGCTGGCAGGGCGTCTGGAGCTCGTTACCGTGTATATCCTGTTCACTCGCACTTTTTGGGTGCGTTGACAGAACGTTAGGCAGTTTACATCCGCCCGTTTCATTTGATATGAGCAGGATTAGATTGCGCCACGATGGCGACGAAAGTTCTATAATTACCCCGGAATGAAATTTCCTTGCGCGCGGAGTTACGCATGCCGATCAAGGCCGATCTGGATGAAATCGATTGGAAAATCCTTCGGGAGCTCCAGAATAACGGGCGCATCACCAATGTCGAGCTGGCCGAACGCGTCGGTATTTCGGCTCCGCCCTGCCTGCGCCGTGTGCGCAAGCTGGAAGAAAGCGGCGTTATCCGGGGCTATCGGGCCATTCTGAATGGCAATTCCCTTGGACAGGATTTGGTTGCTTTCTGTTCGGTTGGCCTCCATCGTCAGGCCGATGCCGACCTCAAGGCTTTTGCCGAGAAATCCAAGCAGTGGCCTCTGGTACGCCGCGCCTGGATGGTTTCGGGCGAGTCCGATTTCCTGCTCCATTGCGTCGCGCGCGATCTCAACACGTTCCAGACCTTCGTGATCGAGGAACTGACCGCCGCTCCCAATGTGGATTCCGTGCGCACCGCACTGACCATTCGTCCGGTCAAGGACGAACCGCTGATGATTCTCTGATATTTCGACGGTTTGCGCCGGGAATTATACCAGGTCTGGATGAGCTTGCCTTATCAAGACCTGGTTAAGCCCGTGCGGCAATTGAGCATTTTCAGGGCGTGATGCGTCAGCATTGCAGCGCCCTGTCATTACTTGTTACTTCCCGGCGAATACGCGCTCGTAGACAGCGCTGATGGCAGCTGCTTCCTTTTCGAGCGGGAAAGTCGCGCGAACATGCTTGAGAGCATTCTCGCCATCGCGTTCCGCCAGTGCCGGATCTGCCAGATAAGGTTCGATAGCCTTGCGCAGGGCATCTCCGTCACCGGCCGCAACCGATGCTCCGGTGCCTTCCACGATCATTTCCGCATAGGCACCCGCATCGCTGGCAACGACTGCCGTTTGCGACGCCATGGCTTCAAGCGGTGTCAGTCCGAAACCTTCATTGCGCGAAGGCGCAACATAAAGCGTCAGGCGGCGATACCAGACGCGGATATCCGGCACTTCCCCCAGAATGAGGATACGGTCCTGCAAACCGGCAGCGGCGATCTTCGCCTTCAGCGCATCCTCGAAAGACTGGTGTTCTGCAGTCGTGCGTCCGGTGATGATGGCCGTCCAGTCCGGATATTTCGGCAACAGCGCAATCATCGCATCGACAAAAAGGTCTGTTCCCTTGGAGGAACGCACACGACCGAAACAACCGACCGCATATTTTCCGGGCAGGCCCGACGCCGCGAAACTGTCCTCATCGCCGACAGGCGGATGAAAACGCTCCAAGTCCACGCCATGCATGATGACCTGATGCGGGACTTCGAGAAAACTTCCCGAGCGACCACTCGTTGCAATCACCGCATTCATGCGGCGGATGAGCCATTTGGTAAACGGCTTGTGGTCTCGCTGTGCAGCTGAGGTAAAGATCAGCCTCAGTTTCATGCGCAGCACATCGCGCATGAAAATACCGGCGAGCATTTCAATATTGCGCCGTGCATGCCAGATGCGAAACGGTTTCGTCGCTGGCTTTGACCAGAAGGACCAAAGAGCGCTCCATCCCAGATGCGGAAGCGTATCCGGCAGGCCCGGCCCCATCGTCGCAATGTTCAACCCCTTTGCGCGCTGCAAGGGGATCAGCTGAACGATTGTCGATGTGACACCGGAGAGGCGGCGCTTGAAATTCGGCGCCACTACCTCGACGTCCTGAACCCGAACCGGTCCGGAATCTGGCTTATGCACGGACACGGAAATCAGACGAACTTCAAACCGACGATTTCGTAGGAACGCGAACCGCCCGGTGCGTTGACTTCAATCGTATCGCCTTCGCCCTTGCCGATCAGCGCACGCGCAATCGGCGATGAAATGGAGATGCGGCCTTCCTTCACATCGGCTTCCTGATCGCCAACGATCTGGTAGACCTTCTCTTCTTCCGTATCCTCGTCAATCATGGTGACGGTGGCACCGAACTTGATGCGGTCACCCGACAGCTTCGAGACATCGATAATCTCGGCGCGCGCGACCAGATCTTCCAGTTCGTTGATACGACCTTCATTCAGGCTCTGGGCTTCTTTCGCAGCGTGATATTCGGCGTTTTCCGACAGATCGCCATGCGCACGTGCTTCGGCGATCGCCTCAATAATCCGAGGGCGCTCCGATTGCTGACGCCAGCGCAGCTCTTCCTTGAGCTTTTCGAAACCGCCAGGGGTCATAGGGAACTTTTCCATACCCAGTCCTTTCCTTCGTCCGGTACTCACCTCTCCCCGAGGTCCTGCACGCACCGGCATCTTGATTTGCCCGCCTCACCTCGCGCAATGCTTGGATAGTGCGAGGCGCTTTTCGAAGGCCAACCAGCCTCCGACACACAAAAAGAAAACGGTCACCGAAACATCCGCCTCGGAACCGTTCGAATAGCCGTTCACAGAACTATAGCATTTCCATCAACCATTTCACGCGGAAAAATATATCTCTGTCAACTGTGCCCTTAAGCGGCACCTATTGCGCGTTAACCGGCCAGCTCGCGGGCCACTTCTCCGGGCCTCCGGCATAATTGCCATCGCAATCGCCTTTTGAACGTTCCTGCACCAGAACGAAACGCACCCGGCCCTCGCCGCTGTCAGTAGCTTTCCAGACATCGTAAATGCCGCAATCTCCAAGCCCTCTCCCCTTGAAGAAGGCCGCCAGCGTCAAGGTTTTCTGGGTCCAGTCGATGTTCCATGCCGTGTCGGTCACAGTCGGGCCATCGTCGGAAATGGTCGGTAGCGAGATCGGCACAGTCTTGTTTTCGTAGCGGCTGTAGAAGGCATAAGGCTGATTGTAGGCGCCCGGCGATCCGCATGGCAGGCCGATAAGATCGAGGCCATCGGCAATCTTCGTCTCGAAACCGCCTGCATTGCGGAACGTGCCGGGGCTTGCCCCGCCACAGACCGCCGCCTCGTCGGAAAAATCCTTGCGGATGTCAGCCGGTATCTGCTCGACCGTTTCGATCAGCTTGAGCTGTGGCGGAACAGGCGCCGGTTTGCTGCCCTTGACCTGCAATGCCTCGACAGTTCCGTCGCGCGATTGCTGTTCGTCCACATAGATCAGCCCGCCGACAAGGCCCGAAAGCGAATAGGTCGAGGTCTTTCCGGCAAATTTCAGTTGCAGTTTCTGACCGTTCTTCATCCCGTCGAGCGCCTTGACCACATCGCCCGTATAATCCAGCTGATCGTCCTGCGCCTTCAAAGCCGAGACATCGACATCGAGCAGTGTTTGACCGTCGATGGAAATCTCCAACTTGCCAGTTTTCTGTGATGGATCGACATAGGAAAGCCGGAGTAGCGGCTTCGAGCCTGACTGGCTGCTGCGAAAGATGCCAAGCCCCGGCGCGCCATCGCTTGCGACCGGCGTAAGGGTCAAAGTGCAGTTTTGCGCGAAATCGCACAGAACCAGCGTGTCGCGAACCTTCTTGAAAGCAGCCTGCGATTCCCCACCCGCCAGAAACAGCATCGTTGTGGCAATCGATGCCACAACAGCGGATTGACGATTTAAAGAGAGCATAAAACACTCCGTCGGTAAGAAATCGCTCTAATTATAATCAGACTATGCATGAATGTCGCAGAATCGGAAGTTCCCTTGCCGCCTGCCCATAATATTGCCTATAGCATGACGACCGGGAAAGGCTGAAAAGCGTCCGGTTTCTCTTTCTGCAATGACATATCCCGAACCGAGGTAATGATGACGCGCGTACAGGCCAATATGCTGCTGCTTCTGGCAGGCGTCATCTGGGGCATGGGTTTCGTCGCCCAATCGACGGCAATGGCCAGTATCGGCCCGTTTCTGTTCATCGGTATCCGCTCGGCAATCGCCGCCCTTACTGTCCTGCCATGGGCCGTAGCCGAGGGCCGTCGGGCAAGGACCAGCCTGAGCCGCTCGAACTATCTCTTCTTCATGTTCATCGGACTGAGCCTGTTCACCGGGCTTGTTCTCCAGCAGATCGGGCTCATCACCACATCCGTCACCAATGCCGGTTTTCTGACCGGGCTCTATGTCGTCATGGTGCCAGTGCTTGGCGTCGTCCTGTTCCGCACTTGGCCGCATCCTGTCGTCTGGCCGAGTGCGGCGGCATGTCTGGCAGGCATATTCCTGCTTTCCGGCGGAACGTTGACTGCGCTCAAGCAAGGTGACTGGCTGGTCATTTGCGGCGCGGTCTTCTGGGCCTTGCAGGTGGTCCTGATCAGCAGGGCAAACCGTGCAGGACGGCCGATAACACTGAGCTGCATCCAGTTCGCAACCAGCGCCTTCGCAGGCCTTGCTATCGCCTCCATGATCGAAGACTTCAACTGGACGGCCATCGCACTCACCTGGAAGGAAATTCTTTTCACCGGCGTCTTCTCGTCCGGCATTGCCTTCACCTTGCAGGCCATAGGACAGCGCTATACGACTTCCGCACAGGCCGCGATCTTCCTGTCGTCGGAAGCGCTTTTTGCGGCCCTGTTCGGCGCGCTCTTCCTCGGCGAGCGGGTGACCTTCATAGGCTTTATCGGCTGCGGACTGATCTTCGCCGCCATGATGGCGGTGGAACTCATTCCCATGTTCTGGAAACGCAAGTCGGCTCTTGTTCCTGAACCTGCCGAGTAAAGTGCGTCAGAGCCTGAATCAAAATGGTGATTTTCGAGTACCGGAGCGTAGTGTACTTTTGAGCATGGTCCAGAAAAGTTGCAGACTTTTCGGATAAGACTATGCACCAGAGAAAGCTACATGAGCGTCGGCACGCAGATAATTGCCATTTGCAGCCACACAGGACGACTTTTGGAACAGCCTCTACCCCTTGAAAATAAGAGCTGCCCCACCCGCTATGAGCGCAAAGCCCAGCAGATGATGCCAGGTAAAGGCTTCCTTGAGATAGAACACCGAGAACAGGCTGAAGATCACCAGCGTGATGACTTCCTGAATGGTCTTCAGCTGCGCCGCTGAATAGACCTCGTGCCCGATGCGGTTGGCCGGAACCGCGAGGCAATATTCGATCAGAGCGATGCCCCAGCTGATGAAAATGACGGTAACGAGTGGCGTGCTGGTGAATTTCAGATGCCCGTACCAGGCGAATGTCATGAAAACGTTCGAGCCGATGAGAAGCAGGATCGGCAGGACGCTTGGCGAAATCAGTGCTGACATGGAAATGACTTCAGGGACCGGGAGGATGTTGTCGGCGGCATGGCCCGAAACCGCTGCATGGTGATAGAACAAAGGCGGCATTTTGCCAATCCTGCGCGCTGGAGCGCGTTTCACACCAGCCAAATTATGCTCTGGCCGCTGCCCTGATTACGCCACAGCACTTAACGCGAGCGCTGACTCTTCCTTTACGCTTCCAAGCTAATATTCGTGGAACGCCATCGGTCTGGTCTCCTGAAGAAAAGGTATGGACATGAGTTCTGCGTTGTCCGCCACCGCTCCAGTCAGCCGCCAGCGCTCCCGGTTGCGAGGTCTGGCCCCATCCTTGTCCCTCGCCTTGCTGGCTATCATCGCCGGTTGTTCCGGTGAAAGCGCCCCGCGCCCGCAGGCCAGTGTCGGCAATTCCGACGTGATGGTTCCCGATGCACCGATTGCAAATGCTGCCCCGGTTGTAGACGCACCCGTCATGCAGGAGCCACAGCAAGAACGCATCGTCGGGCTTGCCGAGGAGGAAGAGAACCACGTCACGCAATCCACGCAGCAGAGCCAGCCGCAATATTCCGGCGACTATGGCTTCTCAGCCCCGATTCAAAATCCGGTAACAGCTGCCGAAAACATCTATACGATGTCCAATGCGGAAACCGCCTGCCGCACGCGCCTGAAACGGCTCGGCGTCGTCTTCAAGGAAAAGCCGCCGATCTATCGCAGCAGTTCCTGCCAGATCGCAAATCCCATCGAGGTGTCCGGCTTCAACAGTGGCTCCATCGCGTTCAAACCGGCGGCAACACTGAACTGTCAGGTGACCGAGGCCTTTGCCCGCTGGATCAAGGGCGACCTGCAACCTGCCTCGCGGATGCGCTATCTGTCCGGCGTGAGCACGATCTATAATGCCGGGGGCTATTCCTGCCGCACCATGAACAGCCGTCGCGGCGCGAAAATGTCGGAACATTCACGCGGCAACGCCATCGATGTCACCAAGATCGTGCTGAACAACGGCAAGAACATCATGGTGCGCAAGCCGGGCTTCTTCGCCTTCCGCGAAAAGGGCCTGCTCAACAGCGTTCGCTCCGATGCATGCGGCTATTTCTCGACAGTTCTCGGCCCCGGCTATAACCCGGAACATGCCGATCACTTCCATTTCGACCTGATGCAGCGCCGCAGCGGCTATCGCGCCTGCAAATAGAGCATTTCCAGTAAAAGTGCGAAGCGGTTTTGCGTAGGATAATGCGTGAAAACAAATAGATAGAGCGGTTCCAACCACCGGTTTTAACCGGAACCGCTCTAAATAAGCCCGGCACAATGCCGGGCTTGACGATGCATTATTCCTCCGGCGGCACCGGCGTCGGCTTGCCGTTTTCATCCAGAGAAACCATGACGAATTCGCCATGGGTCACGAGATCCATCTGCTGGGTCAGGTAACGCTGTGCCCAGGCTTCCACCCGCAGCGTGATCGAGCTGCGCCCAACCCGCGTAATCTCGGTATAGACGCAGAGCGCGTCACCGATCTTCACCGGCTTGGCAAAGGACATTTCACGAACCGCTGCCGTCACCACGCGGCCCTTGGCGCGTTCTGCAGCACGAATGCCGGATGCGGAGTCCATCTGCGCCATCACCCAGCCGCCGAAAATATCGAACGCCGCATTCGCATCCTTGGGCATGGCCGGAACGCGCAATGTCAGCATGCCCTTCGGCGCATTATCAGTATTCATCGAAGTCGGTCCTTAAGTGCTTGAGAGAGTCGCCCTTTAATATGAGACAAGCCCGCCACGAAGAAAAGTACCGCATGAAGCGCTTAAACCGTTAGTGTGAAAGCCGATTTCAAGAGGTCGATATTCATTAATCATGAATTGAAATCGAAAAATCGTGATGCACGTAAATAATAATCTTCATGTTATAAGTAATTAAAGAAAGTATATTAGAGGAATGATATATGAAACTATCGGTTAAGTCCTCCATAGTTACATTAGCACTTCTTGTTTCAACGAATGCTTATGCATCATCGGCAATTGTAACATCGACGATTAATCTTCGCGTCGGCCCGGGCACCCAGTACGGAACCATCGGGGCGATCCCGAATGGCGTCGGTATTACGGTGGCTGGCTGCACCAGCGGCTATGGCTGGTGTCAGGTGACCTATGGCGGCATGACCGGCTGGGCTGCATCGAGCTACATCGCCATTCAGACAGGCAACGGCTACACGACGAACGACAATTTCGGATCGACCGCCGCAGCGGTTGGCATACCGCTCATCGCAGGCATCGCCATCGGTTCGGCACTGGCGGCCAACAGCGGCCCCTACTGGGGCCCCGGCTGGGGTCCAGGTCCTTATCGCGGCTGGAACGGTGGCGGCAATGTCTATAATGGCTGCATCGGGCGTAATTGCCAGTCGAACAGGGGACCAGCACGCCCACACTGGACGGACCGTCCCGGCTGGAACGATCATCCGGGCTATCATCCCGGTTTTGGCCCCGGCTTCGGGCATGGTTTTGGTCCCGGCCCTCGCATGCGTCCCGGCGGCAGGCTGTAAAGCCGCCTCTGGAACCACACCTCCTGACAACCTTCTGTCAGGAGCATCGCCAGATAGAGTAAGGGTGCGGAGGATTTCGCCTTCGCACTCTTTTCATTTGGACGCTGAAAATCCATATTGAGGGCATGGCTTCCTCAAAAGACAAACACTCCCAGGATTCGCACGACAAGGCTGGCGGCTTCGGTGAAGCACCACAAGCCGAACTTTCCGGTGCGCCCCTTTCCGGCTCCATCGCCGGCCCCATTGCTGATTGGGCGAAGGAGATCGGCGACGAGGCTGCGAAACCACGCGCGAAAAACCCAAAACAACCCAAGAAAATTCCCGAGCGCAGCAAGGAAGCGTCGCGCAGCGGGCGCGGTACGTCCATGGGCGGAGCTGCATCCGCCAAGGAGCGGGCGGCGGCTGGCCTCAATCCGGTTGCCGGTCTCGACATCAGTCTGGAAGACGCTGCCGGACTGAACCCGTCCGGTGCAACCGCAACAGTTCAGGCCCTGTCGGACCTGATTGCCTCCGGCAATCCGCTGTTCAAGAACGGCGAACTCTGGACGCCTCACCGCCCGGCACGTCCGGATAAATCCGAAGGCGGCATCGCCATCGAGATGGAAACCAGTTTCGAACCGTCCGGTGACCAGCCGACGGCTATTCGCGATTTGCTGGAAGGGCTGGACAACGACGACCGCACGCAGGTCCTGCTCGGTGTCACCGGTTCGGGCAAGACCTTCACCATGGCGCAGGTCATCCAGCGGACGCAACGCCCTGCCCTGATCCTGGCGCCGAACAAGACCTTGGCCGCACAGCTTTATGGCGAGTTCAAGAGCTTCTTTCCGAACAACGCCGTCGAATATTTCGTTTCCTACTACGATTATTACCAGCCGGAAGCCTATGTGCCGCGCTCGGACACTTATATCGAGAAGGAATCGTCCATCAACGAACAGATCGACCGGATGCGCCACTCGGCCACCCGCGCGCTGCTCGAACGCGACGATGTGATTATCGTCGCTTCCGTATCGTGCATCTACGGTATCGGATCGGTCGAAACCTATACGGCCATGACCTTCGAAATGAAGATCGGGGACCGGCTCGATCAGCGCCAGCTGCTCGCCGATCTCGTGGCCCAGCAATACAAGCGGCAGGACATCAATTTCGTGCGAGGCTCGTTCCGCGTGCGCGGCGACACGATCGAATTGTTCCCGGCCCACTTGGAAGATCGCGCCTGGCGCATTTCGCTTTTCGGCGATGAGATCGAGACCATCACCGAGTTCGACCCGCTCACCGGCCAGAAGACCGGCGATCTGAAATCGGTCAAGATTTATGCGAATTCGCACTATGTGACACCACGCCCGACCCTCAATCAGGCGATCAAGTCGATCAAGGAAGAGCTGAAGCATCGCCTTGTCGAACTGAACAATGCCGGGCGTCTGCTGGAAGCCCAGCGCCTCGACCAGCGCACGACATTCGATCTCGAAATGCTGGAAGCAACCGGTTCCTGTGCGGGTATTGAAAACTATTCGCGCTATCTGACCGGCCGCAATCCCGGCGAGCCGCCGCCGACGCTGTTCGAATATATTTCGGACAATGCGCTGGTTTTCATCGACGAAAGCCACGTCACGGTTCCGCAGATCGGCGGCATGTATCGCGGCGACTTCCGCCGCAAGGCAACGCTTGCCGAATATGGTTTCCGTCTGCCATCCTGCATGGACAATCGCCCGCTCCGTTTCGAGGAATGGGACGCCATGCGCCCGCAGACCATTGCCGTTTCGGCAACGCCGGGCGGCTGGGAAATGGAAGAAGCTGGCGGCGTGTTCGCAGAACAGGTCATCCGCCCGACCGGGCTGATCGATCCGCCCGTCGAAATCCGCCCTGCCAAGTCACAGGTCGATGACGTACTCGGCGAAATTCGAGAAACGGCACAGAAGGGTTACCGTACATTGGTCACGGTGCTGACCAAGCGCATGGCCGAAGACCTGACGGAATATCTGCATGAACAGGGCGTGCGCGTTCGCTACATGCATTCCGATATCGACACGCTGGAGCGTATCGAAATCATTCGCGATCTGCGTCTCGGCGCCTTCGATGTGCTGGTTGGTATCAACCTCCTGCGCGAAGGTCTCGACATTCCGGAATGCGGCTTCGTCGCCATTCTCGATGCCGACAAGGAAGGCTTCCTGCGCTCGGAAACCTCACTGGTTCAGACCATTGGACGTGCAGCGCGTAACGTTGACGGCAAGGTCATTCTCTACGCCGACAATATTACCGGCTCGATGCAGCGCGCGATGGATGAAACCAGCCGCCGCCGTGAGAAGCAGGTTGCCTATAATGAAGAGCACGGCATCACGCCTGCCTCGGTGAAGAAGAATATCTCGGATATTCTTGGCTCGGTTTACGAGCGCGATCATGTCCGCGCGGATATTTCGGGCTTTGCGGAAGAAGGCGCGATGATGGGCAACAATCTTGCCGCCCATCTGGAGCATCTGGAAAAGCAGATGCGCGACGCCGCTGCCGATCTCGACTTCGAAAAGGCCGCGCGCCTGCGCGACGAAATCAAGCGGCTGCGTGAGACGGAACTGGCTATTGCCGACGACCCGCTGGCACGCGAGTTTGAGGCGGGCGATGCAGGCGCAGGCCGCAACAAGGGCAAACCCACCGGCAATTCCCGTTTCCGCAAACCGGCACTGGATGAAATGGGCGCCGATACGACGCGCCCGCTTGGTAAGCCGTCTTTGTTCCAGAAGCCGTCGCTTGACGATATGGGACCGGGCACCGACATGGCAAAACCGCTCTTCCGCAAGAACACACTCGATGAAATGACGGTCAAGCGGACCGAAGTGCCAAGTGGCGGCGACGATGCCGCAATCCGCCGTGAGCGCGCAGGCATCGGGTCTTACGAGGACCCTGCCGAAACAGCGCGCAAGAAACGCCGCCCCGGCAAGACAGGCCGACCGGGACGGTGACCGAGATCGTTGATTATGTGTTGGAATACTTACCGATCTTCCAACACATCACGAACGGCCATTCGATTTTCTATACTCAGCGGCACTGCCCGCCATTCATAATGCGATAGCCTGCACGGTCGGCTTCGCAACGGTTGGGGAAAGTGCGCCTGTCGTTACCGCGTCTTGCGCAAACAGGCATATATTCCCGCGTGCAAGCACCCGCGCCCGGCCTGCCCGGTCTGTTGCCCTGATGCGGCGGACGCATGCCGCCTTCGCCGCCCCATCCCGGACCCGGTCTTGATGAGCACTGGCCATTTGCGATGACGCGATAGCCCTCAGCTCTTGCCTGACAGGAATTGCCGAAGGTCTTGCGCGAAGAACCGCGCGTGGCGCAGACGGGAGCATAGATCATCGGGCACATCTGCGGCTGCGACGGTCCAGGGCGAATCGGCGGACGATAATCCGGGCCGCCTTCGGCAACACAACCGGCGAGAAGCAGAGCGCCCGCAAGCACAGCCAATTGTCTGAATCGATGAAACTGCATTTTCCTCTCCCTTGTCCGGATAAATCCGATCTGTCCCGGTCACTAAAATGGCGCAACCTACGATAAGAGCAAGTCTTTTCGCAAAAGTGCAAAACCTTGCAGATCATATCGACAACCCGCCCATATAGGTTACTTTGGCCGAAGTTGAGGGGCGGAACAGGCAGCATGAAACGTTATCGGCACGGCATAGCATTTATCCTGGCTTCGCAGCTTTTCAGCCTGCCTTCCGGCGTGGCTGCATCCTATGCAGCGAGCGAGCCAAACCCGCCAGTCTATGCGCCGCCTTTACCGCCGGAGAAGAAAGTCCCGACCGTCGGTCGCATCTGCCAGCTCATCGGTGCCAATGCCGACATCCACGGCATCCCGCGCGACTTCTTCGCCCGGCTCATCTGGAAAGAAAGCCGTTTCGATCACAACGCGGTCAGCCCTGTCGGCGCTGAAGGCATTGCGCAGTTCATGCCTTATACTGCTAAGGAGCGTGGGCTTGCCGACCCTTTCGACATAGAACAGGCCATTCCCGCATCGGCGAGTTTCCTGCGCGACCTTAAAGGCGCTTTCGGCAATTGGGGCCTTGCAGCCGCCGCCTATAATGCAGGGGCCGGGCGTGTTTCCAGCTGGATGCGGTCCGGCGGATTTCTGCCGCTCGAAACTGAAAATTACGTGCTGGACATTACCGGCGCACCTGCCGACGATTTCGCGGCAGGCAAGGAGGTCGTGAACCGCCCGCTCGATCCCAAGCTCGCCTTCGTCGATGCCTGCAAGCGCCTGCCGATCATCCGCAGCGCCACAATTCCGATGTCGCGCGTGAAACCTAAGCCATGGGGCATTCAGGTCGCTGGCAATTTCCGCCGCAGCGCCGCTGCCAATCAATGGGTGCGCCTGCGCAAGCAGTTCAGCGCCGTGCTGGCAGGCCACGACCCCGTTATCAGCCGGATACGGACGCCGATGGGACGCCGTGGCATCTATGCAGTACGCATCGGCGCCAACAGCCGCGGAGAAGCCGACAGCATTTGTGCGAAGCTGCGCGCCGCCGGTGGCGCATGCATAGTTTCGCGCAATCGATGAAAATACCAGGACATATCCGTTTAAATTCGCGATATATTAGGGTTAGCCTGTTCTATTTTGGGATTGAGTCGATGATTTTCTTGAAACAATCGTAAAAAATTCTGACGATACCGGTTCAAAGATAACCAATCATGTTCCCCCCAAAGAATTTGCTTGCCAAATACCGCTTCATAGATCAGTCTCCACCTGTTCGGGCATTTAGCGAACAAATGGAAGACTGGAAGAACGGCGCGCCGGGGCCGCTATAAGTTCCGGGTCGAAGGCTCCCCTTCGGCAATGATCGGTTCCTTCCCAATGTCGAGAACTGCCTGCATAACCCTCTGCCGGGTGTGTGGTGCGCTTGGCAGAATTTGTAATACCACTGTCTCCACAAGAGCGGTGGCGCCAAGGAAAAGGAACGGATCCCATGGCACAGACCGGACTGGTCAAATTCTTCAATACCGAAAAAGGTTTCGGTTTCATCAAGCCGGACGACGGTGGCGCTGACATCTTCGTACACATTTCTGCTGTACAGGCTTCTGGCCTCACTGGCCTCGCAGACAATCAGAAGGTTTCCTACGAGACGGAACCGGATCGTCGCGGCAAAGGCCCGAAGGCCGTGAACATCACCGTTACCGGCTGATCGTTCATAAAAGAACCTACCACTTGCCCCGGCTTTTGCCGGGGTTTTTTATTGCCAGTATGCAACCCTGAACGGATGATCATTCAGGCGCGAAATATTACAGATGCTGCATGTAATTGACCGGAAACTGACAGCTTTCCATCGCCCTTCACCATTGTTCAGCCTCCATTCATGTCGAAACAGTTAATTAGTTATTCATAAACGATACGTGTGTGCCCGTTCGGCGAGCGTATCGGAGAAATTACAGTCGAGCTTCTGAAGGAGCGAACAATGAACCGATTTGCGAAAACAGCCATTCTGGCAGCGGCATCCCTTGCGGCAGTTGCCGCACCGCTTGCTACAGCATCGGCAGATTCCTGGGGTCGCCATGGCTGGGATCGTGGCGGCTGGGATCGTCCCTACTACCGCGACCGGCATCGCAACCATGGCGACGCCGTTGCCGCAGGTGTGATCGGCCTTGCAGCAGGTGCCCTCATCGGCAGCGCGCTGAGCCAGCCACAACCGACCTATGTGCAGCCTGCCCCGGTCTATGCACCGCCTCCGCCGCCGCCAGCTTATTACCCGGCAGCCCCGGCTCGTCAGGCGACTTATTATCGCTCAAGCTATGAGCCATGGAGCCGTGGCTGGTACCAGTATTGCGCCGACCGTTACCGGTCATTCAATCCGAATACCGGCACCTATCGCGGTTATGACGGACGTGATCACTTCTGCTCCGCAAATTAAAGCACATCCCGAAAAGTGTGAAACGGTTTTCGGATAAGATGCGCGTCAAAACAAGTGATTAGAGCACCGATCTGCTTCAACCAGATCGGTGCTCCAAAGCAAACCATCCCGAGGAAAAGCCGCCTTTAAAGGCGGCTTTTTTTATGCATATCCGATGTCGTTCAAAAATGGATTGGAGCGCCGTTCATCACCGAACCGACCACCGGGACCATGCCCGCAAATGAAACCTATATCGTCCCCGAGCGGCAGCAGCTTTTCCTTGATGGAGCGAATCAGCGCCGCGTGATCACCGCCTGGCAGATCAGTGCGCCCGACCGAGCCGTTGAAAAGCACATCACCGACTATCGCAAACCGCGCTTCGGGGTTGAAGAACACGACGTGCCCCGGCGCATGGCCCGGCGTGTGGAAGACGTCGAATTCGTGCCCGGCGACGGAAACCTTGTCACCTTCATCCAGCCAGCGGTCCGGCGTAACATTGCGCACGCCTTCAGTGATGCCATACTTTAGGCCGGTCGCTTCCAGATTATCGAGCAGGAACTTATCATCCCTGTGCGGGCCGATAATGTCCACATTCAGGGCTTCCTTGAGATCAAGGGCTGCCGCAGCATGATCGATATGGCCATGCGTGATCCAGATGGCCTCGACATCGATCCCTTGGGAATCAATCGCCTCGCGGATGCGATCCAGGTCACCGCCCGGATCGATCACAACACCCTTCTTGGTCTCGCCATCGAACAGAATGGTGCAATTCTGCTGGAAAGGCGTGACGGGAACGATGATGGCCTGCAATTGCCCCATAGTCTTACTCCACTTGAATAAATAGCGGTCCGGAAGGTGCTTTCTGACACAGAGATAGTGTCCTGTGCCCGCCAGGTGAAGCTTTAAATAGATACGGGCGGCTGATAGCCGCCCGTTTTCCCTCTCCAGGATTGTTCGAGGTGCCTACTCCGAAAACCGTTTCACGGTTTCCGGGATAGGCCCCGACAGTTCGTCTTACCGGTTGTCCCCACAACCATGCAGTCTCCAGAGCGCATTTCGATCTGATTGAATCAGACCGGCGCTCCAACTGTTTGCTTTCACGCACATGTTACCCGATCGAAGCGGGATCAGAAATCAGTCCAGTGGACTGATTTCTCTGCGTAGGCGCTTCACACTTTTCGGGATGTCTTAGTGCGTCAGGCCTTGGCAGCCATCGCGTTCTTGATCAGGCCGACAACGGCCGTGAGCACGATACCGCCAATGCCGCCGCCTGCCAGCTGGCCGACAACACCGTTGAGAACGGAATCGAGGCCACCGCCAGACAACATCGGAAGCAGCTGCCCGAGGATGACACCACCGATGCCGCCTGCCACCGTGTTACCCGTGGTGCCCAGACTGATATTCTTCACTGCTCCGGCGATGTTGCCACCAACCGCGCCAGCCACAAGCTGGAGAATGATAGGTAGTAGAGATTCCATAATCGTCACCCCATCTGAGTTTTAAACCGGAATAGCGCGACTCCGGTAAAAAAATCTTGTGCCGAAACTTTCCAATGTCAAACAATAAGCGACGGAATAACAAAAAAGCGGCCCTAAGACCGCTCTTTTTCTGTTTAAAACTTGGTTCGGCACCTACTATTCGGCTGCCGCCCGCTTTGGCTGAACTTCCGCAGAATAGTCATTCATTAGAACATTTGTAATTTCGGAAGGTTTGAAACGGTATTGACCGATCTCGGATACCGGCGTCACTTCCGCTGCTGTTCCGCACAGGAAGCATTCGGAGAAACCGGCAAGTTCTTCCGGCATGATTGCCCGCTCGATGACTTCAATGCCGCGACGCTTGGCAAGATCAATGACCGTGCGACGCGTGATACCGTCAAGGAAGCAGTCAGGCTTCGGCGTATGCAGTGCGCCGTCCTTCACGAAGAAGACGTTTGCACCGGTTGCTTCCGCAACCTGTCCGCGCCAGTCGAGCATCAATGCATCGGCATAGCCCTTGGCTTCGGCGGCGTGCTTGGAGATCGTGCAGATCATATAGAGACCGGCAGCCTTCGAGCGCGAGGGCGCAGTGCGCGGGTCCGGGCGGCAATATTCAGCGATATCGAGCCGGATGCCCTTCATCTTTTCTTCGGGCGAGAAATAGCTCGGCCATTGCCAGATGGCGATGGCAAGATGAATGCGGTTGTTCTGCGCCGAGACCCCCAGTGACTCCGAACCGCGCCAGGCAATCGGGCGAACATAGGCGTCTTCAAAACCCTGCTTCTTCAGAAGCTCGCGGCAGGCATCGTTGATTTCTGCAACGCTGAAAGGAATCTCGAAACCGAGAATGCGTGCAGATTCATGCAGGCGTTCGGTATGCTCATTGAGCTTGAAGATCTCGCCGCCATAGGCGCGTTCGCCTTCAAACACCGCGCTCGCATAATGCAGACCATGGGTCAGCACGTGGATTTTTGCATCTTTCCAGTCGACGAATTCTCCGTCCAGCCAGATAAATCCGTCCCGTTGATCGAATGGAATCGCAGCCATTTTCTTGCTCCTAAATATTTCATCGAGCATTTCTTTTTTCAGGATGAAACCTTGGAAATGCCCTGTCTATGCATTTTGACGCGTATCCCGAAAATCGCCTCATACTTTTCGGGATACGCCTCAGCAGCGCTGTCTCGATCTGGTTTCAGGTCGACTTCAGACCAGATAAACTTCTCCGCATCCCGTCTTCCCCAGCTAAATCGATATAACTGGTGAGACGGCCACCTTTTCCTGCGTAATTGCTGGCCTTTTTGTTCAAAATGCTTTGAGGTCACGCAAACATATTGCGCGAATCCCAGGCGGAGCATGCATGGAAAGAAAATAAATCCTCCACAGGGTTCGAATATTGCGGCAACCATCTCATCACCAACCCATTGAGACGGTGGCGAGAAGCCCGTTAGCGCAATTATTCCTCCTCCTTGCACGTATCAGCGCAAACATTATTCCAAAAAAGCCAGCTTACACTTATCGAAAATTATCTGGGCGATTGAATTATGTCAATAATGCTGACATATTTAACGCAGCAGAACGGAGCACCGATGTGAATTCGACGAACGATATGAATTATATAAGCAATCCGTTGACGGCTGAGGAGGCGGCCGACCTCAACGTGATCGAACTACTGTTTTTTTCCTATCGCGACTTTACCGCCGACCCTGATCTTATTCTGGAAAAGATCGGATTCGGGCGGGCGCATCACCGTGTTCTCTACTTCATCAACCGAAAGCCCGGCATGACGGTTGCCGAGCTGCTGGAGGTCCTGCGGATCACCAAGCAGAGCCTGTCGCGCGTGCTTAAACAGTTGATCGATACGGGGCATGTGGTTCAGGCCACCGGCCTTCACGACCGCCGCCACCGCAAGCTTTATCCGACCAAGAGCGGCCGCCAGCTCACGCTTGCCCTCGCCCTTCCACAGTCACGACGCATCGCACGTGCACTGGAAGACTGTGCGCCGCAGGACCGGGAAGTCATCGAGCGCTTCCTCTATAATATGGTCAACCCCGAGCGGCGCGCCCAGATCGACGAGTTTTCTGCCGAAGATAGTTCGACCAGACATCTCTGAACCGAGCGACACTGGGTTTGAGTGTTACGTCTAGTTGCACAAAGTGTCTGAATAAAAACGTCTGGCCGTGGCGAAAATGGTGGGTTTCGAGAACCGGAGCGCAGTGTACTGCTAAGCATAATCCCGAAAAGTTGTAGACTTTTCGGATAAGATTATGCGTCTGAGCAAGTACATGAGCACCGGAAGCGCAGAAAAACGCTGTTTGCGAGCCAAGGCATGGCGACTTTTGGATCAGACAATAAGTGCTTGTATAAAAACAGGTCCACGCAGGCAGTGAATGGACGTGCCGCATTCCAGTCGATAATATGTGCACCAAAGCATCGGGCATAAGCTGGAATGCTGAAGTAAAATTATCGGAATGGGATCGAAAGACGCCATGGCTGTAGAAGAAGAAAAGACGCTCTCGGACGACGCGCCGCATCTCCTCGTCGTTGACGACGATACGCGTATCCGCAGCCTTCTCTCACAATATCTGACCAATAGCGGATTCCGTGTCACCATGGCTGGAAGCGCTGCCGAAGCGCGCCGCAAGCTCGAAGGCATCGATTTCGATCTGTTGATCCTCGACGTCATGATGCCGGGCGAAACCGGCGTTTCGCTGACGAAATCGCTGCGCGAGCAGAAGAACGTCCCCATCCTGATGCTGACGGCATTGTCGGAAACCGACAGCCGCATCGACGGTCTGGCTGCCGGTGCGGACGATTATCTGCCCAAGCCGTTCGATCCCCGCGAGCTGACGCTTCGCATCAACAATATCCTGCGCCGCGGCGCGCCACCCGCACAGCCGAAAATCGAGCAGATCGTGTTCGGCCCCTATACTTTCTTCATCCCGCGCCGCGAGCTGAAAAAGGGTACGGAAACAATCAAGCTGACGGATCGTGAGCAGGATATCATGGCGATTTTCGCCGAGCGTGCCGGCGAGACGATCCCCCGCCATGAGCTGACCGGTCAGGATGGCGATGTCGGTGAACGCACGATCGACGTCCAGATCAATCGCCTTCGCCGCAAGATCGAGCAGGACCCGGCCAATCCGGTCTGGCTCCAGACCGTGCGCGGTATCGGCTACAAGCTCAGCATCGAATAGCAACCATCGGCAATCAGGAATATCGCGATCAGAAATGGTGTTTTCTCAAAACGCAGGGCGGCAGGTACCAAAGGTGCAGCCGCAATGTTGTTCATGGAAAACGCCATTTGCAGACAGCAATATTTCCGGAAGCGTTTTTCGAGCCAAAAAGTGTGAAGCGGCTTTGCGACAAAATAAGTCTTTTGAGCGCAACCACAGGGTACTGAGGGACGTTTTAACACGATGAAATCGCCCTTGAGAAAATTCTCCCGCTGGTTGGCGCGCATCATGCCGAAGGGGCTTTATGCGCGGTCGCTCATCATCATCATTGCCCCGATGGTTCTGCTCCAGTCCGTGATCGCCTATGTGTTCATGGAGCGTCACTGGCAGATGGTGACCGAACGACTGTCGACCGCCGTTGTGCGCGATATTGCAGGCATCATCGACATTCTCGAAACCTATCCGCAGGAACCGGGCTACGACAATCTCATCCGTATCGCGCAGCAGCGGCTGGCGCTGAACATTTCGATCCTGCCGCCCGATCCGCTACCACCTCCCGGCCCCAAGCCCTTTTTCGCCATTCTCGATTACTTCTTGAGTGAAGAGATCACCCGCCAGATCAATCGGCCCTTCTGGGTCGATACGGTGGGCGATTCCGATCTCATCGAAATCCGCATCAAGCTGGAGGACAAGGTGTTGCGCGTCTTTGCGCGGCGCAGCCAGGCCTATGCATCCAATACAGGCATCTTCCTGACGTGGATGGTGGGCACCGCACTTGTTCTGCTGATTATCGCCATCGCCTTCCTGCGCAACCAGATCAAGCCGATCCAGCAGCTTGCCGAGGCCGCAGAGAGTTTCGGCAAGGGGCGTCCCATGCCGGAGGGGTTCCATCCGCGCGGAGCCGAGGAAGTGCGCCGTGCAGGCATCGCCTTCATTCAGATGCGCTCGCGCATCGAACGCCAGATCGAGCAGCGCACTGCCATGCTTTCCGGCGTCAGCCACGATCTGCGCACCATTCTGACCCGCTTCAAGCTGCAGCTTGCGCTGGCTGGCCACTCGATCGACACCGAGCCGCTCAATCAGGATATTGCCGACATGCAGACCATGCTCGAAGGCTATCTCGCCTTTGCGCGTGGCGAAGGTTCGGAGGAAACCGCAAGCTACGATGTCACGAGGCTTTGCGAAAAACTGGAGCATGAAGCACGCCTGCGCGAGCGCGGCTTCAAGTATCATATTGAAGGCGACAGCGAGATCCATGTGCGTCCGAACGCCTTCTCGCGGCTGGTCAGCAATCTCGTATCAAACGCCTTCCGTCATGCGCAGAATGTCGAGCTGTCGATTTCGCATGTCGAAGGCTGGCTGAAAGTCGTTGTGGACGATGACGGGCCGGGCATTCCGGAAGACCGTCGCGAAGACGTTTTCAAGCCTTTCGTCCGGCTGGATGAAGCGCGAACGCAGGATTCCGGCGGCACGGGCGGGCTGGGTCTTGCTATTGCACGCGATATTGCACGCAGCCACGGTGGCGACATTACGCTGGAAGACGCCCCGACCGGCGGCCTGCGCGCGACCATCCATATTCCGGCTTAAAGCGTTCTGGCCCCGTCAAATGCGCGGCTGCACATCGACAGAGCGATCCGACAACGGAGTTCCATACTTCCAACGCTATTCTTTTCCCTCATCCTGAGGAGCCGTTGAAAACGGCATCTCGAAGGGCGAGGGAAAACGCACGGTGCTTGCCCTCGTCCTTCGAGATGGCTCTTTCGCAAGCTCAGGAGCCTCCTCAGGATGAGGGAGAAACGCGCTTGCTTAACGCGAAATCATCCGCTCTCAATAAAGCTTGCCACCATTCGGCACGGGTTTGTCGATTGCAGCGAGAACCACTTCGCCATCTTCATCCGGCATGCCGAGTGTCAAGACTTCCGACATGAACGGGCCGATCTGTCGTGGCGGGAAATTCACCACGGCCATGATCTGTTTGCCGATGAGTTGCTCCGGCGTGTAGTGCCGGGTGATCTGGGCTGACGACTTCTTGATGCCGATCTTTTCGCCGAAATCGATCTTCAGCTTGAAGGCGGGCTTGCGCGCTTCGGGAAATGGCACAGCTTCCACAATGGTTCCGCTGCGGATATCGACCTGTTCGAAATCTGCCCAGGTGATGGTGGTTGCTTCGCTCATTTTTTCACTCCCCGGCCTGCGCTCCCGGCCTCGCAGAAAACCCGGCGCGAGCGCCGGGCCAAAATTCAACTGATTTGTAGTCAGGCGCGACCGACGGTCTCGAACACCACGCATTCAAGCGCTTCACGCGCCGTAACACCCGACCAGACCACAAACTGGAAGGCCTGGAAATAGGCTTCGCAAGCTTCCAGCGCCGCCGAAAGCAGCACTTCCACCTGACGGCTCGTCGGTTCCGCACCACCTGCCAGCAGCAGCGACTGGCGATACATGATCGCGCCTTCCTGCTGCCAGAGATCGAAATGGCCCATCAGAAGCTTTTCATTGATGAGCGACAGCAGGCGCATCACTTCGTTCACACGTGGCTCGGCCACCTTGATGTCGAATGCGCAGGCCAGATGCAGTGCCTCGAAATCCTCCATCCAGGAAAACGAGATGTGATAGTCAGTCCAGTTGCCCGCAACCGAAATTGCGATTTCGTCGTCGCCAGTCCGCTCGAACGTCCAGTCGTTTGAATGCGCGACCTGTTCGATCACATCCACTGGATGTGCCTCACGTGCGAATTCAAGCTCAAGAAGGCTCATGTCCGTTTCCTGTTCTGGGAACCATCTGCCCCCAGATGCTTCCTAATTCCCGGCGCGCAAGTCATTGCTCGCCCGTGCCGGCCACCGCGCAAGAACAAGCGCAGGAAAACAGGCACGAATTGATCGGTTGAGGAACCGGCATGCACGACGGCATGCAAGCGCCTCAATGGCACACGCACATACGCAACTGATACTGGAAAGCAGCCTGAAAGACGCGAAACCTGACACTCAGCCCCTCGCCGCCGCCTACATGACCGCGTTACGAATCATGTAGTGTTTTCAGTCTATTGATGCTGAATCTGAACGCCAGCCCCTTTTGAACAAAGAGCCGTGAAAGCATGTGGAAATATACGAGGGACCGACCGCGACCCTTGCCTTAACCGACTCTAAGACAAGGGTTTTTGCCACTTGCGGCCTGTTAATAAATATTCAGGGATTATTTTTGGATTTTGCCGAAGATGAAGCCGATTTTGCCGATTTGGCATCAGAATCAACTTCGAATTTCGCAAGACGTGCTTCGAGAGCTTCGATTCTTGCCAGCAACGCGCTGTTTTCCGCACGCGCCTTGATTGCCATTTCGCGAACGGCTTCGAAGTCTTCGCGCTGTACGACATCGAGCGTGTTGAGCACACGCTCGCTCTGGGAACGCAACGCCGTTTCCACTTCACGGCGCACGCCCTGCGCAGCGCCTGCCGCATCCGTCACAAGCTTGGCGAGTTCATCGAGAACCCGGTTCTGTCCGCTGGTCATGGCAATCATTCCTTATTTCCAGGTGAGACCTGTTGAAAACATAAATTTGAAATAGGGCCGTCTCAGTTCCGATGCAAGCGCAGCTATAGAAAGTGATCAGGTTCGGCGCACTTGAATCAAAACTACGGGCCACGCGAAAATGACAGCGACCGGGAACCGGAAGCGCCACTAGCGAATGTACTTAAGGCTACCTTAAGGGTAGATCAGCACCGGAAGCCCGGAAAACGCTATTTGCAAACGCTATTTGCAAACGCGATTTGCAAACGCGATTTGCAGCCGACGGGAACAGCTTGACCATAACGGGTCGGTCCAGCATGTTCCGTCACAAAACGGAGTGATTTCATGATTGAGACGTTGCTGCCCGCATCGGCGCTCGCCTTCCCAAATATCGATCCGGTGATCTTCCGGGTCGGACCGCTGGCAGTGCACTGGTACGGCCTCGGCTATGTCGTCGGCATCATGTTCGCCTGGTGGTACGGCAAGAAGCTCCTACGGAGCCACCGCCTGTGGGCCAACAACCAGCCGCCCATGGCGCCGGAAGCCCTCGATGATTTCGTCATCTGGGCAGCGCTTGGCGTCGTGCTCGGCGGTCGTATCGGCTACGTGCTCTTCTATAATTTCTCCTATTATATCTCCAACC
This sequence comes from Brucella lupini, assembly GCF_002252535.1. NCBI lineage: Bacteria > Pseudomonadati > Pseudomonadota > Alphaproteobacteria > Hyphomicrobiales > Brucellaceae > Brucella > Brucella lupini. The sequence continues at coordinate 69,592 of NZ_NNRN01000038.1, forward strand.
CGCTTGCCATTCCGGCGGTATGGGATGGCGGCATGTCGTTTCACGGCGGCATTCTGGGCACAACACTCGCCATGATCCTGTTTGCCCGCTCGCGTGGCATCAAGGTCTGGAGCATGTTCGACACGATTGCCGCCGGTGTTCCTGTCGGGCTTGGCGTGGTGCGCGTCGCCAATTTCATCAATTCGGAACTTTGGGGTCGTGTCAGTGATGTGCCATGGGCAGTCTACTTCCCCAATGGAGGCCCGCTGCCGCGTCATCCAAGCCAGCTTTACGAAGCTTTCCTTGAAGGTGTGGTCCTCTTCTTCGTACTGTTCCTCCTCGTCTGGGTCGGACGCAAACTGAAGAAGCCCGGCTTCATTGCTGGCGCTTTCGTCACAGGGTACGGCCTCAGCCGTATCGTGGTCGAATTCTTCCGCGAGCCGGATGCGCAGCTCGGCTATCTGTTTGGCGGCTGGCTTACCATGGGCATGGTCCTCTCGGTGCCGATGGTACTGATCGGGCTTTGGGCCATGTGGCGCGCAAACCGGACTGCAGCCAAGGATGCCTGATCTTTCGCTGAAAGACCGGCTGAAACGCCTGATCGCCACTTCCGGGCCGATCAGCGTCGCCGATTACATGGCAGCCTGCCTCGGCGACCGCGAGGCAGGCTATTATACGACACGCGAACCTTTCGGACGTGACGGCGACTTCATCACTGCGCCGGAAGTAAGCCAGATGTTCGGTGAACTGATCGGCATCTGGTGCGTCAGCGAATGGGATGCGCTGGGACGACCGGACAATATCGTGCTTTGTGAAATCGGCCCCGGTCGCGGCACGCTGATGAGCGATATGCTGCGCACCATTGGCAGGCTCGCCCCGCAAATGCTGGGCCATGTGCGTGTCGCCATGGTCGAAACGAGCCCGCGCCTTGCCGAAAAGCAAAAGGAAAAACTGTCCGACGCAGGCGCGAAGATCGACTGGTTCGAGCGCTTTTCCAACATAGCTGACGGGCCGCTGATCCTCGTGACCAATGAGCTGTTCGATGCGATCCCGTTTCGGCAGTTCGTCAAGGTCGATGGCCGCTTTGTCGAACGGATGATCGCGCTCGACGAAAAGGGCGAATTCCATTTCGTCAGCGGTCTGGGCGGCATAGATCCGGCACTGTTACCTGCAGGGCATGCGGAAGCACCCGAAGGTGCAATCTTTGAAGCGGCCCCGGCGCGCACCGCCTTGATGCAGGAAATCGCCAGCCGTATCGCGACCACACGCGGCGCAGCGCTCAACATCGACTATGGCCATCTGAAAGCCGGTTTCGGCGATACGCTGCAAGCCATGTTGAAACACGGGTTTGACGATGTATTTGCCAATCCGGGCATTGCGGACCTCACCAGCCATGTCGATTTCGACATTCTGGACAAGACCGCGCGGGCCAGCGGCTGCAAGACCGGAACAATGACGCAGGGCGAATTTCTGCTCGCAATGGGCCTGCTTGATCGCGCAGGACGGCTTGGCGCGGACAAGGATGCAGCGTTTCAGGAAAAAATCCGGCAGGACGTCGAAAGACTGGCCGCCCCCGATCAAATGGGAACCTTGTTCAAGGTGCTGGCCATCAGCGATTCCGACACAAAACTCATTCCGTTTGCAGTTCCATGACGGCGAAAGCTTCGATTGACAAGCAGACTCTCCTCCCCCACCATCCCGCCGTTTAGTGTCTGGATCAAAAAGCGTCAGGCCGTAGCGAAAATGGTGGTTTTCGAGAACCGGAGCGCAGTGTACTTAAAGGTACATGAGCACCGGAAGCGGAGAAAAACGCCATTTGCAGCAAGGCATGGCGACTTTTGGACCAGACACTTTGGAAAGTGAAGCAAGATGACCGACATGCCGCAACCACTCCGCTCGCCTCTCCTTGAAAAGCCCGTCGGACAGAACGGGAAGCGGATCGCGCATGGCTTTTTCACCCGCAGGGGCGGTGTTTCCGATGGCATCTATACGGGCCTGAACGTTGGAAGCGGGTCAAACGATGTGCCGGAAAAAGTTGCCGAGAATCGCCGCCGCGTCGCCGAGAACCTTGGCGTTGCACCCGATCATCTCATGACCGTGCATCAGGTTCATTCGCCCGATGTCCTGCACGTCACCGAGCCGTTCGGCGCTCCACGCCCGAAGGCCGACGCAATGGTCACAAATGTGCCGGGCATCGCCATTGGTGCTTTGTCTGCCGATTGCGGGCCTGTGCTTTTTGCAGATCACGAAGCGGGAGTCATCGGCTCCGCCCATGCCGGATGGCGTGGCGCTTTCGGCGGTGTCCTTGAAAACACGATTGAAGCCATGATCGGCCTCGGTGCGAAACGCGAGAACATCGTTGCTGTTCTCGGGCCGACGATCGGGCCGGAAAATTACGAAGTCGGGCCGGAATTCTATGCAGAATTCATCGGCAGAGATGCTGCCTACACCACCTATTTCCGGCCTTCCGACAAGCCGGAACACAAACTGTTCGATCTGTGGACATTCATCACCGACCGGCTGACGAAGGCTGGTGTGCGGGCAGAATCCCTTCGCCAGTGCACCTATGCCGATGAGGAACAATTCTATTCCTACCGGCGCACCACCCATCGCAACGAACCCGACTACGGGCGTCAGATTGCAGCGATCGCCATCATAGAAGATTAGGAGAACCGCATGGCCCTTCACTTCGAGCCGGAAGAATTCGCAGCACGTCGCGACCGTCTGATCTTGAAGATGGAGGAGGAAAAGCTGGATGCGCTTCTGCTGTTCGCGCAGGAGAGCATGTACTGGCTGACGGGCTATGACACGTTCGGCTTCTGCTTCTTCCAATGCCTCGTCGTGAAGGCCGACGGGTCGAAGGTGCTGATGACACGCTCCGCCGATTTGCGGCAGGCGCGTCATACGTCGAACATCGAGAACGTCGTCGTCTGGACCGATCGCGACAATGCCAATCCGGCGTCCGACCTTCGCAATATTCTGACCGAACTCGACCTTCTCGGCACCCGGATCGGGATCGAGTACCAGACACATGGCCTTACCGGCGCCAATGCGCGCAAGCTGGACGAACAGCTGCAGAGCTTTGCCAAGCTTTACGATGCTTCCGGCATGGTGGATCGCCTGCGGCTGCTCAAAAGCCCTGCGGAAATTGCCTATGCGAAACGCGCCGCCGAACTCAGCGACGACATACTCGACGCTGCGATAAAGCTCACCAAAGGCGGGGCGAGCGAAACCGATATTCTGGCTGCGATGATGAGCACCAATTTTGCCGGCGACGGCGATTTTCCCGCCAACGAATATATCATCGGCTCCGGCGACGATGCCCTGCTCTGCCGCTACAAATCCGGTCGGCGCAAGCTGAACAAGAACGATCAGCTCACGCTCGAATGGTCGGGCGTCTTCCGGCATTACCACGCGCCGATGATGCGCACGATCGTCGTCGGCAAGCCGACCACACATCATCTGGAGCTCTATGCGGCTGCACGCGAGGCGCTGGAGGCCGTGGAAGCAGCCATGACGCCCGCCTCGACATTCGGCGACGTCTTTGACGCCCATGCGCGGACCATGGAGGCACACGGCCTTACCCGCCATCGCCTCAATACTTGTGGCTATTCAGTGGGAGCACGTTTCACGCCATCATGGATGGACCCGCAGATATTCTATGCCGGAAACCCGGAAAGCATCCAGCCGGACATGACGCTTTTCGCACATATGATCATCATGGATTCCGACACCCAAACCGCCATGACGCTGGGGCAGACATATCTCACAACAAATGGCGCAGCTCAGCCATTATCCCGCCATTCTCTTGATATGATTGTAAAATGAGGCGCAATCGGCGATAAAACTGCCACAAGCGCAACCCGGAAACTGCAAAGCGGCTTTCGGGCAAGATGCACGTCGATAAAATCGATAGATTATTTTGAACTGAAAATGCCCGACCGCAGAGAACCTGCGCCTTCAGGAGCATGAAGCCGAACATGAACAAGGCACGTCTTTCAACGATGTTGTTGCTGGCCGGAGTGCTTACAAGCGTCCTGGCCGCCTGCAACAGCACTGAGTCCGCTCTGAACGTACAGGGTAGCAATCAAAATTCCGGGCAAAATTCCGGGCAAACTACTACGCCAGCCGCGACACCGGGCACCCCGGCGACGGGCACCGCTCCCGTGCAGCCCACGGGAACAACTCCGGCCACAACCGGCACAGCACCTGCGACGACCACGCCAGTGGCACCGCAGCGCAGTGCAGCGCTCAAGCCGGGCAAGTTGCATATCGCCCCGATTGTCGGCGCACCGGTCAATGTGGTGACGCCGCTGACCCATCGCATGAATGACGATGCCAAGACGAAGGGCATTGAGCTTGCAGGCAATAACGATCCAAGTGCTGCCTATGTGATGAAGGGATATTTCTCCGTTCTTTCGGAAGATAATCAGACCACCGTGCTTTACGTCTGGGATGTTCTGGATGCTTCCGGCAACCGCCTTCACCGGATACAGGGGCAGGAGAAAGTTCCAGGTGCTGCCGCAGACTCATGGAGTGTCGTTCCGGCTTCCGCAATGCAGACAATCGCCGACCGGACCATGCAGGAATATTCGACCTGGCTTGCGGCAAATCGCGCATAGAAACTTGCTTTGGCAGCAAAAGACTGAAATCTTTTGCTGAATCTGTTTTGCCTACTGTGGGAAAGCCGGAAAACCGGGCTTTTTACAGCAATTGTGTTCCTGAGGGCCTTGCAATGGCGATGACTCTTTGCAATAGGCCCCACATCCGAAAGAAAACCTTTCTAGCTGCAGTACTTGGCCGGTCAGACCGTACGCAGCTTTAAAGTTTTTAAGAGATTAAGTCCGTTCCGGCGGACTGTTGCGACAGAACCAAACTGCAAACCGCGACCGCATCGGCGTCAGAGGCAAAAGAATGAAACTTTTCGCAGGCAACTCCAACCGGGTTCTTGCCGAATCCGTTGCTCAGTATCTCAACATTCCACTCGGTAAGGCCAGCGTCCGTCGCTTCGCCGATCAGGAAATCTTCGTAGAGATTCAGGAAAACGTGCGCGGCGAAGACGTATTCGTACTGCAATCGACTTCCTACCCGGCAAACGATCACCTGATGGAACTGCTCATCATGATCGACGCCTTCCGCCGCTCGTCGGCACGTCGCATCACTGCCGTCCTGCCCTATTTCGGTTATGCCCGTCAGGACCGCAAGCCCGGCCCGCGTACGCCGATCTCTGCCAAGCTGGTCGCCAATCTCATCACCGAAGCCGGTGCGAACCGCGTCCTGACGCTTGACCTTCATGCCGGTCAGATTCAGGGCTTCTTCGATATCCCGACCGACAACCTCTACGCCGTTCCGGTCATCGCCCGCGATGTGAAGGCCAATTACGCAACCGGTAATTGCATGGTCGTTTCGCCTGACGTTGGCGGCGTGGTTCGCGCCCGTTCGCTCGCAAAGCGCATCGATGCGCAGCTCGCCATCGTCGACAAGCGTCGCGAACGTCCAGGTGAATCGGAAGTCATGAACGTCATCGGTGAAGTGGCTGGCAAAGATTGTCTGCTGTTCGACGATATCGTTGATTCCGGCGGCACGCTCTGCAACGCAGCCGAGGCCCTGCTGGCCAAGGGCGCGAACAGCGTCACCGCTTACATCACGCATGGTGTTCTGTCCGGCGGCGCCGTTGCCCGTATCGCCTCGTCCAAGCTGAAGGAACTGGTCATCACCGATTCCATCCAGCCGACCACCGCCATCAATGATGCGCCAAATATCCGCGTCCTCTCGATCTCGGACCTGATTGGCGAAGCCATCGCCCGCACGGCAGCGGAAGAGTCCGTTTCGAGCCTGTTCGACTAAAACACCAGCCGGATTACAATTCCGAGACATGCCGCCAGCAACAGCACGAGCGGCATGTTGAGCCTCAGAACAACAAGCAAGAATGCCGCCGCGCCTGCAATCAGGACGGCGGCATTGTCTATTGTGCCCCAGACCGGCAGCGGCAATGTGAAGGGGCCGATAGCCTTCTCGACAATCTGCGAAAACAGGACATGCAGCGAGAACCACAGCGCCAGATTGGCAATCACGCCGACGACCGCAGCCGTAATCCCGCCCAGCATGGCCGACAGCCAGCGCACCTGACGCAGCCGCTCCACGAATGGCGCGCCCGCCAATATCCATAGAAAACAGGGCACGAAGGTAAACCAGAGCGCGATCAGTCCGCCGAAAAAGCCGCCCAGAAGCGGCGGCAGGCCCGACAGGTTCGCAGCCCCCACAAAGCCGACAAAGACCAGCACCAGGATCAGCGGTCCCGGCGTGGTTTCCGCCAGACCGAGCCCGGTCAGCATTTCCCCCGGCTTCATCCAGCCGAAATGCTCGACCGCCTGCTGCGCCGTATAGGAAAGAGCTGCATAAGCGCCCCCAAAAGTCACCGCAGCAAGCTTCGAGAAGAATGCCGCCTCCTGCACAAAAACATGCGCGCCACCAAAAGCGAAGAAAAGCCCGAGCAAAGGTAAAAGCCACAGCCCGCCCCAGATGAGCGTTTGCTGCGTGAATTCGCGCAAGGCGCCAGGCGTCGCCTCTCCCAGAATTGTGGCAGCACCATTTCCCTGCACGATATGCCGCAGGCCACCTGCAAGAGCCGCCAGCAGGACGACGAGCGGAAACGGCAGTTTCAGGAAGGCTATCGCAACGAATGCCGCAATCGCCACTGCATAGGAGAACCCCGAGGCCAGCGTCCGTTTAGCCATGCGATAAAGCGCTTCAAAAACCACGGCCAGAACCGCAGCCTTGAGGCCGAACAACAGCCCGGCCACGATGTCGACATGCCCGAAGGAGATATACAGCGCCGACAATGCAAGCATGACGACAGCGCCGGGCAGCACAAACAGAAGCCCTGCCAGAAGGCCACCGCGCCAGCCCTTAACCGCCCAACCGGAATAGGTCGCAAGCTGCATGGCTTCCGGCCCCGGCAGCAACATGCAGAAATTGAGCGCATGGATCAGCCGTTCCTGATCCATCCATTTCTTTTCATCCACGAGAATGCGCTGCAGCATGGCGATCTGCGCGGCCGGCCCGCCGAAGGACAGAAGCCCGATCTTGCCGAATGTCGCGAAGAGTTCTTTGTAGCCCGGTTGCTGAATTGGCTGTGTCACGCTGTCATCCTGAATGATCCTTGGCACTACAGTTGCAAATTCGTCAGACCGTGGCGAAAAGAGTGATTTTCGAGTACCGGAGCAGAGCGTACTTAAAGGTACGCGAGCACCGGAACGCAGACAAATTGCTCTTTGCAGCCCGGCATCACGAAGAATGCAACTGTAGTGCAGCTGTCGGCGAGGATCATTACAGGTTCATGACGGTTTTCACAGCTTACTCAGCCGCAGCGCCTTCTTCCGCCAGCTCATCCGGCGCATTCGGGTCGCCCGGTGCCGTTTCGCAGGCGAGATCGGGAAAATTGACGATGCGCATTCCCTTGAAATCGTTGCGCACAACCAGGAGCCCGCGTTCTTCAAAATAGGTCAGCAGACGCCGGGCACGGCTGAACGAGTGCGTGCCATAGGCGCGCGCCAGCGCTGCGTCGGACGGGCAAGGCGCGCCGGTGACAGCCGCCTGCGCAACGATCAGGAACACGCCCTGCACATCGTCGGTGAGGCTTTCCGACAGGGACAGCGCCTGCTGCCATGTTTCGCCACTGGCCACATCGCTTTCAATGCTGGCCTGCGCCACCGCCAGCCTGCGGCGGAAGGCAGGGAGAGCCAGCGGTTCGCCCGGAACGCGGTGAATGCGACAGCGCACCAGAAAGTCCTGATAAAGCACGGCCACGGACCGGAACGACGCTTCCGGATCGTCCACGATCTCGCGCATGACCTTTTCGAGGAGCTCATCCCGTTCGGCTTCCACCATGCCGGGGAACAAAGGTTCCTGTGCCGGTTCGGCTTCGGGCTTCGGCTTTGCTACCTGCGCCAGAATCTCCGCCGTCGATGGCGGCGGTGGAGGCGGCGGCGCTCTGCGCACGGCAGCACGGATTTCCTGCGGCGCAGGCGTGAAGATGAGGTCGAGCGCATCTTCCGGCGCATCAGGAAGTGGCATCAGTTTCGGCGATGAAGACCGCGCCGATGTCTCCACCTTGCCGATCTTGATCGGCAATGGACGACGCGACAATGCGGGGCCAAGCGCCACGAAATGTCCGCGCTGCAGATCGCGGAACATTTCAGCCTGCTTGCGCTCCATGCCCAGAAGATCAGCGGCGCGCGCCATATCGATATCGAGAAATGTACGCCCCATGAGGAAGTTCGAAGCTTCAGCTGCAACGTTCTTGGCAAGCTTCGCCAGTCGCTGCGTGGCGATAACACCCGCAAGGCCACGCTTTCGTCCGCGACACATGAGATTGGTCATCGCTCCGAGGGAAAGCTTGCGCGCTTCATCCGACACTTCACCGGCGGCAGCAGGCGCAAAAAGCTGCGCCTCATCCACAACCACGAGCATCGGATACCAATAGTCGCGCTCGGCATCGAACAAACCGCCAAGAAAAGCCGCAGCCGAGCGCATCTGCTGCTCGACATCGAGACCTTCCAGATTGAGCACCACCGAAACACGATGCTGGCGGATGCGTCCGGCAATGCGTGTCAGTTCGGCTTCGGTACGGGCGGCATCGACAACGACATGGCCGTAAAGATCGGCAAGCGTGACGAAATCGCCTTCAGGGTCGACGATGCACTGCTGCACCCATTGCGCGCTCTGTTCCAGAAGGCGGCGCAAAAGATGCGATTTGCCGGAGCCGGAATTGCCCTGCACGAGCAAACGCGTGGCGAGAAGCTCCTCAAGATCAAGCATGGCCTGCTTGCCACCGCCAAGCGCCGCTGCCGAGGCAGAACCGCTTCCAGCAACTGCACCCATGTCGATACCGACCTGCATCTCGCCTCCTTGTTTCAACATAGCAGGAACAAACGACTCGCACGGCCAAGCCTGCGGTCGATCAGGCATTCGCTTAACACTTTTGCGGTCGTCATCGCCACCCGTTAAGACAGATGCCCACAGATGCCGGGCGGTAGATTTCAACCTGAAGTTTTGATAGCTATCCAAACAGGGGGCAAAAGCAGCAAGCGTCTAGTGTGGCGAATCCGAAATTCGTCTCACGCGGGAGCAAGCTGTGTACGAATTTCGGATTCAAAGCCACACTAGTAACATATAGAATCTAGTGTGGTTTACGGATTTGAAGTTCCTGAACGCTGATGCCATGCAAATTATGGGAACTTCAAATCCACCACACTAGCCAGCGGGCGCGTCGGGGAGGATGAGCCGCTCCGACCTAGGCATAGGCTTTGCCCTCTATTCGGAGGTGGACTCTATGTGGTTAATACCCATTAGATTCACGCTTAGAATAAAGAAAACCCGCACCAGCTGGCAAGCCACAGTGCGGGTACATTTCTTTAGCTAAGAACACGGTAGCTGGAGTTCGCGCTTCAGCTACCGATCCGAATATAGGCCATCGAGATCGTTTTTTCAACTATGGCCCGTTGCCCTCCCGTGTAAGGCAAATCCAAAAAACTTGCGCCGCCGCACGCTATGGTCTATAGCCAGCGCCATCCGCGTAGACACCCTTGGAGGCAACGCGGAATGGAGCGGTCCGGTCTTTCACCTTGTGACAGACAATACGGGCTGTTTCATGTCGTTTGTTGAAGCATGATCCCGAAAAGTGGAAACCGGTTTTCGGACAAGATCATGCGCAAATTATACAGCGAGCGACACTCCAGTAACATCGAAAGGAAATGCCATGAGCGAGACTTACGTGCTCAAGGCCGATCTGCGTACCCGGGTTGGTAAGGGGTCCTCCCGCGAACTGCGTCGCAACGGCCAGATTCCTGCAGTCATCTATGGCGACAAGCAGGAACCCCTCGCAATCGCCGTCTCCTACAAGGAGATCTTCTACAAGATTCATGGCGGTGGCTTTAAGACCACTGTTGCCACGATCGAAGTAGACGGCAAGAAGATTCAGGTCCTCCCGAAGGACTACCAGCTGGATCCGGTCCGTGACTTCCCGCAGCATGTCGACTTCCTGCGCGTTTCCGCGAAGTCGGTCGTCCACGTGAATGTTCCTGTTCACTTCAAGAACGAAGAAGCAGCTCCGGGCATCAAGCGCGGCGGCGTTCTCAACATCGTTCGTCACGACGTTGAACTGATCGTTCCGGCCAATGCAATTCCGGAAGCACTCGAGTTCGACCTGACCGGCCTCGAAATCGGCGACTCCGTCCACATTTCGGCGATCAAGCTGCCGAAGGGCGTGACCGCTGCCATCCAGGATCGCGACTTCACCATCGCCACGATTGCTGCTCCTGCCGGCCTGAAGTCGGAAGAAGCTGCTTCGGAAGGCGCTGCAGAAGAAGAAGCCAAGGACGGCGAATAATCGCTTTCCGCACAGGAGCGCTAACGCGCTTCTTATCCGAAAACCGGTTCCCACTTTTCGGGAAGCGCTACAGAAGGGGCTCTGAACCATGCTGCTCATTGCAGGTCTTGGCAATCCGGGCCCCAAATATGCGCATAACCGGCACAATATCGGTTTCATGGCGGCGGATGAAATATTCCGCCGCCATCGCTTTTCCAACTGGCAGAAGAAGTTTCAGGCCGAGATTGCCGACGGTGTGATCGACGGCGAAAAAGTGCTGCTGGTCAAGCCGCAGACTTTTATGAACCTTTCGGGTCAGTCCATCGGCGAAGCCATGCGCTTCTACAAGCTGACACCTGCCGATCTTGTCGTGATCTATGACGAACTCGACCTCATTCCCGGCAAGCTGCGCATCAAGACCGGCGGCGGCTCCGGCGGCCATAACGGCATCAAATCCATCGACGCGCATATGCAGGCCTTCCCCGGCGGCCAGAATTATCGCCGCATGCGGCTTGGCATCGGCCATCCGGGTGCGAAGGAACTCGTGCATAACTATGTCCTCGGCGATTTCGCCAAGGCCGACAATGAATGGCTGGATACGCTCCTGGGCGCTATTGCCGACAATGTGGGCCTGCTTGCCGCCAAGGGCGAAGACAACAGCTTCATGAACCGCATTGCGCTCGCCATGGGCGACGGCAATCAACGGCCCAGCGGTTTCAAGGCCGATCCCGCACAACTGGAAAAGGCGCCACCAAAGGCGCAGAGCCATATTCGCCAGGCGCGGCAGAACCAGAAGAAGCCGAATATTCCTGCCAGCGGCCCGATGGCTGAAATGCTGAAAAAGCTGCTTGGCAAAAAGGACTAAAGCATTTCCAGCAAAAGTGCGAAGCGGTTTTGCATGGGAGAATGCGTAAAAGTAAGCCGTTCCCAAGGGCGCGACGCCTCCGCCTCTTGACGCTTCACGGTCCGATGACGCATAGCCACAACAATAGAATTCTAGTCTGATAGGTACGATCATGGGTTTCAAATGCGGCATCGTCGGTCTGCCAAATGTTGGCAAGTCGACGCTTTTCAACGCGCTGACCAAAACGGCCGCCGCACAGGCCGCAAACTATCCGTTCTGCACCATTGAGCCGAACACGGGCGAAGTGGCGGTTCCCGATCCGCGCCAGAACGATATCGCCCGGATTGCCGGTTCGAAGGAAATCATCCCGACCCGCATCAACTTCGTTGATATTGCCGGCCTCGTGCGCGGCGCATCGAAGGGTGAAGGTCTCGGCAACCAGTTCCTCGCCAATATTCGCGAAGTGGATGCCATCGTGCATGTGCTGCGCTGCTTCGAGGATGACGATATCACGCATGTCGAAGGTCGTATCGATCCGGTATCGGACGCCCAGACGGTTGAAACGGAGCTGATGCTGTCGGACCTCGAAAGCATCGAGCGCCGCATCGTGCAAATCCGCAAGCGCGCTACCGGCAAGGACAAGGAAGCCCTCACCATTCTGCCGGTGATGGAAGCAGCACTGGAACTGCTCCAGAACGGCCAGCCGGTCCGCCTGATGCTGAAGGATATTGCCGCAGAAGACCTGCTGACGCTGAAGGGCCTGAACCTTCTCACCTCCAAGCCGGTTCTTTATGTCTGCAACGTCGCTGAAGGCGATGCGGCCAAGGGCAACGAGTATAGCGCTGCCGTCGACAAGATGGCCGAGGAACAGGGTGCCCAGACGGTCATCATTTCGGCTGCAATCGAAGCGGAAGTTGCGCAGCTTCCCGATGAGGAAGCCAAGGAATATCTGGAAAGCATGGACCTTGAAGAACCGGGCCTCGACCGCCTGATCCGCGCCGGCTACAAGCTTCTCGACCTCATCACCTATTTCACCGCCGGACCGAAGGAAACCCGCGCCTGGACCATCCGGCGCGGCACCAAGGCTCCCGGTGCTGCTGGTGTCATTCATACCGATTTCGAACGCGGCTTCATCCGTGCCCAGACCATCGCCTATGAAGACTACGTCAAATACAATGGCGAAGTCGGAGCGAAGGAAGCCGGCAAGGCAAGGGACGAAGGCAAGGAATACATCGTCCATGACGGCGATGTGATGCTGTTCCGCTTCAATACCTGATACGTTCAGGCCGCCGAAAACCGGCGGCCTTTTCTTTATGCCTACTCGGAGGAGATCGAGGGTGAGCAAGCCTCTGCCTAAATATGCTTATGAGGATATGGAGCCGGGAATGACCCTTCCCTTCGGTCCTCGTACGATCAACAAGCAAGAAATCATCGAGTTTGCCAGCGAGTTCGATCCGCAGCCGTTCCATCTTGATGAGGAAGCAGGCAAGGCGAGCGTGCTCGGCGGGCTGGCGGCATCAGGATGGCAGACCACCTCCCTCATCATGCGCATGGTCTGCGATGCCTATCTTACAAACTCAACGTCACAGGGCGGTCCCGGCGTCGAATTCACGCGTTGGAAACGCCCCGTGCTTGCGGGCGATACGCTGAATGGTGTGACGACCATCAAGGACAAGCGCATTTCCAAATCGCGCCCGGCCATCGGGTTGGTGACATTCCACCATGAACTGTTCAATCAGCGTGGTGAGAGCGTGTGCGAAATGCAGCATCCATGCATGATGCTGCGCCGCGATTACGATGCGACGGCAGGAGGGGCGTCATGAGTTTCCTGGAAGAAAATCTCGGGCAGAACCTCGTCATCGGCAGCTATACGTTTACTGCCGAGGAAATCATCGATTTCGCCAGAAAATACGATCCGCAGCCGTTCCATCTGGACAGCGAAGCGGCAAAAAAGAGCGTCTTCGGCGGACTTTGTGCGTCCGGCTGGCACACCACTGCAGTGTTCATGAAGCTCAATGTCGCGTCCATCGTCAAGGCAACGAAGGAAGCTTTGAAACGCGGCGAGACGCCGCCGACATTCGGCCCCTCACCCGGCTTTGAAAACCTGAAATGGTCAAAGCCCGTCTATGCCGGAGATACGATCACCTACAAGCGCCTGGTCCACGCCATAAGGCCGCTCGCCTCCCGCCCCGGCTGGTCGATGCTGACCATGACGACGAGCGCCCATAACCAGAATGGCGACGAGGTGCTGTCTTTCGACAATGCGGCGATGGTGAAACTGCCGCCCAAGGCTGATGCCTGAAATAACAAAGCCCGGAGCAATGTCCGGGCTTTTTCGTATTCTCAGTCGCCTTCAAAGGCCACGAGCGTGCGGACCGGCACGCCAAGAGCTTCCAGCTTCTTGCGTCCGCCGAGATCCGGCAGGTCGATGATGAAGCAGGCTGCGACGATCTCTGCGCCCATCTGAAGCAGAAGCTTCGCCGCCGCTTCCGCCGTTCCGCCCGTGGCGATCAGATCGTCCACCAGAATGATCCGTTCGCCCTTTTCAATCGCGTCGCGATGCATTTCCATTTCGTCGATGCCATATTCAAGGCTGTAGGCAATGCGCACTGTATCGCGCGGCAGCTTGCCCTTCTTGCGGATCGGTACGAAACCAGCCGACAGCTGATGCGCGATTGCGCCGCCGAGAATAAAGCCACGTGCTTCGATGCCCGCTACCTTGTCGACTTTGTTGCCTGCATAGGGATAGACCAGCTCATCGACGGAACGGCGAAATGCCTGCGCATCGCCCATAAGCGTCGTCACGTCACGGAATTGGACGCCCGGCTTGGGATAGTCCGGAATGGTGCGGATCGCATCCTTCAAGCTGGCTTTAAATCCGGATTCCATTTTCCATCCTTTCAGGCGGCCTGCAGGCCGGTCAAGTTAATCAAGGCAAAGTTGGGACCAAGGACCTTTACACCCTCAAACGGGCAAATTGCAAAAGAAACCGCCCATTTCTGCGAAGAACATTGCGGCGACGCACGGTCATTTTCATGGCCTAATTGTGGCAAGGCTGACCTTCCAGTTCCAGCACAAAAAAATGGGCGCCCACGGCGCCCATCTTTTAATTCAGGTTGATCCATTGTCAGTGTTTAACATCCGACCAGATCGAACGCTTGGCGACATAAACCAGACCGGCAAAAAGGATCAGGAATATGATGACCCGGAAACCGGTCCGCTTGCGATCTTCCAGATGCGGCTCTGCAGCCCACATCAGGAATGCCGAAACGTCGCGTGCATACTGATCCACCGTTTGCGGCGAACCATCGTCATAGGTGACTTGGTCGTCGCTCAGCGGCTTTGCCATGGCCAGCGACTTGCCGGCGATGAAGTATGGGTTGAAATGCGTCCCTTCCGGAATATGCATCCCCGCTGGTGGCTGTTCATCATAGCCGGTCAGCAGTGAATGGATGTAGTCCGGACCTGCTTCGGCATATTGCGTGAATATGTCGAAGATGAAGGTCGGGAAGCCGCGTTCAACACCACGAGCCTTCGCGATCAGCGAGAAGTCCGGAGGAGCTGCACCGTTGTTCGCGGCCGCAGCTGCGTTCGCGTTCGGAAATGGCGCCGGGAAGTGATCAGTCGGGATCGCCTTGCGGGTGAACATTTCGCCATCCGCATTCGGCCCGTCCTGCACTTCATATTCAGCGGCAAATGCCTTGACCTGCTCCGGTGAGTAGCCGAGACCTTCCAGCGTACGGAAGGCCACCAGGTTCATCGAATGACAGGCCGAACAAACTTCCTTGTAGACCTTCAGGCCACGCTGAAGCTGTCCCTTGTCATAGGTTCCGAACGGACCGGCAAAGCTCCACTTTTCCTGCTTGGGATGGTGGATCGGGAAATGTTCCGGCTCCGCGGCATTGCCGCCTTCCTCAGCCGAGGCACCACCTAGGGCGATACCAAGCGCGACCAGCGGAGCAATACCGAAGGCAGCGAAATTCTTGAGGATGTTTTTCATTGTTACGTCCTTCATCTCTCTCGCTGGTTCAGCCCCGAGTTTCAACAGGGATTTCCACGGGGGTAACCCCGGCCTTGCCGCTCTTCTCCAGAACCGCCTCGGTGATCGAGTTCGGCAAACGCTTCGGCGTTTCGATCAAGCCGATGACCGGCATGATGATGATGAAGAAAGCAAAGTAATAGAGCGTACCCAGCTGCGCCATGAAGACGTAGGAACCTTCCGCAGGACGCGAACCCAGCCAGCCGAGGAAGATGGCGTTGATCACGAACAACCAGAAGAACAGCTTGAACCACGGACGATAGACAGCCGAACGAACCTTCGACGTATCGAGCCACGGCACGACGAAGAGGATTGCGATCGAACCGAACATGGTCAGAACGCCGCCGAGCTTCGAGTCGATCGGGCCGATGTTGAAGGTGATGGCGCGCAGCATCGCGTAGAACGGCAGGAAGTACCATTCCGGAACGATGTGAGCAGGTGTCTTCAGAGAATCGGCCGGGATATAGTTATCCGGATGACCGAGGAAGTTCGGCATGTAGAAGACGAAGTAGGCGAAGAACACGAAGAAGACGAGCGCGCCGAAAGCGTCCTTGATGGTCGCATAAGGCGTGAACGGCAGCGTGTCGGTCTTGGACTTGACTTCAATGCCGGTCGGATTGGTCTGACCCGTCACATGCAGCGCCCAGACGTGCAGGATGACGACACCGGCAATCATGAACGGCAGCAGGTAGTGCAGCGAGAAAAAGCGGTTGAGCGTTGGATTGTCGACCGCAAAGCCGCCCAGCAGAAGCTGCTGGATCGGTTCGCCGATGATCGGGAAAGCCGTGAAGAAGCCGGTGATAACCGTCGCACCCCAGAAGGACATCTGGCCCCATGGCAACACGTAGCCCATGAAGGCGGTAGCCATCATGAGAAGGAAGATCACCACGCCCAGAATCCACAGAAGCTCGCGCGGCGCCTTGTAGGAACCGTAATAGAGACCGCGAGCGATATGGAGATAGACGGCAATGAAGAAGAAGGATGCACCGTTGGAGTGCATGTAGCGCAGCAGCCAACCGGAGTTGACGTCGCGCATGATCTTCTCGACGGAATTGAACGCAATGCCCGTATCGGCAGCATAATGCATGGCCAACACGACGCCGGTCAGGATCTGCGAAATGAGCATGAAGCTCAAAATGCCACCAAACGTGTACATGTAGTTCAGGTTACGCGGCGTCGGATAGGCCACGAAGGAATCATAGACGAGACGCGGCAAGGGAAGCCGTTCGTCCACCCATTTTTCGATGCCGGTCTTCGGCGTGTATGTGGAGTGTCCACCACTCATGTCTTCTCTCCCCAAGACCTGTTAGCCGATCCTGATGACCGTATCGGAAGCGAACGCATATTGCGGAATGTGCATGTTCTCCGGAGCCGGACCACTGCGGATACGTCCGGCAGTGTCATAGGTCGAGCCATGGCATGGGCAGAACCAGCCACCGAAAGAACCGGATTCACCGAGCGGCACGCAACCCAGATGGGTACACACGCCGATCATCACCAGCCAGTTTTCCTTGCCCTCGCCTGCCGAGCGGGCGACATCGGTCGCCTGCGCATCCGCTGCGAGGTTGGCGTTACGTGCGTTCTGATCCTTGAGATCACCAAGAGCGGTTGTCTTGGCATCCTCGATTTCCTTGGCGGAGCGGTTACGAATGAAAACCGGCTTACCACGCCATTTGACAGTTAGTGATGCTCCTTCCGTCAGGGACGAAACATCAACCTCGATGGACGCAGCCGCGAGTGTCGAAGCGTCCGGACGCATCTGGTCGATAAACGGCCAGGCCAGTCCGCCAACTCCGACGACACCGGCCATTCCCGTCGCAATATACAAAAAATCACGCCGTGTCGGCTCAGCCGTGTCGTGTGCGCTCACGTGCCAATTCCTTTTCAACCTGCATGTTCAATTGAACTCTCCCCTCGTCCTCTTTTGCACTTGCGCAAAAGTAGTCCTGCAAGTGCTCACAGGACGAAATTCCCTCCATTTCACTATCCGGTTTATGCGCGTAAAAATCGCTTGTCCAGACACCAACCCCTTATGACGGCACGATGTCGCAGGCGGATTTGCTTGCTCAATTCAGGGAATGCACAGCAAAGCGATAACGCATTACAGACAGTGGAAAGCTTTCAGCTTTCTCCGTTCCTCCCTATGAAACCGCCCGACTGGCGGGCCCAAAGTCCCGCATAGATGCCACCGCGGGCGATAAGTTCGTCATGCGTTCCCTCCTCCACGATGCGGCCTTGATCCATCACAACGAGACGATCGAGCGCTGCGATGGTGGAAAGGCGGTGAGCAATCGCAATAACCGTCTTTCCATCCATAAGGCGTTTCAAATTCTCCTGAATCGAAGCTTCGACCTCCGAATCGAGTGCGGAAGTCGCCTCATCGAGGATGAGGATTGGCGCATCCTTCAAAATAGCGCGAGCGATAGCAATGCGCTGGCGCTGCCCGCCGGAAAGCTTGACGCCGCGCTCGCCCACAAAGGCATCGAACGACCGCCGCCCCTGGAAATCCTCCAGACTGGCAATGAACCCATCGGCTTCGGCCTGACGTGCTGCCTGCAGCAGTTCTTCGTCGGTCGCATCGTCGCGCGCCAGCATGATGTTGTCGCGCAGCGACCTGTGCAGCAATGCAGTTTCCTGACTGACGACCGCGACCGCCCGACGCAGCGAGGTTTGGGTGACGTCGCGAATGTCCTGCCCGTCCACGAGGATCGCGCCTTTCTCGACATCGTAGAGGCGCAGGATGAGATTTACGAGGGTAGACTTGCCCGCCCCGGAATGCCCGACGAGACCGACGCGTTCACCACCGCGCACAGTGAGGTTGATATTGTCGAGAACGCCCGCCGCCTTGCCGTAGTGGAACGTGACATCCTGAACATCGATACGCGCCTTTGTCACCTGCAAGGGTTTGGCACCGGGCCTATCCTCAAGACCAAGCGGAGCAGAAACCAGCCGCATGGAATTCTCGATCAGTCCGAGCTGGCGCAGCATGCCATTGAGCTGCATCATGAGACGGCCAAGGAGCATATTGAGGCGCAGGACGAGGCCAAGTGTGAACGACACCTGCCCGACCGTGATGGCATTGCGCGTCCACAAATCGATGGCAATCGCCGCAACCGTCACGATCATCAGGCCGGAAAGTGCCGTGAGCGAAACCCGAACGCCGGTGAGCGAGCGCATGAACGGAAGAATTGCGCCGAGATACCGCTCGAAACCATCGCGCAGATAGCGCTCATCGTCATCGGCAGTATTGAGCTTGATCGTCTGGATGTTGGAATAGCTGTCAACGATACGCCCGTTAATCATCGATCCCGCCTCGGCAGAAGCCTCAGCGTGCTTGCGGATGCGTGGCAGATAGCGCCAGGCGATGAAGCCGAAGGCAATGATCCAAAGGACTACCGCCGCTGCCAGCCGCCAGTCGAGCCGACCGACCAGAAACAGCGTGGTGATGCTGTAGATCGCCATGAACCAGACGACCTGAATGAGACTTTCAATGAGATCGCCTGCCGCCTGCCCCGCCTGCCAGACCTTGGTGGCAATGCGCCCGGCAAAATCATTCTGGAAGAAGGCATAGGACTGGCGGAGAACATAGGAGTTCGCCTGCCAGCGGATCATATTGTAGAAACCCGGCGACAAGGTCTGGTCTTCCAGCAGCGTGTTGATCGCCGTCACGACGAGGCGGATTACAAGGACGGTTATGCCCATGAACAGAAGCTCTGGCCCTGCCGCCTGCAAAAGCGCCGACCAGCTTCGTTCGACGCCACCCTTCCCCGCCTGATCGAGAATATCGACCAGCCTGCCTGTGAAATAGAACAGGCCCGCCTCGACCAGCGGCAGCAATCCGCCAACCGCAAGCGAAACGGCGAGCGGCCATTTCGCTTGCCTCGCATAATGCCACAGAAAGCCGAGCGTCGTTGAAGGCGGTCTCAGCCGGTCCGGCTCACGAAAGGGATCAACCCAACGTTCGAACAGGCTGTAAACCGCTTTCATCAATGGCTTCTGTCCTTATTGTACCAGCGCATCCTCGGGATTTTCATCGAAGCCGAGGAAACCGCCGGACTGGCGGGCCCATA
The DNA here is from genome assembly GCF_002252535.1 of Brucella lupini. Lineage (NCBI taxonomy): Bacteria > Pseudomonadati > Pseudomonadota > Alphaproteobacteria > Hyphomicrobiales > Brucellaceae > Brucella > Brucella lupini. Next base: position 88,893 of record NZ_NNRN01000038.1, read on the forward strand.
GACTTGCATAAATGCCGCCGAGCGCCACAAGTTCCTCATGTGTGCCATCTTCGACGATGCGCCCCTTGTCCATCACCACGAGACGATCAAGCGCCGCAATGGTGGAAAGGCGGTGCGCGATGGCAATCACGGTCTTGCCTTCCATCAAGGTGTTGAGACTATCCTGAATGGCTGCTTCGACTTCCGAATCGAGCGCCGAGGTCGCCTCGTCCAGAATGAGGATCGGCGCATCCTTCAGCATCACACGCGCAATGGCAATGCGCTGGCGCTGTCCGCCGGAAAGCTTGACGCCACGTTCACCAACATGCGCATCCAGCCCCTGCCGTCCCTTCGGGTCGGTTAGCAGCGGAATGAACTGGTCGGCCTGCGCCAGACGAATGGCCTGCTGAAGCATTTCTTCGGTGGCATCCGGCCGCCCATACATGATGTTCTCACGAACCGAACGATGCAGAAGCGAGGTATCCTGCGTCACCATGCCGATATTGGCGCGAAGCGAATCCTGCGTGACTTTGGAAATGTTCTGCCCGTCGATCAGAATGCGGCCCTTCTCCAGATCGTAGAAGCGCAACAGCAGATTGACCAGCGTGGACTTGCCAGCACCGGACCGCCCAACCAGGCCCACTTTCTGGCCCGGCTGGATCGTGAGCGTGAGATTTTCGATAACCCCTTTGCCCTTGCCGTAATGGAAGCCGATCTTGTCGAAGTCGAGTTCGCCTCTGGTCACCTGCAATGCCGGTGCACTGGGGACGTCCACGACCTCATGCGAACGCGCAATCGTCGTGATCCCGTCCTCCACCGTACCTATATTTTCAAACAGGGCCGACATTTCCCACATGATCCACTGCGACATGCCGTTGAGGCGCAAAACCAGACCGATGCCCACAGCAACGGCGCCGACGGAAATCGCTTCATTCATCCAGAGCTGGATGCCGATTGCACCCACCGCAAACAGCAGAATGCAGTTCGCCATATAGAGCGTGAAATGAAACAACGTGATGAGTCGCATCTGCCGATGCACGGTACCGAGGAAGCCATCGAGGCTTTCCTTCACATATGATTCTTCCCGGCTTGAATGCGAGAAAAGCTTCACGGTTGCGATATTGGTGTAGCTGTCAACGATACGTCCCGTCATCGATGAACGCGCATCGGCCTGCTGTTCCGAAATCACGCGCAGACGCGGGATGAAAACACGCAGCAATATGATGTAGACGACGAGCCAGACGGCAAACGGGATCATCAGGACAAGGTCCGCAGACGCTGCAATGAACAGCGTGCCCGCGAAATAGACGATCACATAGTTGAGCACGTCCAGAAGCTTCATCACCGTTTCACGAACGGCGAGCGCAGTCTGCATCAGCTTGGTTGAAATGCGCCCGGCAAACTCATCCTGAAAGAAAGCCATCGACTGGCGGATCAGGTAACGGTGCATCAGCCAGCGCACGCGCATCGGATAATTGCCGAGCAATGTCTGGTGGATAAGCAGCGAATGGATCAATACTACGCCCGGAAGGACGACCAGAACAACACCAGCAATCAGCGCAAGCCGCCAGCCTTCATTGCTCAGAAATGTCTCGCGCGACTGATGTGACAGCCAGTCGACAATATTGCCCATGAAGGCAAAGAGCGACACTTCGATCACGGCGATGAGCGTGGTGAAGATCGCCATGCCGATGATCCACGGCCAGGCACCGCGGGTATAATAAAGGCAAAAGGCTACCAGGCCGCGCGGGGGCTCGCGCGGCGGCTCTTCGGGATAGGCTTCGAGTCGTTTTTCAAACCATCTGAACATGGTGCACCTTTTAGGTGGTCCCGGAAGAATTGCCAAGACGGAAGAGGAACAAAACGGGAATATTTCTACAGATGTTTTCTGTAGAAATCACGACACCGGAGCTGTTGATGTTCCGGCTATTGCCGCCTTCGGTGCTTGCGGCAATCTGCATTTCGCGTTACCCGCATCATATGGAACTGCGCGTCGCACTTTACCAGCCCGACATTCCCGGCAACACGGGAACCATCCTGCGTATGGCCGCTTGCCTCGGCTTCGCGGTCGACTTGATCGAACCTGCCGGGTTCGACATTTCCGACCGGTCCCTGAAGCGCGCCGGCATGGACTACCTGGAGCAGGCAACCCTCACTCGCCATGCGGACTGGCACCACTTCGAAGACTGGCGCCTGCAGGCCAAGCGCCGGATCGTGTTGCTGTCCACCAAGGCAGCGATCCCCTATACGGATTATCGGTTTCAGGAAAATGACATTCTGCTCTTCGGGCGTGAGTCGTCGGGCGTTCCCGACAATGTCCACAATTCCGCCGATGCACGGCTTCTGATCCCGATGATGCCCGGCGCGAGATCGCTAAATCTTGCGGTTTCGGTTGCGATGACGGCAGGCGAAGCTCTGCGCCAGCGGAGGGACAAGGTCGATTCCCTCCGACAGGAATGACAACGCCAGAATTGCGCTTCGCGAAAGGACCGGCTTCGCAAAGCACCCCCGCCCCATCCGGTCTGAAAGGCTCGCTTCGTCCATGAACCTGTCTGTTCGTACACTCACTCTTGCTGCTTCCGCCGCTTCACTGCTGGCAAGTGCTCCGGCTTTCGCCAAGGAGGCTTCGCCCATCGCGCCAAAGGTGATGGTCATCACCATGTTCGGCGAAGAAGCCAAGCCATGGCTTGAAGGCGAAAAATTCACGCAGAAGATCAAGCTGCCCGGCCTGAGCCCCGAATATCCAGAGATCGACTGCACCGCCGAAGGCCTCTGCCACATAACGACGGCGATGGGCTTCGCCAATGCCGCAAGCGCGACGGCGGCTATGGCGCTGAGCGACAAGCTCGACCTCTCGCATACCTATTTTCTGATCGCTGGCATTGCCGGTGTCGACCCGAAGCACGGCACACTCGGATCGGCGCATTGGGCAAAATATTCCGTCGATGCCAATCTGAACCACCGCATCGACATTCGGGAAGCACCGGAAGGCTGGCCAACGGACTTTTTCGGCCTCGGGGCTGCAAAGCCCGGCGAAAAGCCGAAATGGGCTGCGGGCACTGAAGTCTTCGAACTGAACGGCAAGCTGGCCGATTACGCACTGGCAACAACCAAGGGCATCGAACTTCTCGATAGCGACGCAGCGAAGGAATACCGCAAGCACTACACGCAGGAAGCGGCGACTGGCGCACCAAAGGTCACAATCTGCGATACGGCTTCGGGCGATACCTACTGGCACGGCGCGAAGCTCGGCGAAGCCATGACCGAATGGTCGAAGCTTCTGACCGACGGCAAGGCCGACTACTGCACCTCACAGATGGAAGACAATGCCACACTGACCTCGCTGAAACGGGCTGCCGACGCTGGCAAGCTCGATTTCAACCGCATCGCATTGCTGCGCACCGCGTCGAACTTCGACCGTCAGGGCAAGGACCAGACGGCTGCTGAATCGCTTGCCGCAAATTCCGGCGGCTTCCCGCTCGCCACGACCAACGCCTATCGCGTCGGGAAGGCCTATGCCGACAGCATCATCCAGAACTGGAAAGCGTGGGAAAAAGCACCGCAGACTGCAGGGAAATAAAACTCCAATCATTGAGCTGGCAGTTTTTTGAATAAAAATTGCCAGCTCAAACAAGCGGTTGATTCAAAGTATTATAAAAATTACTCCATCTCAAATTACACTCTAATTGATATGGGGCTAAATAATGAAGAAACTTATATTCTTTGTTTTTTTATATTCTTTGAACTGCAGCAATGCCATTTCGGCAGATATTTCAAATAAAAAAACAACAGATATAAATTATACATTTTCTGGCGGCATAGGATACTCCTGGATCAAGGCCGACGAAATAGTATATGACCAAGACAACAGAATAAGTCATCTTATCTGGAAGTCTCAGATGCCAGTTTTAAGCGGCAAGATAACAGCAGACATTGGTTCTGACCTTACATTTTCAGGAAACTTGAAGGTCGGTCTGACTGGGAGCGGAAATTTACACGATTATGACTGGCTTTCCGACGCGAGTGGTTTCAGCGGATACGACTTTAACAACTGGACAGATCACTCTCAAAGCGAAACCGATTTGGACCGTTACATCAATTTTGACGTCGCCCTGGGGCATAACTTCGTTATCAACCCGCAGAATACATTGAATATTCATGGCGGATTTAAATATACGAATGTGAAATGGACGGCCTCGGGCGGTGATTACGTCTACAGTTCAAAAGGTTTTCGTGACACCACAAGCACACTCCCCGATGGAAAGGTAATAAGTTACGAGCAGCGCTTGCCTGCACTCTTCATTGGCTCCGAATGGACCACCAATGTGGATCGATGGTCGTTCAGTGCCCTTGGACGTGCTGGCCTCACTGTTTCCGGCAAAGATCTCGACGATCACTGGCTACGCGATCTGCATTTCATTGACACATTTAACAGAGCGCCATTCTTTGAACTTCAAGCCAACGCTTCCTATTCGTTTAACGAACAAACAAGCCTTTACGTCACTGCCGGGTTTGAAAAGCACATGAAAATGAGAGGCGACACCCAAATTTTCGATCACGCCGACAGCACGATGAGCTTCGCGTCAGATGGCGCTGGCGCTTCGCTTCAGGCAGCAACTGTATCAGCTGGCCTGAAAGTAAAATTCTAGAACTTCGTTTAGATCGTCTCGAACAGGCTCACGTTGAAACCCAACTTTCAACGTGAGACAAAACGGGTTACGATATAACAACCCAAAATTGAAAGCACCCCGGACTTCTGCCGCGGGGCGTTTTTACAATGTCCTAATTCGAATCTCGATTCATTGAATTAAGCCGCTAGGCTGAACCAGTTCGCTAATCCGCAGTCGCCAGCCGGCGCATGGTGAACTCGATCACGTCGTCCGGGCGCTCGCACCAGCTCTCGATTTCCGTCCAGTAGGCCGCTTTCGGGAATGTCTCGAACCATTCACGCGCTTTTTCACGTGCCGCCAGCCTCGGCAGGGTGAATGTCTCGCGAACGAAACCGTCGCGCGGCATCCGGCTTTGCTTCAGGCCTTTCTGGGCGCGACTCTTCTGCAGCTGCTTGCGCAAGCCTTCGAGCGGTGGACGGGGCGGTGCTGCTGTCATGCTATGCCCTCCCGGCAAAACCGGAAATGAATGACTTCCAAACCCTAGGTAGAGAAAGATAGGGGAGCGGGTCTATAAAGACGAGTCTTTTCTTGGGGAGAGGGTCTATACTACCCTGTGATCGCGCGCTTCGTGCTTTGCGCCTGCAGCGGACTTTGATAAGCCAAGAAATAATAGTTCATCCATTTACCCTTGGCTGCCTGATACCGCCGAGCGATCCGGCAAACCGCGCCGGAAGGAAACAGACAATGCAACGCGACGAAATTCCAGCAATCATCCCCACAGACATCGAAAAGAAGAAACAGGCGGCACAGCGCTGGTTCGAGGAACTGCGCGACCGTATCTGTGCAAGCTACGAACAACTTGAAGATGAATTGCAGGGCCCACTTTCGGATCGCGAACCCGGACGCTTCGTCCGCACGCCCTGGCAGAAGGACGAAGGCCGTGGCGGCGGTGGCGTCATGTCGATCATGCATGGCCGTGTCTTCGAAAAGGTCGGGGTGCATGTCTCGACGGTCTATGGCGAGTTCTCGCCGGAATTCCGCAAGCAGATTCCCGGAGCAGAGGAAGACCCGCGTTATTGGGCGAGCGGCATTTCGCTCATCGCCCATCCGCAAAACCCGAATGTGCCTGCCGTCCACATGAACACGCGCATGGTCGTGACCACGCGCCAGTGGTTCGGCGGCGGTGCCGACCTGACGCCGGTTCTGGACAACCGCCGCACGCAGGACGATCCCGATACACTCGCCTTCCACAAGGCTTTCCGTTTCATCTGCGAGAAGCACAAGGACATCGTCGACTATCAGCGCGTGAAGGACTGGTGCGACGAGTATTTCTTCCTGCCGCACCGCAATGAAGCGCGCGGCACCGGCGGCATCTTCTATGATTGGCTGCATTCGCCGGACGAAAAAGGCGGTTGGGATGCGGATTTTGCCTATACGCGCGACGTGGGACGCGGTTTCTCGGTCGTCTATCCGCATCTCGTGCGCCAGAACTTCAACAAGGACTGGACCGACGCGGATCGCAACGAACAGCTCATCCGTCGTGGCCGCTATGTCGAGTTCAACCTGCTTTACGATCGCGGCACGATCTTCGGCCTCAAGACCGGTGGCAATGTGAATTCCATCCTGTCTTCCATGCCGCCCGTGGTGAAGTGGCCTTAACAGTACTGAATGAAAAGGGCCGGTTTCCCGGCCCTTTTTTATATATTGAATGCGGCATGATAGGCGACATCGCCCTGTGGCATATCGGCCCCGAAGGCCAGACACTGGAAATATTCCGCGGGCACACCCGGCAGTTTCAGCCGCGCATCGGCCTTGAAGCCGAAACGACCATAATAGCCGGGATCACCCAGAAGAACGCAGCCTTTAGCTCCAGCCGCACGCAATTGCGCAAGGCCCTCACGGATCAGCTTGCCGCCGATCCCCTCGCCTTGCCGGTCTGGACGGACCGAAACAGGGCCAAGCCCATACCAGCCCTTGTCCTCGCCACCGATCAGGACGGGCGAGAATGCGACATGACCCAGAATTTCGCCCTTATCTTCGGCAACCAGCGACAGAGTGAGCGCCTTTGCAGCGCGAAGCGCATCAACGATCTCTCCTTCCTTCTGGTTGCTATAAGCCACGGTGCGGAATGCCTCATCCGTGAGGTGACGGATTTCGGCGGCGTCTTCAGACGTTTCCTTGCGAATATGCATGACGCTCTCCTTCACCGGTTATTGAGCTGAGCGCGAACATTTTCGCGCCCTTTGAACGAGATGCGATAAGGACTGCCCATTCGGGATTCGATCAGCCGCTTACGGCGCAATTGCTGGAAAACTGCCATCGTGCAATCGGAAAGCAGATAGCCTTCACGGGTAAAGCATTCGATTTCGCAGATATGTCCGTCTTCGCGCAGATGGCGGATGTAGCCGCCCTGCGCCAGCACGTGCAAGACGCGCTGTTCCATGCGTGAGATATTCATTGTTGTTCTTGCCTGGATGGAAACCATGACAAGCACCAGCTCTCGCGGATGGTGAACCATCCACGGCCAATGCCGTTTCCGCTCCTGAACACTGCCCGTCAGACGCTCTCAGCGCCTGCCATCTTGCAGCTTGTTCGGAACGATCAAAGGCTTCCTACAATCTCCGGCATCAACAATTCCTCGTTATGGTATTCCCGGCAAAATCCAAAATGGCAGTGCGGCAGGGAACACATAAAAACAGGAGGGCGATAAGCCCTCCTGCTCATTTATAAGCGCTGAACGCCAGTGTCAAACGGCTTCAAGCCTTCGGCTGGTTGCGCAGCTTTTCGGCTTCCGCATAAAACTTCTTTTCCCACTCATTGTGGTTATCGAGCCCCTCCTTGATGAACGGCGTGAAGATCGCAAGGTTCATCAGGCACCAGTTGACAAGTCGAGCCGGGAACTTGAGCGGCTTCACAAAGTCGACGAAAAGGACCACGCGCGTCTTGTCGGTATGGTTCCACGCCTCATGCTCATAGGCATCGTCGAAAATCAACACCTTGCCTTCCTGCCAATGACAGACCTGATTGTCCACGCGGATGGCAAGCTGGTCATTCGGTTCCGGCACGATGAGACCAAGATGCAGGCGCAGCACGCCATTATAAGGTCCGCGATGCGGCGGCAGATGCTTGCCCGGTTCGAAGATGGAGAACATTGCCGTCGTCAGGCCGGGAATCTTGTTCACGATACGCCAGGTTTCCGGGCAGGCCTTGATGTTCTGTTCCGACTTCACGCCGAAACCGAGCAGAAAGAACGTCTTCCAGCGATTATCGGTCGAGATCGTTTTCACATCGGTCGAAATATCCTGAAAGGAAGGCAGCTCACTCTGACGCAGCAGAACCGTATCCAGCTCCTTGCGGATGGCAGGCCATTCCTTCTCGATCTCGGCGGACCAGGGGAAAGTCGCATTGTCGTAGACGGGCGGATTGCCGAGCTTGGTATATTTCAGATTGAGACCTTCGGCCCAGGATACGATCCCCATGAAAAAGCGGGTGATCGGGCTTGGCCGGTCCATGGCGGCGATGCCTTCGGTGCCAAACTTCTGCTTCGGATCGGTCGCTGCTTTGTCTTGTATCGATGTATCGGGGTTGGACATCTCATATTCTTTCAAAACGCGCGCTGAAAAGTTTTCTTTGCCAGTATTGGGCCTGTTTTGGGTATGTTTCGCCCCAAAACCGGTTCCCACTTTTGGGAAACATGCTCCAGCTATAAAGCGATGAAACTACGGCTGAAATTTGCAAGCAAGCCATTAGCTATTCATTTTCAGGGCATTTCCAACAAAAGTGAGACACGGTTTTGTGTTCGGAAATGCCTGAGAAAAAACGGTTAGAGCGAAACCGCTCTAACCGCGATCAAGTTTGTCCAGAAGCGTGGCACGGTCAAGACTAAAACCGGAGTCAATCCAGAAAGTTTCGAGAGACCGCAATGTTTCTCCAAGACCGGGGCCTTTTTCAATGCCCAAAGCCAGAAGATCACTGCCCGTGACGGGGAAAACAGGGGCATCATAATGTTCGGCGGCATCGAGAAGACGCGCGAAACCACCGGCGCGGATCATCGCATCGTCGCTGCCCGCGGCATCGGCTCGCGCCGCCGCATAGGCCAGACGAATGCGGTCAAGCACAGCCTGCTTGCTGCCGCGATAGATGGTCTTCTTCAAAGCTTGCTCGGAAAGCTCCGGCTTGACCGTATCGGCCCGTGCCCAGGCTTCAAGCCGCGCCCTTTCCGCATTGGACATTTTCAGCCGCTTGCCCATCTCCTCCATCCGCACGCTGTCGGGCGGAATAATGCTTTCAAGCCGCAGCAGCGGATCAGGCTGCCAGCCAAGATCGGCCTCGGTCCGCACCAGCCCATGAATGGCGTCGATACCCCATTTCTCGCTTTCAGGCAGAATGAGATTCAAGACACCGGCCTGTCGCATCCACAAAAGCGCGCGCGACGGATCGGGAGCGGACAGGAGTTTCTTCAGTTCCGACCAGACCCGTTCGGCGGAAAGCTGGGTGAGGCCATCCTTCAGTCGTGCGCTGGCGCGCAAGCCCTCAGCCTCGGGCCGTCCCGAACCATACCAGGCGAAGAAGCGGAAAAAGCGCAGGATGCGCAGGTAATCCTCTCGAATGCGCTGTTCCGCATCGCCGATGAAGCGCAGCGTCCGGCTCTCAATATCGCCAAGCCCGCCCACATCATCGATCACGCCGCCATCAGCCGTCACATAAAGTGCATTGATGGTGAAGTCGCGCCGTTCCGCATCGGCTTTCCAGTCGGTGCCGAAGGCGACCTTGGCATGGCGGCCATTGGTTTCAATATCCTGCCGCAGCGTCGTGACCTCGAACGGATGGCCCTGCACGACAACAGTGATCGTGCCATGCTCGATACCGGTCGGCACCGGCTTGAAACCGGCTTCATTTGCCAGCCTCACCGTATCCTGCGGCAAATGCGTCGTTGCCAGATCGACATCGCTGACCTTGGTGCCAAGCAGCGTGTTGCGCACTGCGCCACCCACGACACGCGCCTCGCCGCCATCGCGGTTCAGCGCCTTGAACAGGGCTTGCAACGGCTTTGCTTTCAGCCAGTCCGCCTTGCCGGAAATATTCATACTCTCGCTCAAACGTAGAGCCTTTCATAAAGTCCGCGAATGATACCGGCGGTTGCCCCCCAGATGAATCGCTCGTGATAAGGCATGGCGTAATAAAAGCGTTCCTTGCCGTTGAATACCCGGCTTTCACGCCGATGGTTCTCCGGGTTCATCAGGAAGGAAAGCGGCACCTCGAAAATATCGGCGACCTCGTCCGGGTTGGGATGCACGTCGAACGGCGTTTTCACCACCGCCAGAATGGGCGTGATCGAAAATCCGCTACCGGTGAGATAACGCGGCAGATTGCCAATGATCTCGGCACGATCCGCCGCAAGCCCGATTTCCTCATTCGCCTCGCGCAGTGCAGCCCGTTCCGCCGTGCCATCCTCCGGGTCGATTGCACCACCCGGAAAGGCGATCTGGCCGGAATGCTTGCGCAGTGTATCGGTGCGCTGTGTCAGAAGAAGTGTTGCCTCCGACCCGCGATCCACCACCGGCACAAGAACGGCGGCGTCGCGCATCTTAGCCATCGTCATTAATTGTGTAATATCGGGATTAAGCGAATGATCGCCAATCAGATCATCCTGGCTGGGGCGCCACTGCCGAACCCGCTCGGCAAAATCACCGGCTGAAAAGGCTGGGAATTCACTCATTGCAGTGCAGCCTCCAGTGCATCGGACACCATGATCGGAAAGACCACGCCGCCAGAGCGAACCGCAAATGTCGGCACGCCGTCGACTTCGATTTCTTCGCCCAGCGCCACCAGATCATACATCACAGCACGCGCAATCAGCGCCTCCAGCCGTCCACGAACCAGCACATAGGGCTTCAAGCCACCGCTTGTCCGCTCTATCACGAAGCGCAGGGGATGCTGCGCGTCGGCGGTCACGACGTCACCCACATTGGTACGGAATGTCAGTGCCTGCGTCTCGCCTACGCCAGACACTTCCATCTCGACGGCAACAAAATGCGCATCCTCGACGCGGATGCCGACTTTTTCCACCGGCGTTACAAGATAGGTCTGGCCGTCATCATCCTTGCGCAGAACGGTCGAAAACAGTCGCACAAGCTGTTTGCGCCCAATCGGCGTACCCATATAGAACCAGGTGCCATCCGCCTTGATTTCCATATCGAGATCGCCGCAAAAGTCCGGGTTCCAGCGCTCAACAGGCGGGATTCCGCGCTCTTTCGTCGCCGGACCACTTTGCGCATCCGCATGGGCGCGCGCAATCAGGGCTTCCAGTCCGCCAGTTCCTTCCGCGGTGCGCATCGAACTTTGCGGCGCGTCTTTGCCTTCAGGGGTGCTTTTTATCATCCGACTCGGTTATTCCTGCTCGAATGTGTTTAATATGCTCGAAGTCATGAAATAGTCACCGTTTCGCGGCTTGTCAGCACTATATGCGATTTATAAGGCACTTCCGCCAGAGCGGTCATATTGCGAGGTCCACATGAGCGTTATCGTTACGCCTGAAACCGCCAATCCCGAACAGATCGTCGCGGAGGCCGAACGGGCGCTCGCGGACATCGCACGCATCAAGGAAAGCGTCGGGACTGTGATCTTCGGTCAGGAAAACGTGATCGAGCGCACGCTCGTCGCCGTTCTGGCGGGCGGGCACGCCTTGCTGGTCGGCGTACCGGGTCTCGCCAAGACCAAGCTGGTCGAAACGCTGGGCACCGTGCTCGGCCTTTCCGGCCAGCGCATCCAGTTCACGCCCGACCTGATGCCATCCGACATCATCGGTTCGGAAGTCATGGAACAAGATGCCGACGGGCGCCGCTCCTTCCGCTATCTCAAGGGCCCGATCTTCGCGCAGCTCCTGATGGCTGACGAAATCAACCGTGCTTCGCCGCGCACGCAGTCTGCGCTTTTGCAGGCCATGCAGGAATATCATGTCACGGTCGCGGGCCAGCGCTACGACTTGCCCGCACCGTTTCATGTGCTTGCGACACAGAACCCGCTGGAACAGGAAGGCACCTATCCGCTGCCGGAAGCCCAGCTCGACCGCTTCCTGATGCAGATCGACATTCTCTATCCGGAACTGGATGCGGAACGCCGCATTCTTCTAGAAACAACCGGCGTTTCCGAGGCCAAGGCCTATGAGATCATCAACGCCGAACGGCTGATCGAAATGCAGACTTTGGTGCGACGCATGCCGGTGTCGGAAAGCGTTGTGGAAGCAATCCTCAAGCTGGTGCGCTCCGCCCGTCCCGATGCCGATAACGACCACGCGAAGAAACATATTGCCTGGGGTCCCGGCCCACGTGCCAGCCAGGCGTTGATGCTCTGCGCACGCGCTCGCGCACTCTATGAAGGTCGCCTCGCCCCATCCGTAGACGACGTGAAAGCGCTGGCCGAGCCAGTCCTTCAGCACCGCATGGCGCTCAATTTTGCGGCGCGCGCCGACGGCATGCATATTCGTGACGTCATCGCAAATCTGGTAAAGGCTGCCGTCTGATGGTCATTGGCGCAGAAGTTTCCACCGCAGATCGCAAGGAGACACTTGCTCGCGCCCGTGCGCGGGCAGCGGCTATCCCCGATCTGCTGGTTGAAGCTCAGCGCGTGGTCAACACCGTCATGAATGGCTGGCACGGACGGCGCAAACGCGGTCCCGGCGAAAATTTCTGGCAGTTCCGCCCCTATGTGGACGGCGAATCCCTTGCCCGTATCGACTGGCGGCGTTCCGCGCGCGACGATCATACCTATGTCCGCGACCGCGAATGGGAATCCGCCCATACGGTCTGGCTCTGGTGCGATTTCTCGCCCTCAATGCTCTATCGCTCGCAGCTCGCGCCTGTTTCCAAGGAAGCGCGTTCGCTCGTGCTGACGCTCGCTCTTGCCGAACTTTTATCGCGCTCGGGCGAACGCATTGCCTTTCCGGCGCTGATCCAGCCTTTTTCTGCCCGCAACGGCGCTGAACGTCTGGCGGCAGCGCTGATGCACGAAGCGCCGGTTGCAGCACTGCCCGACATCACCCAGATCCGCCGCTTTTCGGAAGTCGTCCTCGTATCGGATTTCCTGCATCCGTTTGATGAACTGACCGATCTTCTCGACCGTCTGGCACAACGCGGTGTCCGCGCGCATCTGGTGGAAGTTGCCGATCCTGCCGAAGAAACATTTCCCTATTCGGGCCGCACCGAATTCCGCGATCCTGAAACCGGCGCCACGCTCGTCGCCGGTCGGGCCGAAACCTATGCGGACGATTATCGCCGCCTCTACACTGCGCGCCGTGAAACCCTGTCGGATTTCTGCAAGCGGCTCGGCTGGAGCTATACGGTCCACCGGACAGACAGGCCGACGGCGGAAGCACTGGCACGGCTTCACGATGCGCTGAGCACCAGCGGAAACTTGAGCGCCGCCCTGCCTGCAGCGGGAGGCGCGCGCACATGAATTTTCTGCCGCTCGCCTTCGGTTCGCCGCTCATTCTCGCGGGGCTGATCGCCCTGCCGGTCATCTGGTGGCTTCTGCGCATGACGCCGCCGCGTCCACAGGAGGAAACCTTTCCGCCGCTTCGCATTCTGGCGCAAGTTTTCAAGCGCGAGGAAGTGCCATCGAAGAGTCCATGGTGGATGACGCTGCTGCGGCTGCTGATTGCCGCGCTCGTCATTCTCGCACTCGCCTCGCCGGTCTGGAATCCGCGTCCGGTCGCGCTGTCCGGCAATGAGCCGCTTGCCATCGTCATCGACAATGGCTGGGCTTCCGCCGAGGACTGGCAACAGCGGGTCAATGCCGCCGAAAAACTCATCTCCGACGCAGAGGGCAGCGATGCTCCGATCTACATCGTGGGTTCGGCGGAACCGGCCAATGCCGAAATCGGCCCGTATGACGGCAAGAGTGCTGCTGAGCGCCTTCAGGCACTGGAGCCGCGCCCGATCCCAGTTGACCGCAAGTCGGCAATGGAACGACTGGCTTCCACCTTGCCCGCGGATACAAAGGTCCGCCTCGCCTTCATGAGCGACGGGCTGGCATCGCCAGGTGATGCGGAAACCTTCGCAGAGCTGGACAAGTCGAGGCATCTCGCCTCCGTTCTCTGGTATGGCGCGAGCCTCAGCCGCACTTTGGCGCTGACCGGCATAGACAACAAGGCTGACGGTCTGGAAGCCGTCGCCATCCGCCCGGAAGGCGTGTCGGCTCCGCGCACGCTCACTGCCGCTGCCTATGACGACAAGGGACGCCGCATCGCCGAAGCGCCGCTTTCCTTCGCGCTTGGAAGCGCGGAAGGCACGGCACGGTTCAACCTTCCGGTGGAGCTTCGCAATGATTTTCGCCTGATCCGTGTCGATGGTATCGAACAGGCAGGCGCAACACGGCTGATCGATGCAGGATCGGAACGGCGCACCGTCGGCCTTATCGCCAGCGGTGACGGCGATCTGGCGCAGCCCCTTCTCTCGCCGCTGCATTATATTTCCCGTGCGCTGTCGCCCTATGTCAATCTGATCGAACCGCGCTCCGCCGATCTTCTGCAATCCGTGCCGGAAGTGCTGGATGCAAAGCCGTCGATCCTCATCATGGCCGATATCGGCACGTTGCCGCAGCCTGTCACCGAACAGCTTTCCAAATGGATTGAGGACGGCGGCACGCTGGTGCGGTTCGCAGGCCCGCGCCTTGCCGGTGCCAGCGACAATGATCCGCTTCTGCCGGTGAAATTGCGCAAGGGCGAGCGCGCCTTGGGCGGCACGCTGTCCTGGTCCGAACCGCAGAAGCTCCGCATTTTTCCTGACAAGGGGCCTTTTGCCGGTCTGGCCGTCCCCGATGATGTGACCGTCACCCGGCAGGTTCTTGCCGAGCCGTCGTTCGATCTCAACGACAAGGCTTACGCCGTTCTTCAGGACGGAACGCCGCTTGTGACCGGCGAACAGCGCGGACGCGGCAATATCGTGTTGTTCCACATCTCTCCCGATGCCAGCTGGTCAAGCCTGCCCATTTCGGGTTCCTTCGTGGAAATGCTGCGCCGCATCGTGTCGCTGTCACAGAGAACCGGCGCGCAGGAAAATCAGGTTTCGGTCTCTCTGCCGCCCTACCAGCTGCTTTCGGCTTCCGGCGCGCTGACCCCACCGACATCCGAGGCCAAGCCACTGATCATCGAAAAGAACAAGCAGGCCAGCGTCAGCATCAACACGCCGCCCGGCTTTTATGGCAATGAGGACGGCTTGAAAGCGCTCAACATCTTCGAAGGTGCGAACATCAAGCTGCAACCCATTGCCCAGCCGACACTTTCCGTCGGAATAACGCCTGCTTCCTATACATCGGACCAGTCGATTTCACTGGCGGGACCATTCTTTGCGGTCGCCGCAATGCTTCTCGCACTCGATACGCTTTTGATGCTGTGGCTGCGCGGTGCCTTCCGTCGCCGCATGAAAGTGCGTGCCAAGGTGGCGGGAATAGCTGTTCTGCTGGCCGGTTCCCTCGCCTTCAACCTGCTTCCTTCCGGAATGGGCAAAGCACAAGCACAGACTCAATCCCAGTCTGGGGCTCAAGAGCAGGTGCATGACGACAGCAAGCCGGGAGACGAGGCGATCATCAACTCCGTCTCGCAGACGCATCTTGCCTATGTCATCACCGGCAGCGCCCAGACCGACGACATCAGCAAGGCAGGCATGCGGGGCTTGAGCTTCGCGCTGATGGACAAGACCGCACTCGAACCGGGCGACCCTATCGGCGTCGACCCCGCCAAGGACGAACTGGCCTTTTATCCGTTGATCTACTGGCCTATCGACCCGCAGGCACCGATGCCAAGCCCGGAAGCGATTGCCAAGGTCGATGCCTATATGCAGCAGGGCGGCACCGTGCTTTTCGACACGCGCGACCAGTTGCAGGCCGGAGCCAGCCTCGATCCGTCGGCCTCACCCGCCAACCAGCGCCTGCGCGCCATTCTCGACGGCATGAACGTTCCGCCGCTGGAACCCGTGCCTGACGATCATGTGCTGACCAAATCCTTCTTCATCATGCCCGATTTTCCGGGTCGCTATGAAGGCAGCCCGCTCTGGGTCGAGGCTTCGACACCGAACGCTTCGCCACGGGAACGCCCCGTGCGCACCGGCGACGGCGTGACGCCGATCATGATTACAGCCAATGATTTCGCTGGCGCATGGGCTGTGGATGAGCAAGGCAATCCGCTGCTCCCGACTGTGCCGAACGATCCGATGCAGCGCATCTATGCCATTCGCGGCGGCGTGAACATCGTGATGTATATGCTGACCGGCAACTACAAATCCGATCAGGTCCACGCCAAGGACCTCATCGAACGGCTGGGGAACTAGCATGATGTTTTGCAGCCACGTCATCGCCCGATCCCGCTTCTCTTTTCCCCTCATCGTGAACGCGAACGGCGGTAGGAGGTGAGAATGAATATCGAATTCGAACCGTTCCTCTCCACGCCCTGGATGATTGTCATCCTCGTGCCGCTGGCGCTGTTGGTGCTGGCCACGATTGCGTTGCGGATGCGCGGCGGTCTGATCCGTCTGCTGGCTGCGGCAGCGCTTGCGCTCGCGCTTTTCAATCCAGTCATCATCAATGAAGAACGCGAACCGCTGAAAAGCGTGGTCTCGGTGGTGGTGGATCGCAGCCAGAGCCAGGAACTCGGCAGCCGTCGTGCCGACACCGATGCCGCCTTGAAGGCGGTTCAGGACCAGCTTGCAGCCATGCCGCAGTTTGAAACCCGCGTGGTGGAAGCAGGCAAGCCCGGCGAAAACGAAGACGGTTATGCAACCCGGCTTTTCGGGCCGCTGGCGCGTTCGCTCCTCGATGTGCCACCGTCCCGCGTCGCGGGCGCGATCATGATTACCGACGGCCAGGTGCACGACATCCCAGGTAACAAGAATGCGCTCGGCTTCGATGCGCCGCTGCATGGTCTCGTGACCGGAAAGCCGGATGAATTCGACCGCCGCATCCGCTTCAACAAGGCACCACGTTATGGCATCAGCGGCAAGCCGCTCGAAATGTCGTTTACGGTGATCGATGAAGGCAAAAACCTCGGCAGCCCTGCGCCGGTCGAAATCCGCGTCAATGGCGAAACCGTCAGTGAGGAAGAAGCGCAGGTCGGGCAGGAAACACCCGTCACCATCACCTTGCCGCGCGCCGGTGTGAACATTGTCGAAATTGCCACGCCAGCGCTTCCCGGTGAAGTAACAGACACCAACAATCGCGCTGTCGCAACCGTGGACGGCGTTCGCGAGAACCTGCGCGTGCTGCTCGTCTCCGGTGAGCCGCACAATGGCGAACGCACATGGCGCAACCTGCTGAAATCCGATGCCGCCGTCGATCTCGTCCACTTCACCATTTTGCGCCCGCCGGAAAAGCAGGACGGTACTCCGATCAACGAATTGTCGCTGATCGCATTCCCGACCCGTGAACTCTTCGTGGACAAGGTCAACGAGTTCGACCTCATTATCCTTGACCGCTACCAGCATCGCGATGTGCTGCCGCTCCTCTATTACGATTACATTGCACAATATGTGGAGAATGGCGGTGCCTTGCTGGTTGCAGCCGGTCCGGAATATGCAGGCGAAATGTCGATTGCCCGCACACCGCTTTATAGCGCCCTGCCCGCCATGCCGACCGGCGCGGTGACCGAAAAGGCGTTCTATCCGCGCCTTACGACCATCGGCAAACGCCACCCCGTCACGCGCGGGCTTGATGGCAGCGAACAGGAGCCACCACACTGGAGCCGCTGGTTCCGCACCATCGACATCACCGCGCCACAGGGCGAAACAGTGATGAGTGGCGCGGACAACAAGCCGTTGCTGGTTCTCAACCGCGTCGGAAAAGGCCGCGTCGGCATGTTCCTCTCCGATCAGGGCTGGCTTTGGGCGCGCGGCTTCGAAGGCGGCGGTCCTTATGCTTCGCTCTATCGCCGTATTGCCCATTGGCTGATGCAGGAGCCGGAACTGGAGGAAGAGGCGCTGACCGCCTCCGGCAATGGCCGCACCCTTTCCATCCGCCGCCAGACCATGGGCGACAATCCGGGTGTTGCAACCGTCTCGACCCCATCCGGCAAGGAATTGCAGGTCAATCTTGCGCCCAGCAAGCCAGGCCTGTTTGAAGGTTCGCTGCAAACGGACGAGATCGGCATCTTCCGGGTGAAAAACGGCGATCTGGAAGCACTGGCCCATGTCGGGCCGATCGATGCGCCAGAATTTGCGGACAGTATCTCCACAACGGATCGTTTGAAGCCGCTCGCTGAAGCGGCCGGTGGCTCGGTCCATCGCGTGCATGCAAGTGCCGATAGTTCGGTCCGGGTTCCCACGATTACCGCAATCAGTGGCAACCGTAGCGCCAGCGGCAACGACTGGATTGGCCTGCGTGAAACCTCGGATACGCAGCTGAAAAGCGTCAATCGCCTGCCGTTGTTCTCCGGCTTCCTGGCGCTTGGCCTGCTGCTCTTCGTCTTTGGCAGCATGTGGTATCGCGAAGGGCGGTAAACCGCCCCTCGCTTTCCCCTCTTTTTAACTATTTTGCCCGGTTGGCGTGGCGCACGATGCCGCTGACACCGTTCAGCGCACCGGTTGCAAGTTCGCAGGCAAGCATCCGGCGCGGATCGACCGACGCTGGCATGACCATGGAGCCAGCAGGCACCATCTTGAAACCGAACGGACCGTAGTAGGGCTCGTCGCCGACGAGAATGACCAGCTTGTGACCGGCCTTCTTCGCCGCTTCCAGCGACATGCGCATCAGCTTGCCGCCAATGCCCCGCTTCTTCCACTCAGGCCGCACAGCAAGTGGTCCAAGCAGGAGTGCAGACGTCTTGCCAACGACAACCGGCGTCTGCCGTACTGAGCCGACGACGATACCGCCCATCAGTGCAACGAAGGAAAGGTCAAGGGCGTGCGGACCACCTTCACGGATGAAATGCGCGGCCCGGGTAAACCGTCCGGGCCCGAAGGCTTCAGCATTGATGGCTTCGATTTCAATGTCGTGCGCCGGGCATTCCTGCGCGTAGGTCAGTTCAAGCTGCTGCATGGGCTTAGATCGCAATAGGAGAAGTCGGGGACCGTCAGGTCAATGGAATGCATTCCGCGCTTGGGCGCGGTTCAAGTTTCATCGTCGGATGAAAAGCATTTCCATTAATCGTTCTCCTTGGCGGTCGGCGTTTGAATGACCGCAATTTGGAAGTTGCATTACACCAAAATGGACAAAGGTAAAACTATTTTTTTCAAAATGGCGGTTTAGACTGATCTTTTTGGAACCGTTACGGACTGTTCACGGCTTGCAATGCTGCAAAACGGCGGTTCTCGCCCTATTCTCTTTGCAAAAGGAGAAATCACATGGGACTTCTGGTCGATGGTAAGTGGCACGATGTCTGGTACGACACCGAGAGCACGAAAGGCCGTTTTGAACGTTCTAAATCGCAATTCCGCAACTGGGTAACGGCAGACGGCAGCGCCGGTCCGACCGGCGAAGGCGGCTTCAAGGCCGAGCCAGGTCGCTACCATCTCTACGTTTCATATGCCTGTCCGTGGGCGCATCGCACGCTGATCTTCCGTGCCCTGAAGGGACTTGAAGATGTCATCTCGGTATCGGTCGTGGATTACCTGATGGCGGAAGAAGGCTGGACCTTCTACGGCACGACTGGCAGCACCGGCGATGCACTTTACGGTGCAAAGCGTTTGCATGAAATCTACACTCGCGCCGATCCAAACTATTCCGGCCGCGTCACGGTGCCGGTGCTCTGGGACAAAGAGCGCCAGACAATCGTGTCCAACGAGTCAGCGGAAATCATCCGCATGCTCAACACCGCGTTCAACGATTTCGGTGATGCCTCGCTCGACTTTTACCCGGAAGCATTGCGCGGTGAAATCGATGCCCACAACGATTTCATCTACCCCAATATCAACAACGGGGTTTATCGCGCCGGTTTCGCCACCACGCAGGACGCCTATGAGGAAGCGTTCGGGCAATTGTTCGCGGCACTCGATTCGCTTGAGGATCGGCTTTCGCGCCAGCGTTATCTGACCGGCGACCGCCTGACAGAAGCGGACTGGCGGCTGTTCACGACGCTCTTGCGTTTCGATCCGGTCTATGTGGGCCATTTCAAGTGCAATCTGCGTCGTCTCGCCGATTACCCGAACCTTTGGAACTACACGCGAGAGCTCTATCAGGTGCCGGGCGTGGCCTCGACCGTGAACATGGAACACATCAAGGGCCACTATTATCGCAGCCACAAGAACATCAATCCGACGGGCATTGTGCCTGCGGGACCGGAGATCGACTTCTCTGCGCCGCATGACCGGGATCAGTTTCCGAAAGCCTGACCAGACGGGACTGCGTTTTTCCTGCAACACTATTGTTAGAACATCAGCACTCTCTCAAAATCTCTTGCGCCCCTTTGATTTCGATCAATGGGGCGTTTCGTTGCGCGGTCCAAATTGCACACATCACTACCCCCAAGGCTAACAAGACTGACAAGACCGAACACGACTTAAGGAGAGAGAAGATGAACCGCTTCACGAGGGGATTGCTGGCCGCAACCGCGCTGACCTTTGCCGCGCCGGCAGCATTTGCTGCGGACGCCGTTGTAGCCCAGCCCGCATCTGAAATTCAGGCCATTCCGGAGGCCCTGTCGCCATGGCAGATCCGTGTGCGCGCACTCGGCGTCATCCCCCAGAATTCCGGCTATGTGAACGGCATTTCGGGGTCTGATCTCGACTATTCGAAGTCGATCACACCTGAACTCGACATCACCTATTACTTCACCGATAATTTCGCTGCCGAACTCATTCTCGGCACGACCTATGCCAATATCAATGGCGCCGGTTCAATCGACGGATTGGGCAAGATCGGCAAGGCATGGATTCTGCCTCCGACCCTCACCCTGCAATATCACTTCACCAATTTCGGCGCCTTCAAGCCTTATGTCGGCGCGGGCGTGAACTACACCATGTTCTACAATCAGGATGCGACTGGCGTTGAATATCTCAAGGTCAAGAATGCATTCGGCGGCGCGCTGCAGATCGGCTTCGACTACATGCTCAACGAGCATTGGGGCGTGAACTTCGACGTCAAGAAGCTGTTCCTGGAGCCCAAGTTCGACGCCACCCTGATCGGCGGCACGGAAGTCAGCGGCAAGGCCAAGCTCAATCCATGGCTGATCGGTACGGGTGTTACCTACCGCTTCTAAAATTACGCATGTCACGGTGAAGGCGCAGCCAATATGCCTTCACCAAAGCGGAAGCGGTTCCAGATCGTGAAGCGCTTCCTGTAGACGCCGCTTGGTTGACGATGTCGTCCCTTCCGGCAAATCGTCCAGAGGAAAGAAACCGCATTCTGCGATTTCCCGGTCCGGCAAACGCGGGGCCGTCTGTTCGAAATTCCTGCATATGTAAAGCGCCACGTGGTCGCGCGGCGACGCATGCGCATTCTTGTAAAGCGCAAAAAGCTGCGGTGGACCTTTCAGAACGATGTTGGCCTCCTCGCGCAACTCCTTTTCCAGCGCCTGCCCAAAGGTCTCGCCACGTTCGACGCCTCCGCCCGGCAATTGCCATCCGGGGACATAGGTATGCTTCACAAGAAAAACGGAATTCTTCTTTTCATCGAAGACAATAGCCCTGACGCCCAGCGTCATCGGACGTCGCATTAGAAAATAAGTATGAAATATGAAATGACGAAAGCGCATACCGTCTCTCCGCGAGGCAATATACCTCTATCCAAAACAGCAATGACATCAACAAAAAGTCGCTAAACAGGTTTCGGTTTCACGCATTATCCAGTAAATGGGCCTTATGTTTCGTCTCGCCCATATCTCCGATATACACCTTTCGCCTCTGCCGCGCGTGCGATATCGCGAATTGGCATCGAAGCGTATCACCGGCTATATCAACTGGCTGCGCAATCGCAAAAACGCGATGCACGGAACCGTGCTGGACACTCTCATTGATGATATGCAGGCGCAAACGCCGGATCATATCGCGGTGACGGGTGATCTCGTCAATCTGGCGCTCAATCTCGAAATCGATATTGCCCACGACTGGTTGTCCAAACTGGGTAGTCCGGACGATGTATCGGTCGTTCCCGGCAATCATGATGCCTATGTTCCGGGCGCGCTCGACAAGTCGTGCCGGAAATGGGAACCGTGGATGCGTGGCGACGGCATCGACAACAAAGACAATCGCCCGCAATTTCCCTATATGCGCGTGCGCGGACCCGTTGCGCTGATCGGCGTTTCGTCAGCGCGTGCGACGGCCCCCTTCATGGCGAGCGGCGACTTCCGGTCTGAACAAGGAAAACGTCTGGCCGCAATGCTGGATGAAGCTGGCGCTCGTGGGCTCTTCCGTATTGTGATGATCCATCACCCGCCGATCTATGGTGCAACGCCTGCCCATAAACGCCTCTATGGTATTCGCCGTTTCCAGAAAATCATACGCAAACACGGTGCAGAGCTGGTTCTTCACGGCCATACGCATCTTATCACGCATTACGAGATCGACGGGCCGAACGGCAAGATTCCCGTTATCAGCGTGCCGTCTGCAAGCCAGAATTTCGGCGGCCATAAACCGGCTGCCCGCTATAATATATTCAGTATCGATAAGCGGCCTGACGGCAGCTGGTCATGCCTCATGGAAGAGCACGGCGTTTCCGATGCCAGCGAGAAAATAACAAAGCTCAACGAGCGCGTTCTTTATTGATGCGGCAAATAAAAAACGGCGCCAAGGCGCCGTTTCTTGTCCGATCTTTGGCTGATTCCCTGAAGTTTACGCAGTTCTTACCGGGAACGGCAGCTCCAACTGATCTCTAATAACTGCGGAACGTGATGTTGCATCCTTTCTGTCCTGCAGCTCGCTCCAGAGCCTGCATCTCGCCCTTTAGACGAGCGACTTCGGCAGCCTTGACACCATTTCCCTCATTGAACAGCAATACTGGCCAGAACAACACCAGGCCGACGCCCGTTTTGATTGCATCATTTTTTGCTGCCGCGTTTTGACGCCCAACCGCCGTCGCCGCACTGGCAGAAAGACGAACACCTTCTTCTTTCAGTGCATGACAGGAAAGAGAATCATAAGCCGCTGATGATGCGTAACTTGGCTCAATTTTATTTGCCTGCGACGCACATCCGGAAATAACAGTTAACGAAACAACACATAGTAAAAAGCGATTCATTGAACACCAATTAGTTTTAAAGGATACACTAATCGATCTAAATGAAACGTTATCACATTTCAAAAGCAAACAATTGGAGGCTATTCTCTTGAAGAAACTCAACAGTTGATAGCCACCACAAGCAAAAAGACGGCACGATGTGCCGCCTTTCATTGGCAGTCTGCTCTTGAAATTACTTACCAATCACCCGGTTGGCAGCCGAGACAATGGCTTCCAGCGAAGCACTGACGATATTGTCGTTGATACCGGCGCCGAACAGCTTGCCGCCCGGATGAGCCATTTCGACATAGGAGATGGCCGAAGCATCCGAACCTTGCTGTAGCGAATGTTCGGAATAGTCAACGACCGACATCTTCACGCCGAGATATTTCGACAGCGCGTCGACAAAGCCGTCAATCGGTCCCGTTCCCTTGCCCTCGATATTCTTGGTCACGCCGTTATCGGTGATTTCGGCGGTCAGGATACGACGGCCCTTCTGTTCCGGATCGGGCATGGTGTGATGATCGACGAACTTGATGCGGGCATTGGGCTGCGTCACATAAAGCTGCTGGAACTCCTCGTGAATGCGCTTCGACGGCAGTTCCTTGCCTTCTTCATCGGTAATGTTCTGGATGATCTCGCGGAACTCGACCTGCAGGTTGCGCGGCAGGTTCAAGCCATAATCCGCCTGCAGGATATAGGCGATACCGCCCTTGCCCGACTGCGAATTGATGCGAATGATCGCTTCATAGGAACGGCCCACATCCTGCGGGTCGATCGGCAGATAGGGCACTTCCCAGATCGGCGAATTGGCCGAACGGCGCGCCTTCATGCCCTTGTTGATCGCATCCTGATGCGAGCCGGAGAAAGCCGTATAGACCAGCTCGCCGACATAAGGATGGCGCTCGGCAATCTTCAACTGGTTCGAATATTCATAGACTTCCTTCATCCGGTTGATGTCGGTGCAGTCCAGCTCAGGGTCCACGCCCTGCGTGTACATGTTGAGTGCCAGCGTCACCACATCGACATTGCCGGTGCGTTCGCCATTGCCGAACAACGTACCTTCAACGCGGTCGGCACCAGCCATCAAGCCCAGTTCGGTTGCAGCAATGCCCGTGCCACGGTCATTATGAGGGTGCAGCGAGACAATCAGGTTCTCGCGATTGTCGAGGTTGCGGCACATCCATTCGATCTGGTCGGCATAGATGTTCGGCGTGTTCATCTCGACGGTCGAAGGCAGGTTGACGATCAGCTTGTTGTCTGCGGTCGGCTTCACGATCTCGATGACCGCATTGCAGATTTCCAGCGCCACATCCAGCTCAGTGCCCGTAAAGCTTTCGGGCGAATACTGGAAGCGATAACCGCCCCCCGCTTTCGCAGCCATATCCATGATCATCTTGGCAGCGTCGGTCGCGATCTGCTTGATACCGCCAACATCCTTGGCGAAGACCACGCGGCGCTGCAATTCACTGGTGGAATTGTAGAAATGGATGATCGGCCACTTGGCGCCTTCAAGCGCTTCGAAAGTGCGCGTGATCAGTTCTGGGCGGCACTGGACCAGAACCTGCAAATCCACTTCGTCGGGAACATTGCCCTGTTCGATGGCCCAGCGGCAGAAATCGAAATCCGTCTGCGAAGCGGACGGAAAACCGATTTCGATTTCCGGGAAACCCATATCGACCAGCAGGCGGAACATGCGCTCCTTGCGGTCATGGCCCATGGGGTCGATCAAGGCCTGATTGCCATCACGCAGATCGACCGAACACCAGATCGGTGCCTTTTCGATACGCTTGGACGGCCAGGTGCGGTCATCGAGCTGCGGAACCGGGAAAGGCGAATATTTGCTGCCTGCAGTAGGCATGCCTTTGCGCTCGGAAATGGATTTCGATTGCGGCGTGGCGACGGACTGATTCATTTTCGTTTCCTCCCGGCTTTCGACGGCATTCAAGCCCGTCAAGCGCGGATACTACTGATCGATTATAAGGGTTTTCTGGAAAGGAGCACAGGCCTGCGACCGGAGATCGACCGCCGGACGCTCCTTTCAGCGAGCCCGGCGATCGCCGCTAAGGCCGAGGGTAAGAAGCGAGTTTAGAACGCAAACATCAACGCGCGCGCCGAAGGCGGCTGCAGAATGTTCCAAGGATGTTGCGTTTCTGATCGTCATGGAAAAGCTTTTACACGCGCGATTTGTACTGTGCAAGACAGTATTTCATTCAGGCGAAGGGCACCGCGCTGGTTCCCGGCGGCAGCTTGGCCTCATCCTCCGGCTCGACGTGGATCACCACGCGCGCGCTATCGATCTGCTTCTTCAGGGCGTCTTCGATACGGTCGCAAATCACATGGGCATCGCCGACGCTCATTTCCGCCGCAACGACCAGATGAAACTCGATGAAGGTTACACGGCCAGCGATACGGGTCTTCAGGTCATGAACCTCAATGGCACCGCCCGCATTAGCCGAAATGACATCGCGAATGCGCATTTCCTCGGTCGGCTCGACACCGATATCCATCAATCCCTGCACCGAGGAATTGATGACATGCCAGCCCTGCCAGAGAATGTTGATTGCCACCAGAATAGCAAGCAGCGGATCGAGTATGGCCCAACCGGTCACGACCGCACCGACAAGACCGACGAGAACGCCCACGGAGGTGAACACATCGGTCATGATGTGCTTGCCGTCGGCCTCCAGCGCAGGCGAGCGGAACTTGCGACCAGTGCGAATCAACAATGATGCCCACAAGCCGTTTATGACTGCGGCTACCGTGTTGATGCCAAGGCCAAGCCAGGGTTCATCGAGCGTTCGCGGTGATTGAAGCGCAAACCAGGCTTCGCGGAAGATCAAAAGTGCGGCGACCGTAATCAGAACGCCTTCCACAACAGCCGAAATATACTCGGCTTTGTGATGACCGAAGGGATGATTGTCATCGGCGGGCAGATAGCTGACCCGAATGGCCCACCAAGCGCCGATTGCCGCGATCACATTGACGATGGATTCCAGCGCGTCCGAATAAAGGGCCACGGAACCGGTCAATGCATAGGCCAGATATTTCAGACCCATCACACCAAAAGCAACGGGAATAGACCAAGCGGCAAGCCGCCGAACCTTTGCACTCGCGTCCATGATGAACCTTTGAATATCGTTATCTTGTCCCGAAATCGAGACGGGCCTACGCACAGCCCTTCACTCATTTGCTAGAGCGCGATTCGATCTGATTGAATCAGATCGGCGCTCTACGTGTTTGTTTTGAACCGCGCATCTGATCCGAAAACCGTTTCACACTTTTCGGGATACGCTCCAGCGCGCGGGACACATCCACAACGCATCTGGCATATGCAGCAGCAATTCACCGCCGTTCTATACCCCAGAAAAGCAAAACTTCGTACCCCTGTTTTCTCAGTTACGGCATTTAATTTTCTCCTGCAAATGCAAGGCATTACAGTTGCAAATGAGTTGCCAAAGCAGGCAATGGGCAAGCATAGCAAAAGCACAAAAAAGCCAGCCGCAGCGATGGCTGCGGCTGGCTCGAAATCGGAACGAAAAGCGTTCAATCAGTAGTTGGTACGGCGCGCCTTGTTCTTGCCCGCCAGATGCGTCACCACATTCTCGATCATGCGCATTCCGGCATTATGACCAAGGGTCATGATGGATTCCGGATGGAACTGAACGGCGGCAACCGGTTCCTTCTTGTGTTCGAAAGCCATGATGACACCGTCTTCAGTCTCTGCCGTCACCAGGAAATCGTCTGGCAGACGTTCCGGATCGGCGAAGATCGAATGATAGCGCCCGACCGTCACTTCCTTTGGCAGGCCCGAGAATATCCGCTCCGGCTTCGACACGCGAATGCGCGACGGCTTGCCGTGCATCGGAATACGTAACTGGCGCAGCGTACCGCCATAGGCTTCTGCCAGTGCCTGCAATCCAAGACAGACACCGAAGATCGGCAGTTCCCGCTTGCGCGCCTTGTCGATGGTCGCCTTGCAATCGAAATCCTGCGGCGTGCCCGGTCCGGGTGACAGAACCACGAGGTCAGGCTTGACCCTGTCGAACACATCTTCGGCAACAGGCGAACGCACCGTCGAGACCGTAGCGCCGGTCTGGCGGAAATAATTGGCGAGCGTATGCACGAAGGAATCTTCATGATCAACGAGCAAGATCGATATCCCCTCACCCACCTTTGCCGCCACGCGTTCTTCCGCAATTTGATTGCTCTTCTGCGCTTCACGCACAGCCGAGATCATCGCCGATGCCTTCAATTCGGTTTCGGCTTCTTCCTCTTCCGGATTGGAATCGAACAGAAGCGTTGCACCAGCCCGAATTTCGGCCACGCCATCCTTCACGCGGATGGTGCGCAGCGTCAGGCCGGTGTTCATGTCGCCATTGAAGTGCATCATGCCGATGGCGCCGCCATACCATGCGCGCGGGCTACGTTCGTTTTCCTCAAGGAAACGCATCGCCCACAGCTTCGGTGCGCCGGTCACGGTCACAGCCCATGCATGGCTGAGGAACCCGTCGAAAGCATCCATGCCGTCGCGAAGCCGCCCTTCAATATGATCGACCGTATGGATCAGCCGCGAATACATCTCGATCTGACGGCGACCGATGACGCGTACAGAACCCGGCTCGCAGACACGGCTCTTGTCGTTGCGGTCCACGTCCGAGCACATCGTCAGCTCGGATTCATCCTTCTTGGAATTCAGCAGTTTCAGAATCTGTTCCGAATCCGAAATCGCATCTTCGCCGCGCTTGATCGTGCCGGAGATGGGGCAGGTTTCGATACGCCGTCCGTTGACCCGCACGAACATTTCCGGCGATGCGCCGACCAGATATTCGTTGTCACCCAGATTGATGAAGAACGAATAGGGCGACGGATTAATCGTCTTCAACCGGCGGAAGATTTCCGATGGCGCGGTATGGCAGCGCTCATAGAAGGTCTGGCCCGGGACCACTTCAAAGAGGTCGCCGCGCTTGAAGCTTTCCTTGGCGCGCTCTACGAGCTTCGCATATTCGCCCGGATTGTGATCGCCGCGCGCAAGCTTGGCTTCCGATGGTTTGAAGGCCTGTGCAGGCGTTGCCCGTGCGAGACCATGCGTGGATGAGCCACCGCAGGTGAATTCATAACGATCCACCCAGGCACGTGCCGCATAGTGATCGGCCACGAAGATTTCATCGGGGATGAACAGCACCAGATCGCGCTGATCGTCGGGGCGCTTCAACTTGTACTGAACCGGATCGAACTGGAACGCCAGATCGTAACCGAAGGCACCGTAGAGGCCGAGATTGGCGTCTTCCTCAGAGAAGAACAGACCTACAATGGCACGCAGAACGGTGAAGACCGAAGGCATGCGCGAGCGCTCTTCCTCGGTGAAGGTTCCGCTCGGCTCGGCAATGGTCAGCTCGATGCGGTTTTCTTCGGCCTTGTCGACCGTTACTTCGGCAAGAGCCTTTACCGTGTCCAAGATAGGCCGCAGAAGAATGACGCCGCGCGCATTCAGCGCTTCGATGCGCATGGTGCGGGCGCGTGAGGTGATGACCACCGGAGGATCGACGATAGCCGTGTCCCATCGCGTATAGCGGCCCGGATATTCGTAGTTCGACGAAAATACCGCACCACGCCGTTCGTTCAGCGCATCGATATAGGTCTCGATCGCGCCCTTATAGGCCGTGAGGTGACGCACGCGCTCGACGACGATGCCGCCTGCCGTCTCGTGCTGGAATATCTCGCTATCCGCAATCTTCGCATTCATGATCGGCTATCCCAAATCTCAACTGTTTCCGAATATTTCCAGAACCCGGTTTCCCCGCCAGTCTTATTCAAACAGCCAAACAAAAAGGCCGCCCGGATAATCCCAGCGGCCTGTTTTCTAAACGCAAATGCACAAACGCCTGCGTGGCCGCTTTTAGCGGGCCCACCACCAACCGTTGATGACGATATTGCGCGAAATGTTCATGAACGTACTGTTAGCGTTCAATGTGTTCGCTTGCAACCGGAAAATTCAGCCACCCAAATGTGCCACGCAGGCCATCTTCGGGACAAAGTTCTACAGGTCTCGCAAAAGAAAATCCGGACAGTTTGGGGCTGTCCGGATTTCCTCAGAACCGGGATAAACGAAACGGAAGGAATGGGACGATTCCTCCAGTTTCAAACACCCCCTTACCCCATGCCAAAATTTACAGGTGCAATATAACTTTCAGTATGCACACTATCCTTATCACAGGTTGCGCATAATTTACAACCTGTGATTGTTATTTGCATATATGCTTACGTTTAAGCCGAATTCATCCGAGTAGTTCAAAAATTTGTAGGACCACCCAACAAGTTTCATCTTGCGTCGGGGACCGATTTCGGATTGATTTCCGTGGCAACTCAAACACATATGCAAAAATCAAGAACAGAGCCGTCACACATAAGCGGCCATTGGGGACAACTGATGAAGAATCTCGATGCGATGGACAGGAGTATTTTGCGCGCCCTTCAGGAGAACGGGCGTCTGACCAATACCGAACTGGCCGATCGCATAAATCTCTCGCAGACGGCAACTGCCGAACGCGTCAAACGACTGACCCGCGAAGGGTATATTCTCGGCTATTCGGCACGGCTTTCACCCAAGATGCTCGACCGGGCCATGCTGGTCTTTATCGAGATCAAGCTTGATCGCACCACGCCGGAAGTCTTTGAAACCTTCTCGACCTTCACCCGCAACAATCCCGACATTCTGGAATGCCACATGGTTGCGGGCGGCTTCGATTATCTCGTCAAAGCCCGTGTATCCGACATGGATCACTATCGGCGTTTCCTTTCGGAGGCGCTTCTTTCTCTGCCCGGCGTGCGGGAATCGCACACTTACGCCGTGATGGAGGAAGTGAAGGAAACCGCCTATATCGCCGTCTGAACCGGCGACAAGCCCTTCCTGAAGACATCGTTGCTGTCAGCAGAATGGCAGCAACGAACTCCCTACTTTTCACTTCCAACTTGCTATCGCTTATTTACGGGTATATACCCGCAATATGTCACATCCGTGTTTTTGTATCCTTCTGCGCCAGGCAGCCCGCAAGACATCGAGCGTCTATGACAACGCTCTGGCGCCGCTTGGCATCAATGTCGCGCAGTTCAGTACGTTGCGAAAAATCCGTCGTGCGGGTTCCATCTCGCTGACCGAGCTTGCACATCTGTCCGAGCTGGATCGGTCGACCATGGGCCGCAATGCGAAGGTTCTGCAGCGCATGGGGCTGATCGAGCCTGCGGCCAGCGACGACCATCGCGAGACCAGCGTAACGCTGACGGCAGACGGTCGCGATCTTGTGGAACGCGGCGGCCCGCTCTGGGATCAGGCGCAGGAAGAAATCGAAGCCAGGCTGGGAGAGGATGGCGTGGAACAGCTGGAAAGCCTGTTACGCAGCCTCGATTGACCGGAGACCGGTTGTCCCTTGACTGAAAACAATGACCTGAAGCCACGCGCCCGTTATGGAGCGAACGGTTTCGCCATCAAACGTATGGCTGGCCAAAAGCCAGCTTGAAACCAGCTTAAACCCGAAAGCGCCAAAGATGATTTCTGCCCGCCTTGCCAGCTTTCTCGCCCAGAGGAACATCCATTACGGATGGGTCGTCGCCGCCATCACCTTTCTGACCATGCTGGCGACAGCAGCTGCCATGGGGTCTGCGGGTATCCTGATCGAACCGCTCCAGCGTGAATTCGGCTGGACGAATGCGAATATCTCCTTCGCAATGGCGCTTCGCCTCGTTCTTTTCGGCCTGATGGGGCCGTTTGCGGCAGCCTTCATGAACCAGTTCGGCTTGCGTCGTGTGGTTGCAGCCGCTCTCATCATGATTTCACTGGGGCTTGTCGGTTCCATTTTCATGACCGAGGAATGGCAGATGGTTGCGCTCTGGGGCGTGGTGATCGGCCTTGGCACCGGCATGACGGCGCTCGTGCTCGGTGCAACCGTTGCAGCACGCTGGTTCGAAAAGCGGCGCGGTCTGGTCGTCGGCCTGATGACAGCCAGTAATGCCACCGGCCAGCTCGTCTTCATGCCGATCCTTGCCAGTGTCAGCCAGACCATCGGCTGGCGAACGTCGCTCACCATCGTCGTTTGCTTCCTTGTTGCCGCGCTTGTGTTGGTTCTCGCTTTGATGCGTGACCATCCGGCGGATATCGGCTTGAAGCCTTACGGCCGCACAGCGCCGCTCCCGGCACCCGGACCCAGAATGAGCTTCGGCACCATGCTGGCCTCACCCCTCGTCACGTTGCGCGAAGCGTCTTCAACGGCAACTTTCTGGGTCCTGTTCCTGACCTTCTTCGTTTGCGGCTTTTCCACAAACGGCCTGATCCAGACGCACTGGATCACGCTTTGCGGTGATTTCGGAATTGCGCCGGTCGGTGCGGCTGGCATCCTTGCCGTGATCGGCGCATTCGACCTGATCGGCACGATCATGTCCGGCTGGCTTTCCGACCGGTTCGACAATCGCTGGCTTCTGTTCTGGTTCTATGCGCTGCGCGGTCTCTCGCTGATCTATCTGACCTTCACCGACTTCACCGTCTACGAACTGGCATTGTTCGCCGTCTTTTACGGGCTGGACTGGGTGGCGACCGTGCCGCCAACCGTCAAGCTCGCCGCCGAGCGTTTCGGCCCGGAAAAGGCCGGGCTGGTTTTCGGCTGGGTGTTCACCGGCCATCAGATCGGTGCCGCAGCCGCAGCCGCTTTCGCCGGGCTCGTGCGTACCGACTATGACAGCTACACCCCTGCCCTGATCCTCGCCGGTGCCATGTGTTTTGCCGCTGCGGCCATGGTGTTCATCATCAACCGTCCTGCTGCAAGGCCAGTCCTGCAGGCTTCATGATGCCATACGCTTCCTGCCCTTCCTGTTCAGTGCCAGCACGCCGAGACTGATCAGGAAGGCGGCGAGCGTGTCGGTCCAACCGGGCACCTCGCCCAGAAGAACAAGCGCCAGAACCAGAGTGACGACAGGGATCAGTGCTGATAGCGCTGCCCCTGCCGCCGTTCCCAGCAGCACAACGGCACGGTTGAAGGCAAAGACGCCAAAGGCCGAAGTAAGTACGCCCTGATAGAAACCCTGCAGGGCAATATCACCCCAGGATGTCGCGCCAAGCCCCTTGGGCAGGAAGAGCATATAGATCGGCAAATAGACAATTGCCGAGGTGACGGCCGCGATAGCGGTCGCATGCAGCCCGTCCATTCCCTTTCTGCGAAACACCATGACATAAATCGCCCACACGAGTGCCGCGACGAGAAAGAAAAAGTGCCCGAGCATTTCCGGTCCGCCCAGTTGCGACAGACCGGCGATCAGCATGGCGCCGATCAGGATCAGCACGACCCCGGACCAGCGCGACGGCGCAAGACGTTCCTTGAGAAGCGCCATACCCAGAACGGCAACCATTGCTGTCATCAGCCCCGGAATGAGCGCTGCTGCATTGGATGCCGGAGCATATTGCAGACCACAGGTGGTCAGCAGCGCATAGGGAACACCTGCTCCGGAAACCAGAAGCACAAAGCCGAGCGGACCGAGCTTGCGAAAGCCGAACCCTTTCATCAGAACCACCGGCAACAGCACCAGCCCCGCCACGCCGAAACGCAACGCAATGATGTCGAAAGGCGTCAGTGCGGTCTTGAACCCGAAACGGGTCAGGACGAACGAACCGGACCACACGAGAACCCCGGACAGCCCCCAGGCCAGACCGCGTATGGTATCGGAAGTCGAGCTTGTCGGGGTGGTTTCGGTAATTACCGTCATGGTCACTCGCTGCAGGATGAGGGAAGAGCGCAGACTATTGCATCCCTGATATGCGCAAGCGTCACGGATAAGCGAGATATGAGATATTAGAGTTTCTTATGCCGCTCTGCTTCTGGCGTCCTGCGCCACGTCGCAGAACCGTTCGACCAGATGCCGGACCGGACTGTCGGCCCGAAAAACAATATAGACGGTGCGAAACGTCGGCGGATTGAGGCGGCGCGCCCGCAATCCGTGCAGATCGGCCCCCGGCAGACTGATTTCTGACAGAAGCGTCGTGCCGATGCCATGGCGCACCATTTCCAGCACCGTGGCAACGTCGCGGGTGCGCACCTGCTCGCTGCGCATTTCGCCGTCGCCATGAATGATCCTGTCGATAATCATTTCGCAGCCTGCTGCGGCGATCAACTGGCGATCCCGCAGGTCCCCGGCAGTGATTGTGTCGTTGCGCATGAAGGGGTCATCACGCCGTCCCACCACGACAAGTTCTTCACGGCCAACTTCCCGTGCTTCAAGCTCGGGCGTCGGCAGCGATGTAATGCCGAGATCGGCAATACCATCGCGCACCCATAGACTCACATCGTCGTGCCCGCCCTCGAAAGCGCTGAATTCAATGCCGGGATAAAGCCGCTGAAACGTCTTTCGCAGACCGGGCAGAACATATTCAAGCTGACTTGGAATTGCCGCGACGCGCAGCCGTTCGGGCGCGCTGGAAGCACTGCACCGTGCCTGCAGTTCTATCCGGTCGACTGCCGCGAGGGCGGCCTTGGTATCGGCAAGGATCGAATGCCCGAACGCCGTCAGGGCGGCTCCATCGCGCTTTCGCGCCAGCACATCGACCCCGAGGATTTTTTCCAATGTCGCAATCGCCTGACTGGCTCCCGATTGCGTGAGCCGCAAGCGCCGCGCAGCAGCACCGACACTGCCGGTTTCCGCGACAGCTTCAAGCAAACGTAACTGGACCAGACTGATCTTCATCGCTTTGGTTCCGGGCTTCGGTTCCGACTCAATCTTTCAATAATGCGTCGCCCCAGTCGGCGCGACGTGCCCAACGGAACAGATCGCCGTCGCGCTTGGTCAGAAGGCGTTCTTCCGCCCTGCCGTCATCCTTGCAGAGTTTAACCGAAACTTTGCCGCCGCCAACCCGTGTCGGCGCGATAACCCGCGCTTTCACTTCATCGACCGTCTCGCGCACCGCAGCAAGATAGATGAACTTCTCATCCTCCCACGGCACTTCGGCTTCCTTGGTCAGACGATGAATACGCGAGCGCGCAACGCGGCGCGAAAAATGGCACCAGTCAGGGGTGACCAGCGGGCAATCGAGCTGGTGCGGACAAGGCGCTGCAATGTTTGCGCCTTCCGCAATAAGCGCCCGGCGTGCATCGAGAATGCGCTGCCAGCCTGCCGGTGTGCCGGGTTCCACGATCACCAGCATTTGCCGTGCCGACGCCCACAAGCGCTCAATCAGTGCCTGCCGCTTTTCAGGAGCAAGCTCGTCAAGCACATAGGCAATGGTCACGAGATCGGCTTGCGGAAAATCAAGTTTCTCCCGAACCACATCCCCTGCCCGCCAGTCGAGGTCGGAAAATCCGCAATTTTGCGAAAGATCGCTGCCCACAGCTCTGATCGCAGGGCTTGCCTCGATCATCGTTGCCGAATGAAGCATGGGCCAGCATTGCTTTGCCGCCCAAAGGGCGGTTCCCGGTCCTGCACCCACATCGAGCATGGATTGCGGCGCGAAATCGGGACAAACCTCTGCTGCACTGTCCATACTGGCGCGAACCGCCGCATAGGTCGCAGGCAAACGTGCTGCCAGATAGGCCTTCGCGGCAAGATCATCGGAAATATGCATGCGTCCGTCCCGCGTCTCGGCGCGGTAACGGCGTGAAAGCATTTCAGATGCGCGCTTCAGATCGGCCAATGCCACGCCCTCAAGCGCAGCATCCACCGCCTGTCGCAATGAAGCTGGCAGTTCCATTGCCGGTCAGCGCTCCAGAACCTGTTTCACATCGACCAGATTCGAACGGACACGCAGAATGTAGAAACCCATCGTGGTCAGATGCGACGGCGTGAACCATGCATCCGGGCTACCGTTGGAAACGATGAAAGGCTGCATGTCGAGCGCGGCACGCATCTGCTTTTCCATCTCGTCCCACACACCGTCGAGGTGCTTCTCGGCCAGAACGCCGCGGAAATCCGAATGCGCCGCACGCAGCAGGCCGTAATAGGCATAGAGCTGACCATAGGCGAACCAGAAACGGTCATCTGCACGCGTATCGAACCAGCCGGCGTGGTAATTCTCGGCACGGTCCTTGAGGATGGCCGAAGTCGAACCGAGGTCGCTTGCGATACGGTCGACAAACTGGATCAGATTGTCGGCGCGGGCATCGAAGGTAGCCTGACAGTTTTCAAGCCGTCCGTTGAAGGAGCGCAGATCCTTGATCGCCGAACGGTAATAGCTCGGCGTCGGCGTCTTCGGACCGAACGGGCTCAGGCCGAAATACCAGGAATCTTCGGCAAATTGCAGATTGCCACGCGCCTTTTGCAGATCGCCGTCGATCTGCGACGTGCCGCGCAGACGGCCGATATTGTCGACGAGCTCAATCGCGGTACGGCGTACCGCTGCATTGATGCCGCGCTGGAACGACGCCTTATTGTCAAGGAACGGGGTGCGATCCCAGTCCATACCGAAAAGACCGAGCTTGTAGAGCAGCATGGATGAAATCCACGCGTTCTGGTTCACGTTGAAATCGGTGAGATCAGCGGCAACTTCCGCTATCGCCGAGCGTGAGCATTTGCGGGCCGAAGACGGGATTTGTGCCGCCTGAACCGGCTGATTCGCGGGAGCGGCATCGCCAGTCTGATTGGTTTCAGGCGTGGCAGCAGGCTGTTCCACGGGTGTTGCGGTGGACGGCGCTTCAGCCGGTGCGCCCTGCGCCTTTACCTCTTCGCCGGGCGTGGTCGCATCCTGATAGCTGTACTTGGCCGGATAGTCGGGATCGAAATTCGTCCATACCTGAGTCTGCCAGATGAAATAGACGTAAAGACCGCCAAGACCGATCACGACGACCGCAACCGCAACTTTCCACAAAATTCCGAGCCGCAGGAAAAGCCGCCACAAACCGCCGAGCGGAATGGCAATCAGGCGAGCAAGCGCGGCGATGAAACGGCCCAGGAAGGAAAAAACGCCCTTTACTGCATTCCACACTGTAAAAAATCCTTCCTTTTGCCCGAAAATCCGGGCTTTCCATCGCTTCTGCATCGCCCATGGACCTATGCATTACAAGTCCCGTTCGCAAGCAGCCAAACCTGAAAAGGCTTCACGCTCTCAAATAGAGTGTGCTCATCTTTTCGACAACCTGGAACGGTCATCCAACTGATTTTATCCGTCATTTTCCGCTGACAGGGTTGAATCCCGAGGGCCGATCCGTAACATGGCGCCAACTCGCTTCGGCCAAATGCGTGGCAATCCAGCCCGTTTCCCCTTGGCCGACGGTTCCGGAAAATGATGAGTGACAGCAGTTTCAAGTCAGGTGCGAAACGGTTTTCCGCCGGAAACTGCGACCAACGTCGCAATCGAGAACATTTTCGCCGCTGTGGTACTTGAATGGCGCAATCTTTGGTGTTTGCTAAAGCTGGAACCGGAAAAACAATCAATCCGTCAAAACGGCCCGGTAAATGGAGAGAACAATGAAGTCCGTATCGACCTATATGCTTACGCTTGCCTTGGGTGGGCTTGCCACGGGAACGGCAATGCTAAGCGCGCCTGCAACCGGTTTCGCCGCCGAACCTGAAAGCTGCTCGACCGTCCGTTTCTCGGATGTCGGCTGGACTGACATCACTTCGACGACGGCGGTGGCGACAGAAATCCTGAAAGGTCTCGGCTACAAAACCGACATCAAGGTTCTCTCCGTGCCGGTGACCTATGCGTCACTGAGCAAAAAGGATATCGACGTCTTCCTCGGCTATTGGAACCCGTCCATGACCGCCGACCTCCAGCCCTATCTGGACAACAAGACCGTCGAGACGCTGCGCACCAATCTGACCGGCGCGAAATACACGCTTGCCGTGCCAAAATATGCTTATGACGAAGGCCTCAAGGACTTCAAGGATATCGCCACGTTCAAGGACAAGCTCGGCGGCAAGATCTACGGGATCGAGCCGGGAAATGACGGCAACCGCCTGATCCTCGACATGATCAACAAGGATGCCTTCGGCCTCAAGTCATTCGAGCTGGCGGAATCGTCCGAGCAGGGCATGCTGGCGCAGGTCGCTCGCAGCATCAAGAGCAAGGAACCGGTCGTCTTTCTGGCATGGGAGCCACATCCCATGAACAAGCGTTTCGAAATCGCGTATCTCACCGGTGGTGACGATTTCTTCGGCCCCAATCTCGGCGGCGCCAAGGTCGAAACCAACGTTCGCACCGGCTACACGCAGGAATGCCCGAATGTTGGCAAGTTCCTCACCAATCTGGAATTCAAGCTCGATATCGAAAACGACATCATGGGCAAGATTCTCGATGATGGCGAAGAGCCTTCGAAGGCTGCGACCAACTGGCTGAAAGCCAATCCGGGCGCTCTCGACCAGTGGCTCGCCGGTGTAACCACCGTCGACGGCAAGGAAGGCCTGCCCGCCGTAAAGGCGGCACTCGGTCTTTAATCCCGACATGCTGCCGGGCGGTGACAAACGCGGCCCGGCAGTTTCAAGGATGCCCGCACCCTTTCTCTTTGTTTTACGCATTATCCTACGCAAATCGCATCGCACCTTTGCCGGAAATGCTCTAACACGCAGCAGGAGACTTGATCGTTGAACTGGCTGACGGACTACAAGATCCCTGTCGGACCGACCGCCAAATCCGTGGTGGACTGGCTGACGGACAATATGGGCGGCTTTTTCGATACCCTCGCCGCCGTCATGCAGAGCCTCATTGACGGGCTGCTTTTTCTTCTCAAGCTCCCGCACCCTCTGCTTCTCATCGCAATCTTCGCTGTCATCGCGTGGCTGATCCAGCGTCGTATCTCGGTGGTCGTGCTGACCGTGATCGGCTTCCTGTTCATCATCAATCAGGGTTACTGGGATCGAACGCTCGAAACCCTGACCCTCGTTTTGTCAGCTTGCTTTCTCTGCATGGCCATCGGCGTGCCGCTCGGCATCGCCGCAGCCCATCGCCCCGCGCTTTACGCCGCAATGCGTCCTGTGCTCGATCTGATGCAGACCCTGCCGACATTCGTCTACCTGATCCCGGCCATTGTCTTCTTCGGCATCGGTATGGTGCCGGGCCTGCTTGCAACGGCAATCTTCGTTCTGCCTGCGCCGGTGCGATTGACCCACCTCGGCATATCGTCCACACCCTCATCGCTGATCGAAGCGGGTGAAGCGTTCGGTGCGTCGCGTTCTCAGCTCTTGTGGAAGATTGAGCTGCCTTATGCCATGCCGCAAATTCTTGCCGGTCTGACTCAGACAATCATGCTGTCGCTTTCGATGGTGGTCATTGCAGCCCTTGTCGGCGCAGATGGCCTCGGCGTACCGGTTGTCCGGGCGTTGAACTCAGTCAATACCGCACTCGGTTTCGAGGCTGGACTTGTCATCGTCGTGGTCGCCATCGTGCTCGACCGTATCTTCCGCGCCGGACGCGAGAAATAGCATGATCCCGAAAAGTGGAAACCGGTTTTCGGAACAGATCATGCTCCAACAAAGATCAGGAGCACGCGGATGACCATCATCGCACTCGAAGACGTCTGCATCATTTTCGGCAGCAATGTCGATGACGCACTTGCTCTTGCGGATCGCGGCGCCACCCGTTCCCAGATTCAGGCTGAAACCAATCTCGTGCTGGGCGTGCACAACTGCACACTCAACATTGAGGAAGGTGAAATCCTCGTTCTGATGGGGCTGTCAGGCTCGGGCAAATCCACCCTTCTTCGCGCAATCAACCGGCTCAATCCGATTTCGCGCGGGCGCGTTCTCGTACGGGAAGGCGAGCGCGCCATAGATGTCGGCAAGGCCGACCGCGGAACCCTGCGCCATCTGCGCACCGAACTCGTCTCCATGGTGTTCCAGCAGTTCGGCCTGCTGCCTTGGCGTACGGTTGAAGAAAACGTCGCTTTCGGCCTGGAAATTTCCGGTATGGGCAAGGAAGACCGCCTTGCCAAAGCGCGCGACCAGCTTGAACTTGTCGGTCTGCAGGACTGGGCCAAGCGCAAGGTTGGAGAACTTTCCGGCGGCATGCAGCAACGCGTCGGGCTTGCCCGCGCTTTTGCAACCGGCGCACCGATTCTGCTGATGGATGAGCCATTCTCGGCCCTCGATCCGCTGATCCGCACGCGCCTGCAAGACGAGTTGCTGGCCTTCCAGTCACGATTGAAAAAGACCATCGTTTTCGTCAGCCACGATCTCGATGAAGCCATGAAGATCGGCAATCGTATCGCCATCATGGAAGGCGGGCGTATCGTTCAGTGCGGCACGCCGCAGGAGATTCTCCTGCAGCCTGCCGACGACTATGTCGCTGACTTCGTTGCCCATATGAACCCGCTCGGCGTGCTTCGGGCAGGCGACATCATGGTGCCCTTCGATCGCCAAGCGGCGCCACGTCCTTTTGCGGCCACTGCCCGGCGCGAAACGCTGGTACGCGAGTTGATGAATGCGGTGGCAGACAGCAGCGGCGATGTTGGCATCATCGAAAACGGCGCCATCGTCGGCAAGATTGCAGCAGATGACATCGTGCGCGCCCTCGCCTGGCATCAGCAACGCGGAACGTCCAGCTAGAGCGGAATGCGCTTATATTCGTTCGCGCTTTTGCTGGAGATGCTCAAAACAAAAAACCGCACATTTTCATGTGCGGTTTTTTCATTTCAGACTGCATATAGATGTAGATCAGCTATGCGCTGCCTGTCTGGCAGCAGCGCGTGCTTCCACGCGAGCCTTGATGGCATCGACATCCGCACGCGGCGTCGCAGCAAAAAGCTTCTTCGTATAGTCATGCTGCGGATTGTTGAAAACGTCGTCACGCGAGCCGTATTCAACCACCTCACCGAAATACATCACCATCACCTCATCGGCGATGTAGCGTACGACCGAAAGGTCATGGCTGATGAAAACATAGGTGAGACCGAACTCTTCCTGCAGATCAGACAGCAGGTTCAGAACCTGCGCCTGCACGGACAGATCGAGCGCGGAAACCGGCTCGTCGAGAATGAGCAGCTTCGGGTTGAGCATCAGCGCACGCGCAATGGCAATACGCTGGCGCTGGCCACCGGAGAACATATGCGGATAGCGGTTGAAGTGTTCGCGACCGAGGCCGACCTTCAACAACATCTGCATAGCCTTCGCGCGACGCTCCTCGGCTGACATGTTCGTATTCAGCAGCAGAGGTTCAGCCAGAACGTCACCGATCTTCTGGCGCGGATTGAGCGAGCCATACGGGTTCTGGAAAACGATCTGCACCTTCTGGCGCATTTCGGGCGTCAGGCCATCGCGAGCGATATCCACATCCTTACCGCCGATCTTCAGTTCGCCGGATGTCTGCGGGTCGATCATGGTGAGAATGCGGGCCAGCGTGGACTTGCCGCAACCCGATTCACCAACGATCGCCAGCGTCTTGCCTTTTTCGACCTTGAAGCTCACGCCCTTGACGGCATGAACCACTTTCGCCTTGCCGAACAGACCACCGCCAACATGATAATCGCGCTTGATGTCGCGCGCCTCGAGAACAATCTCGCTCATCGCGCTTCTCCCGCACCATTATTTTCAAAGACGAAATCGGAAACCGTCGGAAGACGATCACCGGTCGCATTTTCCGGCAGGGCCGAGAGCAGCGCACGGGTGTAAGGGTGCTTGGGCGCAGAGAACAGCGACAGCACGTCGGCATCCTCCATCTTGTGGCCCTTGTACTGCACGATCACACGGTCCGCCGTTTCAGCCACGACACCCATATCGTGGGTAATCATGATGAGACCCATGCCGTGTTCCACCTGAAGCCGCATCAGAAGATCGAGAATCTGCTTCTGAATCGTAACGTCGAGAGCCGTTGTCGGTTCGTCGGCGATAAGGAGCTTCGGGTTGCACGCAATCGCGATAGCGATCATAACGCGCTGGCACTGGCCACCCGACATCTGATGCGGGAAGCTTTTCAGGCGTTCCGCAGCATCGCGAATGCCGACGAGTTCCAGAAGCTCGATAGCACGCGCACGGCTCGCCGAGCCGTTCATGCCCATATGCTGCTTCAGCACTTCCTCAAGCTGATACCCGACCGTGAAGCACGGGTTTAGGCTGGCAACAGGTTCCTGGAAAATCATCGAAATATCACGACCGATGATCTTGCGGCGCTCCTTGTCGGACATTGCCTGCAAGTCCTTGCCATCGAAGGTCATGGTGTCTGCGGTAACAGTTGCCGTCTTAGGCAGAAGCCCCATGACGGCAAGCATGCCGACCGACTTGCCCGAACCGGACTCGCCGACAATCGCAAGCACTTCGCCTTTGTCGACCCTTATGTCGATCCCGTCGACCGCCCTGAACGGGCCGGTCGAGGTGTCGAAAGAAACCGTGAGGTTCTTGATTTCAAGCAGAGCCATCGATCAGCTCCTCTTCAGTTTCGGGTCAAGCGCATCGCGCAGACCGTCGCCAATCAGGTTGATGGCGAGAACAGTAATCAGGATAGCAAGGCCGGGGAAAGTAACGATCCACCAGGCACTCAGGATGAACTCACGCGCTTCGGCAAGCATCGTGCCCCATTCTGGCGTTGGCGGTTGCGCGCCCATGCCAAGAAAGCCCAGAGCCGCAACGTCGAGGATGGCGTTGGAGAACGACATCGTTGCCTGCACCACAAGCGGAGCAAGGCAGTTCGGCAGAATCGTCTTGAACATCAGGCGCAGCTTGCTTGCACCGGCAAGCTTGGCCGCGGTCACATATTCGCGTTCCTTTTCCGCCATGACGGCAGCGCGGGTGAGACGCGAGAAGTGCGGCAGCAGAACCAGCGTGATCGCCAGAACGGCATTGATCAGGCCGGGTCCGAGGATTGCCACCAGAACCAGAGCCAGCAGGAGCGACGGGAATGCCAGGATAACGTCCATGATGCGCATGAACACCGTATCGACGCCGCCACCGAAATAGCCGGTGATGAGGCCGATGGTGATGCCGAGGCACATCGAAATAATGACGATAACAAAGCCCACGAGCAGCGAATACTGCGCGCCATAGATCAGGCGGGACAGAATATCACGCCCGACAGCATCCGTTCCCAGAAGGAACTGGGTCGAACCGCCATCTTCCCAGAAGGGTGGAACCTTCACGAATTGACGGAACTGTTCCGTAGGATCGTGCGGCGCAATCAATGGAGCGAAGATCGCCACCAGAATAATCGCGAGGAATACGAAAAGACCGATCACAGCGCCACGGTTGACGCTGAAATAAAACCAGAAGTCCTTCAGCGCACGCATCTTGCCAATGTCGTTCGCGGCTTCCGGCTGAATAGCTGAGTGTGTCATGATACCCTCACTTGTGCCGGATACGCGGATTGATAAGGCCGTACAGCAGATCCACGACCAGATTCACCAGCATGATGATGAATGCAATCAGCAGCAGTCCGCTTTGCACGACCGGATAATCGCGACGGAAAATGGAATCGAGCATCCATTTGCCGATACCGGGCCATGAGAAGATCGTCTCGGTCAGGATCGCACCAGCCATCAGAACGCCGACCTGCAGGCCGATGGTCGTGATAACAGGGATCATCGCGTTGCGAAGTGCGTGCAGTCCGACAACGCGACGAACCGGCAGGCCCTTGGCGCGAGCGGTGCGCACATAGTCCTCGCCTAAAACTTCCAGCATGGCGGAGCGGGTCTGACGCGCGATAACGGCGAGCGGAATGGTCGCAAGCACGATGGTCGGCAGGATGAGATGCGAGACCGCCGAGGCGAAAGCGCCCTTCTGATCCGACAGCAGACTGTCGATCAGCATGAAACCGGTCACAGGCGGGAAGAAATAGAGCAGCGATATACGACCGGAAACCGGTGTCCACTGCAGCACGCCCGAGAAGAAAATGATGAGCAGCAGCGCCCACCAGAAAATCGGCATCGAATAACCGACCAGCGAAATGCCCATCAGGCCCTGATCGAACCACGAACCGCGCTTGACAGCAGCGATGACGCCGGCAGGAATGCCAAGGAGAATAGCCACGATGATCGCGCAGATGGACAACTCGACAGTTGCAGGAAACAGCGCGAAAAATTCGACGAGAACAGGCTTCTTGGTCACCAGAGACTGACCGAAATCGCCATGCAGCAGGTTCCAGACATAGTCCAGATATTGCTGCCAGATCGGGCGATCGAACCCAAGTTGCGCCATCAGCTCGGCATGGCGCTCAGGGCTTACGCCGCGTTCGCCGGCCATCAGTAGCACAGGATCGCCGGGAAGAACCCGGACGAAGGCGAAGGCTACGATTGTAATGCCTATGAAGGTCGGAACCAGATAGACGAGTTTGTTGAATATGAAACGGAACATACAAAAACTCCGACCGGGTGCAGGGGATCACCCTACACCCGGCCGCTTGTGTTGTCAGATTTTACTCGGAAATATCAACGTCTTCGAAGCGATAATCGCCGAGCGGGCTCTGTTTGAAGCCCGTAACCTTGGCCGACATCGGCACAAAGACCGTCGAGTGAGCAAGCGTATTCCAAGGAGCCTGCTCCTTAAAGATTACCTGTGCTTCTTCGTAAAGCTTCGTGCGCTCTTCCTGGCTGGTCGAAACCTTGGCCTTCTGGATCAGGTCTTCGAACGGCTTGTAGCACCACTGGGCGCGGTTGTTATTGCCAACACCGGCGCAGCCGAGAAGCGTACCCAGGAAGTTGTCCGGATCGCCGTTGTCACCGGTCCAGCCGAGGATGACGGAGCCGTCGCGGTCCTTGTCAGACGACTTCTTGAGGTATTCACCCCATTCCATCGAAACGATTTCAGCACTGACGCCAACTTTGGCCAGATCGGACTGCATGAGTTCAGCAGTACGACGTGCGTTCGGCATGTACGGGCGGCTGACAGGCATGGCCCACAGCTTCATCTTCAGATCCTTGACGCCAGCGGCTTCGAGAGCCTTCTTGGCAGCTTCCGGATCGTACTTGTCGTCCTCGACCTTGTCGTTGTAGCCCCACATTGTCGGCGGGATCGGGTTCTTGGCAACCTGACCCTGACCCTGGAACACGGCATCGACGATGGCCTGCTTGTTGATAGCCTGGTTCAGCGCCTTGCGCACTTCCGGCTTGTCATAAGGTGCCTTCAGCGTGTTGTACGCGAAGTAAGCCACATTGAGGCCAGCCTGTTCGTCAACCTTGAGGTTGGAATCGGCCTGCAGGCCCTTGATGTCTGCCGGAGCGGGATAGGACATCAGGTGGCATTCGCCAGCCTTGAGCTTCTGCGCGCGAACAGCAGGATCGGTCGTGATTGCGAAGACGAGATCGTCGATCTTCGGCTTGCCACCCCAATAGTTTTCGTTGGCCTTGAAGCGGACGACGGCGTCCTTCTGGTAGGCAACGAACTGGAAAGGACCAGTGCCGACCGGAACCTGATTGAGATCGTCCTTCTTGCCGTCGGCGGCAAGCTTGTCCGTGTATTCCTTCGAAATGATCGAAGCGAAAGGCATCGAGATATTTGCGAGGAACGGTGCTTCTGGACGGTTCAGCACAAACTTGACGGTATAATCGTCAACCTTGGTGATTTCCTTGATCAGCGCACCCATTTCCATGCTGTCGAAATATTCGTAGGTGATGCCAGCGGTGTACTGGTGCCAAGGATTGTCCTTGTTGCGCATGCGATCAAACGAGAAAATCACGTCGTCGGCGTTGAAATCACGGGTCGGCGTGAAATAGTCGTTCGAATGGAACTTGACGCCCTTGCGCAGATGGAAG
Source organism: Brucella lupini (assembly GCF_002252535.1). NCBI lineage: Bacteria > Pseudomonadati > Pseudomonadota > Alphaproteobacteria > Hyphomicrobiales > Brucellaceae > Brucella > Brucella lupini. The sequence continues at coordinate 133,258 of NZ_NNRN01000038.1, forward strand.
GTGTATTCCAGACCATCGGCGGAAACATCCCAGCTTTCTGCGAGACCCGGCACAACTTTCGTCGTTCCGTTTTCGAATTCGGCAAGGCGGTTGTAGACCGGATGCGCCGAGGCATCGAACGTATCGCCGCCGGTATAGGCAGCCGGATCGAAGCCTTCAGGCGAAGCCGGCGAGCAATATACAAAGGTCTTTGCCGATGCAGCACCGCTCATCAGAGCCACCAGCGCGGTTGCTGCCAGGAGTTTTTGGTAGAATTTCATTATTGTCCGCCTCCACGGAAAAGCATGCCGCGCGCACCCCATTGCCCGCAGCTTGCGCTTATCGAAACGCGTGGACTGTCACTTTGCAAGCGCAATCTGTAGAACCAGTTCACATTCTCAACGGGTTTTGGCCCCAATGGTTAGATTTTTATTCCATCAATCGACGCAATTTCGAAATATTGCGCTAAAGCCCCTTGATTTATAATATTATTCGCACGCATTTTGCATGGGATAATGCAACTTATGCATCACCGACTCAGGCGCGACATCAATGCGGCCGATCAATCGGAAATTGCTTGCAGTTTTGAACGTCCGGCATAAGGACTCCACCGAATTCGCTGGCTCTATCGAATAAGGCACAGTATTAAGTGGATAATATTTGTCATATTTGAGTCTGACAGCCATGCCTGAAACCAATCCAATTCGCCCGACCACGCCTGAAGCCATTCAGCTTGCCAAAACCCTGTTGCGGACATCGCGCTACGGTGCCATCGCCGTTTTCGACGCTGCGACCGGCAGGCCACTGGCAAGTCGTGTCTCCGTAGCGACGGATATGGACGGAACGCCTCTCATCCTGGTTTCCGGATTGGCGGCACACACACCGGGGCTGCTGGCAAACCCGGCCTGCTCGCTTCTGCTCGGCGAGGTTGGCAAGGGAGACCCCCTCGCCCATGCGCGCGTCACGCTTCATTGTCAGGCCCGGAAAGTTGAGAGAACAGCGGCTGACTACCCCCGCATTCGGCGACGCTATCTCAATCACAATCCGAAGGGTTCGCTTTATGTGGATCTCGGAGACTTTGTCTTTTTCCGGCTTGAACTGGAAAGCGCCAGCTTGAATGGTGGCTTTGGCAAGGCATTCAACCTGACACAGGACGACTTGCTCTGCGCAGCGTCGATCAGCGCGGACTTTGCCGAAAGCGAGCAAAATGCGCTCGACAGCATGAACGAGTATCACGCACCAAAAATTGCGCAAATTGCTCAACAGCTTTTAAAAGCAGGAACCGTCAAAGATCAGCAGAAGGTGATAGGATTGGATCCAGATGGCGTCGACATCGCCAATGGCGACCTTGTTCTGCGTTACGTTTTTCCTTCGAATCCACCTTCCGTAAGGGAAGCTGTTACAGCACTGACCAAACAGTAAATAAAGCCCCCTGAAACAAAACCGCATTTTTTTGGGACGAAATTGCACGTCTTTATACTGGATTGAATATAAGCAAGGGCTTTTCAAATTCTGCATATGGCATTATTTTCAATATGCATGCTTATGAAAATTCGCATGTATATTTTTAACTTTGTCGAGTCTTACGGGGGTATGACGGCAAATGAGCAACGAGAATACTTTCTTTGATTTAATTGAAAATGTAGATCAGGCTGCCGACTTCCTGTCGGCACTTGCTAACAATAAGCGATTACTAATTTTATGTAAGTTGCTTCATAATGAAATGTCGGTAGGTGCGCTTGCCAAGGCGATTGACCTTAGCCAATCCGCCTTGTCTCAGCACCTGGCAAAATTGCGAGCCCTTGACCTCGTTTCTACCCGTCGCGACGCGCAGACCATCTATTATATGGTCTCTTCGCCGCATATCGAGTTGATGTTGTCGACACTTTCAAGTCTGTATATGAGTCCAACACCGCGCAGACATAATCTGGCGGCAGTCGCTCACGCATAATCACATGAGGTCACAGCCGTGCGATGAACCAAGACAATCATTCGCACGGCTGCGTCCAGCAGATCGACGATCCGAACGACATCCGCTTGTCCCCTTATCGCGATATTCGCGAAAAGGATCTTGTAGGACGCCAGCAGCGGTTTATCGCTGAAGGTAAAGTGGTTCTGAACGTCCTGTTCTCATCTTCGGCACGTTTTGAGACAGAATCGCTGCTCGTTCTGGAGAACCGGCTTGCGGGCCTCGGCGAACAACTCAGCCAATTGCCCTCAGAGGTTCCTGTCTATTCCGTTCCACAAACTGTTATGGATGCGGTCGCGGGATTTCATGTCCATCGCGGCATTCTTGCAGTGGGCTGTCGCAAGACGCCGCCAAGCCTTCAGGCAATGCTGGATACCCTGCCCGCAAAATCACTCGTCGTCGTTTTGTGCGGCATTTCCAATCACGACAATGTCGGTTCGATCTTCCGCAATGCCGCCGCTTTCGAAGCCGACTGCGTCCTGATGGACGATACGTGCTGCGACCCGCTTTACCGCAAGGCTATTCGGGTATCAGTCGGCGCCACGCTGAAAGTTCCCTATTTCCACGGTGGAAGCATTGATGAGATCATCGCTGCGCTGGGCGATGCCGACTTCAACCTGCTTGCGCTCAGCCCGTCATCGTCGCTCAGTGTCTACGATGCGACCAAGCACGGCCGACAGGCGCTCCTGCTCGGCACGGAAGGCGAAGGATTACCGCCACGCCTGCTTGAGAAGCTGCAAACAGCGCGAATTCCCATGTCCACTGCGTTCGACAGCCTGAATGTTGCAACCGCATCCGGCATCGCCTTGTCGCGCTTCAGCAAGTTTCAGTAGATTTCTCGTTTGCCTGACGATGGCAATACCGCTGCTATCAACCGGCCGTCGATGGCTGCCAATCCTGCGGCGATCATTGCCATGCCGATCAAATGCTTGGCTTGCAAAGTCTCGCCAAGAAAGAGCACTCCGAGCAGGATTGCACTAACGGGAATGAGAAACGTCACCAGCATGAGATTGACCGCGCCCGCCGTCGAAAGAATACGGAAAAAGAGAACATAAGCGAGTGCTGTTGAAAGAAGCGCAATACCGGCCAGCGCTCCCCAGACTGCCGCGCTCGGAGCGGCCAGCGTCCAGGGATGATCGACCAACAAAGCCACCGGAATGAGCATGACGGTCGTGGCCGTCACCTGGCCGGTAGCGGTTATCAACGGCGCGACCCCCATCGCTTTGAAGCGACGACCGAAAATTCCCGCCAGCGAATAAGAAAAAGCAGCACACAGAACCGCAAGCTGCGGCCACAGATTGCCTCCAAGCCCGCTGATGGCATCGGGTCCGATCATGATTGCTACACCGCAAAAGCCGATCAAAACGCCAGCAATCTTGTTCCTGGTGATCTTTTCATCCACCGTCAGAAAATGCGCAACAATGACGCCGAAGAGCGGTGTCGTGGCATTGAGGATGGAAGCCAGCCCGCTGGCAATCTGGGTCTGCCCCCAGACGATGAGACAGAAAGGCAGCAGATTATTGAGAAAGCCCATTCCGAAAAACGCCAGCCATACACGGCGGTCTTTTGGCAGCGACAGGCCCATCATGCGAATCAATACGACCAAAGCGAGCGCAGCCAGCCCCACCCGTAGCGTGACGATACTGAAAGGCGGCAATTCTCGAACAGCAATGCCGTTGAAGAAGAATGAACCGCCCCAGAGAACGGAAAGAACAAGAAGCATCGCCCATTCCTTCCACCCCATCATTTTCTGCGCCGTCATCTTCAAGACCTCTGAAGCCAAAGCTTGGAGTGCATCCCGAAAAGCGTGAAACGGTTTTCGGATAAGATGCGCATCAAAACAAAAAGTTGGAGCGCCGATCTGATTCGGCCGGATCAAAACGCGCTCAAAATACCGCTCACTATGAGCTTAGACGCAGCCAGTGCAATTGACTTCCCGTTTGTCGCTTTCAAACTCTGGAGCATGTATCTCGAAAGTGGAAACCGGATTCGGAATAAAGACATGCATAACAACGAATGCTCTAACTGAGATAGCATCTTGCTGACAGACATAAAAAAAGCGGATGCTCTCGCACCCGCTTTTCATTCATCGATCAGAAAAAGCTTCAAGCTGCCGAGGCACTTGCCGTGTTGGCGACAAGGCGGCGCAACATCTCTTCTGCCTGCGGCTCGCGTTCCGAACGGCCAATAAAGCCGCCGCCAAAGACGCGCGCAGTGTTGCTTTCATCGGAATAAAGCACACAGGCCTGTCCCGGAGCGATACCGCTTTCACCATCGACCAGCTCAACCCAGGTCTGGCCATCGGCATGGCGCAGCACGGCAGGGCGTGGCGGTCGAGTCGAGCGAACCTTCGCGAATACTTCCATTCCGCCTTCAGGCAAATCGCTGATCGGCGCATCGCCCAGCCAGTTGATGTCGCGCAGGAAGACTTTGTGCGTTTCCAGCGCTTCACGCGGACCGACGATAACCCGCGCATTGGCGGCATCAAGATGCACGACATAAAGCGGTTCACCCGTGGCAACGCCAATGCCACGGCGCTGGCCAACGGTGTAATGCACAATGCCATCGTGACGACCGAGCGTACGGCCATCGATATGGACAATATCGCCGGGATTGGCCGCTTCCGGCTTCAGTTTGGAGATAATGTCGGAATATTTGCCCTGCGGCACGAAGCAAATGTCCTGGCTGTCCTGTTTCTTGGCGACAGTCAGGCCCATTTCCTCTGCAATTTCACGCACCTGTGCCTTCGGCAGATGACCGAGCGGGAAGCGCAGATAATCGATCTGCTCCTGCGTGGTTGCAAACAGGAAATAGCTCTGGTCGCGATCCGTATCGACCGGACGATAAAGCGCACGGTGCGCACCATTGGCGCGGCTGCGAATGTAATGTCCTGTCGCCAGCGCGTCGGCGCCAAGATCGCGTGCGGTCTGGAGAAGATCGGCGAACTTGACCGTCTGGTTACAGGAGACGCATGGAATCGGTGTTTCGCCGCTGACATAGGAATTCGCAAATGGATCGATCACAGCTTCGCGGAAGCGCGCTTCGTAATCGAGAACATAATGCGGAATGCCGAGACTTTCCGAAACGCGGCGGGCATCTTCGATGTCCTGTCCCGCACAGCAGGAACCAGCGCGATGAACGGCTGCGCCATGATCATAAAGCTGCAGCGTCACGCCAACGACATCGTAACCTTCACGTTTGAGAATCCCGGCCACAACAGATGAATCGACGCCGCCCGACATGGCGACGACAACGCGCGTGTCTTCCGGCTTTCCCGGCAGATCGAGGCTGTTCAGGCTCATGATTGATTCCAGCTTCCGGGCATACGCCCTGCTTCTCAAAATTTAGATTTCTGCGCCCTATATAGGCTAAAGTGCGGCAATTTGCCAAGGGTCCGGGAACAATCATTGTCCAGATTGCGACAGGCAAGGCACACTTCCCCGTGAGGTTTTCCAGACATATGTCGCAAAAACGCCGGCAATAGGGCGAAAACGAAAATTTTTCCAAGTCTTACCAGAGAGTTACCAGCTGCTTAGGTAATTTTTAAAGCTGTCGCGTTAGTCTCACACTCGATTAGGTCCTTGAGTGTTGTGTAGAGAGTACAATGACCGATCTGGTAAGACCGCGTATAAAATATGTTATCGGTCCTGATGGCAGCCCGCTGACCATCGCGGACCTTCCCCCCGCCAATACAAGGCGCTGGGTCATCCGCCGCAAGGCCGAAGTTGTCGCTGCTGTTCGCGGCGGACTTCTGAGCCTTGAGGAGGCATGCCAGCGTTATACATTGACGGTGGAGGAGTTCCTTGGCTGGCAATCCTCGATCGACGAGCATGGTCTCGCCGGTCTCAGGACCACCAGAATACAACAATATCGTCACTAAGACCTGTCTCGCCAAAACCGGGACAGGTTTTGGAAGGACGGGGATCATGGCCTCGGTGGAGCAATATCTTCCGCGCTTGTCATGGATCGACAAATCGAAAACCGGCCCACGTGGCCGGTTTTTATTTGCACATTCCGTTCCTATGTTGTGAACTTGATGCGTTGATCAGGACACGTATTTGTTCAGGAGGATGGCATGAGCGGGACTATCGAGATTCGCAAGGAAGACAGCTCCGACGGCGGACGCTATGCGGCTGTTCTTGACGGCAGCGAAGCCGAAATGACCTATACGAAGCTTGGTCCCTCATTGATTTCCATCGACCACACTTTCGTGCCGGATACGATGCGTGGCAAAGGCGTCGCGCAGGCGCTTGCCAAGAATGCCGTTCTGGACGCGCGGCGCAGCGGATGGAAAATCATCCCGCGCTGCAGCTTCATGCACGCGCAGGCGATGCGTCATCCCGACTGGTCGGATGTTTTCGGCAAGGAATAATTGCGAACTAAAGCATGTCTCCCAAAAGTGGGAACCGCCTTCGCGGGGAAATCAGTCCACTGGGCTGATTTCTGATTTCGCAACAATGGGATAAAGATGCACGTAAAAACAAAGAGATAGAGCATTTCCAACGATTCGATTTAAACTGGAAATGCTCTATTGCAGGTCGCGAATGCGGCGCGCCAGACTTTTGGGGCCGGATTTCTTGTCTTTTCCTGTGTCAGATTTTTCTGCCGCTTCAAGAATTGAATGGATCGGAGATTCCGGTCCTTCTTTTTCAGCGGTCGCAGCCACCATGCGGGCGGCGAGCACGGCCATTTCTTCACGAAGCGCTGCATTCTCGCGTTCGATTTCGGCCAACTCGGGGCTGTCACTCGCGCCAGCATTCTTACGGCTATAGCGCTCGATTTTTTCCTGCGCGTCGGAAAGCTCGGATATCAGCTTTTCAAGCTTCTGCTGCAGTTCACCATTGCGCCGCTTTTCGCTTTTCAGTTCCGTTTGTGCAGAGGTCAACTGGGTCGAAACTTCGTTGTAACGTGCTGCGGCTTCCTTGCGATCTCGACGCATTTCAGTCATCTCGTTTGTCAGACGGCTGTACTCCGTCTCGCTTCCACTTATTTCGATACGCAAGGTATCGGCCAGTCCCTCGAGCGCGCTGTAGTGGCTTTGCATCCGTTCCAGTTCCGCCTGGAGGATTTCTGCCTTTTCCAGCGCCGTGTCACGCGCCGTCTCGGCTTCTTTCGTCACCCGCTCGTGCTCTTCCAGTTGCTTGTCGATCTCAGCCTGGCTTTCTTCGAGCAGCGGAATGCGTTTCAGCTCTTCATATTGCCGGGCGAGCGTCACCTTCTGTTCCGCGTTCTTGTGGCGTTCGAGCTTCAGCAATTGTTCCTGACGGCTGACCGCAACGGCGTGTTCGGCGCGCAACCCGTCGCGGTCGGCACGTATCTCGGCCAGCGTTATCGGCAGTTCCGCCTGAACCTGCCGGCGCGCCAGAAAAAAGGCGCGGCGCCAGACCGAAGGGCCGAGCAGAACCACGACGAAAACTGTCACAAGAACGCCGAATATGAAAAAGAGAGCGGACTGGATCACGATTTCAAATAGGCCCGAACGGTTTCAGACAAGTATTTCCTATTCATAGTGCGCAATCGACCGTCTTTCCAGCCAGCTAAAACAATCTCCGGCTGAAAAGACACCTATGCGCAACTCATCCTTAAAACGGATTCCACGTCGGCGCAGCGGACAGCTTCAGATAACCGATATTCACGCCCAGCCTCGCGCCCACACCGGTGCGGATCGGCACCAGCATGATGTTCTCGCGTTTCAGGACGTTGAAGCCGACACCCGCAATGACATAGGCAGAGCCTGCAACACCGGCATAACGACCGTAAAGGTTCTGGATGTCGTCGAGATTGTAGACGAGCATCATCACACGAGAACCCTGCCCGCCGAAATCCCAGCCAAGCGAAGGGCCTTGCCAGTAGGTCTTATGGTCGCCTGCGTTCTTGGTATAGAGCGTGCCTTCGCCGTAGGTCAGGCCACCGATGAAAGCGCCGGAGCCTTCTTCACCAAGAATATAGCCGTTGGGCAGACCAAAACTCTGGAACGCCTTTTCGACCGCGCTTGCGATGCCACCCGAAGTCGACCCGAAGAACCTGTGACCAGATTCGACGATTTCCTCGGCAGTGTATGTATTCTGTGCTCTGGCCTGATTTGGCAGAGCGATGAAAGAAACAAACAGCGCCGCAAAAAACGCAACGAAGCACGCCGCATTGCGGAATCTGATTTGCGACAGGGATTGTATGGCCATGTAAAATTCCTTTTGGCTCTCCGCTCCTCTGTCTGACGGCCCTGTTAAAAGCCAGACCACGTCTCTTACGGACATTTCGGTCGAATCGCGCCTATTTTAGACCCGAATTTATTGTCCAAACCTTTAAGCATCGAAATTGGCTTTACGAAGGCATACGATTTCCAGCTTTTCACACTGATGTGAGGGAATGCCGGAGCCCGAAAGAACCGAAAAGAGAGCTTTGTTGCGGCGGTCCGATGGCGCGTGTATCCAGTTAAATCGACATTCCGGGCGATTCGCCCACCTTCATGCAGCGCGCAAACTCTGGCTTTGCGAACTGTCTCGTTAACCGATAACGGTCTGCTCACCCAACACGCTGGGACGAGCGGGATCGATCCGCGTTCCGGAGAAAACGCCATGCCAATGCCCGTTACCCTTTCTGCGCTCGACCTCGGTGCGCTTCTGTGCAGCAGGATCTGTCATGACATCATTTCGCCGGTTGGCGCGATCAATAACGGTCTGGAACTGCTGGAAGAAGGCGGAGCCGACGAAGACGCCATGGCGCTCATCAAGTCGAGCGCCCGCAATGCCTCCGCCCGCCTTCAGTTTGCCCGCATCGCTTTTGGCGCTGCAGGTTCGGCTGGCGTGCAGATAGACACAGGCGATGCACAGAACGTCGCCACTGAATATTTCAAGAACGAAAAGCCGGAATTCACTTGGGAAGGCACGCGTGTCCTTCTGCCCAAGAACAAGGTCAAGCTGCTTCTGAACATGCTTCTGATCGGCAATGCAGCCATACCACGTGGCGGCTCACTGGCTGTGCGCCTCGAAGGCGGAGATACCGAACCGCGCTTCGTCATCACCGTGAAGGGTCGTATGCTGCGCGTTCCACCGAAGTTCCTTGAGCTTCACTCGGGTGCTGCCCCGGAAGAGCCGATCGACGCCCATTCCGTCCAGCCTTACTACACTCTGCTTCTGGCCGAAGAAGCCGGTATGAAGATTTCCATCCACGCCACTGCGGAAGACATCGTATTTTCTGCTGAATAAGCGCCCCTGAGCGCGGGGCCGACCCGCGCTCACACTGGCAAACAGTCATAAAACCCTCTATCAGTCAGGCAACGCATTTCCGGTGAGGATATGCGTCAGAAGATATTCAGCGAAGGCGTGACAGCCAACACGCATTTGTGGAGGGGGACTGCATGGCGAATGAACCAATGACAGGTTATTGCCTGCTGGTCGACGATTCCTCCGTCATTCGCAAAGTCGCGCGCCGCGTCCTTTCCGAAACCATTGCAGAATTTGCTGAGGCCTCAACCGGCCGGGAAGCGCTCGAAACCTGTTTTGCGCGCATGCCAGACGTCGTTCTGCTCGACTATGACCTTCCGGACATGACAGCGCTGGAGGTCGTAACCGAGCTCCGCGCCATGCCGGGCGGCGGCCGCCCCCGCATCATCCTGTGTCTTTATGAACTCGATGTGACCCGCATTATGCGGGCGAAGCGCGCAGGCGCCAATGGCTACATCCTGAAGCCGTTTGACCGCGCCTATCTCACCGAACAATTTTCAGGCATCCTGTCCGCCTAAATCCGAAAGCAGTCCCCAAAAAGCAAAAGCTCCGCCGAAGCGGAGCTTTTTACATTTCGAAGCCTGTTGCCGATCAGGCGCTTTCGCGCATTTCCGCATCCGGCTCACGCAGCACATAGCCGCGACCCCAGACAGTCTCGATGTAGCTCTGGCTACCGGAAACAGCGTCAAGCTTCTTGCGCAGCTTGCAGATGAAGACGTCGATGATCTTCAGTTCCGGCTCGTCCATGCCTCCATAGAGATGGTTGAGGAACATTTCCTTGGTGAGCGTCGTACCCTTGCGGAGCGAAAGAAGCTCCAGCATCTGGTATTCCTTGCCGGTCAGATGAACGCGCTGGCCGGAAACTTCGACCGTCTTCGCATCCAGATTGACCACCAGGTCGCCCGTCGTGATGACCGACTGAGCATGCCCCTTGGAACGGCGCACAATCGCATGAATACGTGCGATCAGCTCGTCCTTGTGGAACGGTTTGGTCATGTAGTCATCGGCGCCGAAGCCCAGACCGCGAACCTTGTCCTCGATACCGGCCATGCCGGAAAGGATAAGGATCGGCGTCTTCACCTTGGACAGACGCAAGGTGCGAAGAACTTCGTAACCAGACATATCCGGCAGGTTCAAGTCCAGCAGGATGATATCGTAATCATATAGCTTGCCGAGATCGATGCCTTCTTCGCCCAGATCGGTCGTGTAGACATTAAAACTCTCGGACTTAAGCATCAACTCGATGCTCTGTGCGATAGCACTGTCGTCTTCAATCAAAAGGACGCGCATCTCTTATCCCCTTTCCGCAGCCGACCCGATGTCCCTCACGGCAGCACACGGAACTATCGTTGCCTGTGCATGAAGGTGCCAGCAAATGGTTAACAAAATATGATTCTGCTTGGCAAGCATATTTCTGCCCTGTTTAGAAAATTCTCTTACGCGCCTGAATCATAAAGACATTCTCATTCTGATGACTCTAAAGCATCGCATTAAGAATCTTCGCTAAGCGATTCATCTGACTCTAGCTTTCGCCTGTTGCCGAAAAACCACACGAGGTTTACCGAGCCTTAAGTCCTAACGCGTATGATTAACTTCGCCGGTAAAGGAATGGTTACCAAACGAGCGAATTCTTAACTTTTTGTTTCGCTTGTTGAGCCCTTTCGGAAGAACGGCTGCGATGATTTCCCCTTTAGGGGCTTGGATTCGCAAGGAGATTCGGCGGTGGATCGGGTGCGTTTTGCTCGTTTACACCTGTTAATAAAGTCGGGGGGAACGCCCCAACACATGAAGCTGGTTGGTGTTCAAGGAGTATTGCGTATGAAGCCACGTGAAAGCCTAGTCAGGCTGAAACTGTTCCAGGTGAAGGAAAAACGCCGTCAACTGGGCCAGCTCGACCTGATGATCGGCGAGTTCGAACGGATGGCCGGAGAACTCGACGCCCAGATTCTATCGGAAGAGAAAAAAGCTGGCATCACTGACATCAATCATTTCGCTTATCCGACCTTCGCCAAGGCGGCACGCCAGCGGCGCGACAATCTCTTCGTCTCGATTCGCGACCTGATGTCCCAGAAGGAAGCGGCCGAAGCCGAATTGTCGGCTGCGGAAACCGAACTGACGAAAGCCGAAGCGCTCGAAGAACGCGACGGTGGCAAAGCTCCGCGGGAAGTGATCGAGCGCCCTGTCAACCAGCGCCGCGCCATGATCGGCTGATCGAAGCGGCCATACGGAAATTCAAGACGCTGCTTTTGTGGAAAAGCGGCGTCTTGCCGTTTGCTGCAAGCACCTCATTTTCCTCAGTATATTGATATTTAGAAATCAATATTTCCCGAGTAAAATCGGATTTGCATAGCTTCCTCCCCAGATGTAGTGAGGAAGGGCAATGCAGAAAACCTCCCCCTCAGGGCCGAATTCGACCCCAAGCAAATTCAGTTTCAGGAACAGAGCCAAGCCAATCCAATGGGTCTTGCTGGCTGTGTTTTCCGCTATTCTGATTTTTGCAGGGGAAGTGCTGCAGCTACCTGCCGCCATGCTCCTTGGCGCGATGCTCGGCGCAATCCTGATGGCTGCAGGCGAAAGCACCTTGCGGGTTCATCGCTGGCTGTCGCTGTTAGCCCAAGGCGTTGTCGGCTGCCTTATCGCCCGTTCGATCACGGCGGAGTTTTTCACCAGCATGGGGCAACACCTGCCCGTTATCCTGCTCTCCGTCGGCTATGTGCTGTTTACCAGCACTTTTATCGGCTATCTGCTCGCGCGGTTTCGCATCCTGCCCGGAACAACTGCTGTATGGGGATCTTCTCCGGGCGCTGCCACCGCAATGACGCTGATGGCCGAAGCCCATGGAGCCGATGCTCGTCTCGTCGCCTTCATGCAATATCTGCGTGTGGTGCTGGTCGCCACAGCCGCTTCGCTCGTCCTGCGCCTCAGCACAGGCGTGGAGACCGTTGCGCCTGTCGAAATCGTCTGGTTTCCGCCCATCGACTGGTCCACCCTCGGCCCGACAGTGCTTCTGATTGTCGGCGGCTCGTTCCTTGGAGAAATTCTCCGCATCCCCACCGGCGCCATGCTCGTGCCGCTTATACTGGGCGCATTGCTTCAGGACACCGGTTTCATCACCATCGACCTGCCACCATGGCTGCTCGCGGTCAGCTATCTGCTTATCGGATGGCGCATCGGCCTTGGCTTCTCACGCGCCATCATCGCTCATGCCGCGCGGGCTTTTCCAGCGGTGCTGACATCCACGCTGCTCCTCATTGCCGTTTGCGGACTGTTCGGCATGGCACTCGGTCACGTGCTGGGACTCGATCCGCTGACCGCCTATCTCGCTACCAGTCCGGGCGGCGCCGATACGGTCGCAATCATCGCAGCATCAAGCAATGTCGACCTGCCCTTCATCATCGCGATGCAGACCAGCCGCTTCTTCATCGTGCTTCTGGCAGGTCCTGCCATCGCCCGCTTCATCGCTGCGCGCATCGATAAGCGGATCATGAAAAAGAACCTTTAATACCAAGTCTCGTTGCGTTTGACTCATCGAGACTTGGTTAAGCCCGTGCGGCGATTGAGCATTCTCAGGGCGTGATGCGTTAGCATCTTAGCGCCCTGCTATAACAGCCCGATTGCCGAAACTGGCGGGGCCGTGTTACGCTTTCTGAATGACACAGGTTTGCACCCATCTCATGTTTCAGGGCAGTGCAGGCGCAGCTCTGGAAACATATCGTTCGATCTTTCCCGACTTCCTGATCGAGTCGATCAAAATCTATGACGAAGCGAGCGGCAGTCCCGGCAAGGTGCAGATTGCGCGCGTGACCTTTGCCGAACACCGGCTGATCGTCATCGACAGCCCCATTCCGCATCAGTTCGATTTCAATCCATCCATATCGCTGTTCGTCGATTTCCATGATGAGGAAAGCCTGACCAGCGTTTTTGAAAAGCTTTCAGAAGGTGGTGAGACGCTGATGCCGCTCGACAATTACGGGTTCAGCAAGCTTTTCGCCTGGATCAAGGACAAATACGGCGTTTCCTGGCAATTGAACTTACAGGCATGACAAATAAAAAAACCCGGCTTTCGCCGGGTTTTTCGTCAATGAGGTTGAGATAGATCAGGCCTTCTTTCCGTGGAAACCACGGATGGCGCCGATGATCTTGTCATGATCGGCTTCCGACAGATAGGGGTGCATCGGCAGGCTCAGAATGCGGTTCGGCAGGCTTTCCGAAACCGGAAGTCCACCCGGCGCAACCGGGTAATGCTTGTATGCCGTCTGCTGGTGCAGCGGCTTCACATAATAGATGACCGAAGGAATGCCTTCCGCCTGAAGATGCGCCTTCAGGCCGTCACGGTTTTCGCTCTCGATGGAATACTGAGCCCATGCCGAACGGTTGCCAGCCGGAAGGGCGGGAACCTTGACGACATCCTTCAGCGCTTCGTTGTAGCGCTTGGCGATGCGGTCACGTGCTTCCATTTCGTCTTCCAGGATCGCAAGCTTTTCCAGAAGGACGGCAGCCTGAATCGTATCGAGACGCGAGTTGATGCCGATACGGACATTGTCGTACTGGGTTTCGCCCTTGCCGTGGAACAGGACCGAGCGCAGCGTATCGGCCAGTTCGGCGTCGTTGGTGAACATGGCACCGCCGTCGCCATAGCAGCCGAGAGGCTTGGCCGGATAGAAGCTCGTCGCGCCGACATGGCCGAAAGCACCACACATGACATTGTCACGCTTGCCGCCGATCGACTGCGCAGCATCTTCGATGACGAACAGGCCTTCGCGGTCAGCGATGGCGCTGATGCGATTATAGTCAGCAGCCAGACCGAACAGATCGACCGGGATAATCGCCTTCGGCTGCAGACGGCCTTCCTTACGGATAGCGGCGATGGCAGCTTCAAGCTGTTCGATATTCAGATTGTATGTATCCGCGTCTACGTCGATGAACACCGGCTCTGCGCCAACCAGCGCAACAACTTCCGCCGTAGCAGCGAAGGTGAAAGACGGAACGAAGACGGCATCACCCGGACTGATGCCGCGTGCCATCAGGGGCATCTGCAAGGCGTCGGTGCCGTTGGCGCAGGCGATGACATGCTCCACACCCAGATATTCACCGAGCTTCTTTTCGAATTCGGCCACTTCCGGTCCAAGAATATAACGGCCTTCCGCAACAACCTTGGAAATGGCGGCATTGAGACGGTCTTCGATACGCGCGCGCTGCGCTCCAAGATCAATAAACTGCATGTTGGCTCCAATATATCTGGCCCGCACAAATGGATATGCGAATCCTCGGCAACCTATTTATTCGCTTGCGCCCTGCCCGGCTATGGCCAGAGCGTTCAAAGTTTTGCGATTCCTGTAACACCGCTTGACGCAGTTGACGCGGATCGCACGGCTCCCCTTTAGTGCGGGTGCCGGACAGTGCCTTCCGTGAGGATACGCAGCACACTGATTGCTTCCTTGCCATCGGTACGCGGCTTTTCGCGCGTCTCGATGCAATGCAGGAAATGCTGCAATTCGCGTGTCAGCGGCATGCCTTCCTCAACCGGGATATAGACAGGCTCGACGGATTTGAAAGACCACTGGTCGTTTTCCCGCCAGACTTCATGGCTGTAGAGCGCAAGCTTGCGATCCCATGGCTCGCCGTCATCGAAGACAGCCATGCCCTTTGTGCCGGTAACGGTCAGGCGGCGCTCACGATAGGCATTCAGGCGCGATGCAAACAGGTGGCCGCGGATGCCATTCGGAAAATCGAGATGAAGATGGGCGATGTCGGTGAGATGATCGAGCGTCGCAACACCCTCTCCGCGAACCGCGCTCGGTTCCTCCCCGGTGATAGCCAGGATCATCGAAAGATCGTGCGGCGCAAGATCCCACAGGGCATCGAACTCGTTGTGGAACTTGCCGAACCCGACGCGATGCGATTGCACATAGCGAATGTCGCCGAGCTCACCGCTTTTCACCATGTCGAGAAGCTTCTCGAAGGCCGGGTGGAAACGCAGCACATGGCCAACCATGAACACGCGACCGTTTTCGCGGGCAGCTTCCACTTCGGCTTCTGCAGCCGGAATGTCGAGCGCGATCGGCTTTTCGACCAGAACGTCCTTGCCGTTTTTCACTGCCTGAATGGCATATTGTGAATGAAACTGCGCTGGCAGCGCCAGAACGATGCCATCAATGTCTGGATGCGTGAACAATTCATCGACGGGAATGCTCGGAACATTGAACTCGGTCGCGAAGCGTTCCGCCTGTTCTGCCCTTGAGTCCGAGACTGCCTGAAGCGCACCGAGGCTCTTCAGGGTACGAATGTGATTGCCGCCCCAATAGCCGCAACCCAAAACCGCAATACGAGGTGCCATAAAACTATGCCTTTGCTGATGCCAAGTTCCTTATCGGTGCAAATGATAGAAAACAAGACGAAAGCTATGCGAAGAGTGCTTGACAGCATTTCATTCCGCACATATACCGCCGCCATTCCTTGCAGGAACAACGATTTGTCCCACCGGAAACGGCGATCATGAAGTTGTCTCTGTAAAGCGACGCGTGGCGGAGTAGCTCAGTAGGTTAGAGCAGAGGAATCATAATCCTTGTGTCGGGGGTTCGAATCCCTCCTCCGCTACCATCGTTCTCCCTCTCCAGACATCTGTGTCAAATGCCTATAGCTTGACCGGCTATCGATGCGCTTTATGTTGTGCGCGTCATTATTTAACGTCGGCACATTCATGCAAATCATCGCTCTCGATCATGTTCAACTGGCAATGCCTGAAGGTCAGGAGCAGAAAGCGCGCGATTTTTATGGTTCGACCCTCGGCTTTGCGGAAGTTCCAAAGCCTGAGAATCTGGCGGCTCGCGGCGGTTGCTGGTTTGAGAATGGAGCAATCAGGCTTCATCTGGGCGTCGAACGCCCTTTCGCACCTGCGCGCAAGGCACACCCTGCATTTCTGGTCGATAACCTCCATGACACGATCGCGCATCTGACGCGAGCGGGCATCGAAACCATCGGGGATGAGCCGCTGCACGGTTATGAGCGTTGCTACATCCACGATCCGTTCGGCAATCGTATCGAATTGATGCAAAAGATAGCCTGACGGCGATGGCCATCAGGCTATAAGTTTTAATTCGCTGCAGCTGCGATGATGCGACAAAGCCCTTCGCGTACCACCGACTTGCTGGTAGCCTGCCCCGCCTGAATACTGAAGATCGCATCGACACGAGTGCCTTTACCCTGCGCCCGTGCAGTGACGCGCAAGGTCTGGATGCGACCCGATCCGGTTGTTTCCTGAAACGCGTCAATCGAAGCGAGCTGCTTGTTGATCTTGATGCCAGAAAAGCCTTCGGCTGCGACGGCTTGCGCCAGACGCTGCAAGGCGGTCGACGATTTCACACCGGCAAAGCTTTGTGTCGAGCGATAGCTAATCGCTGTTACGAGTGGAACACCCTCGGACTTGAAATTCTGTTCGCACGAAGCAGCAAAGCCTGCCCCGGTTGTCGCCAGGGTCAACAGACCCGTAAGCAGAAACACCCGCATTCATCTCTCCCTCAACTATATTAGACAGTTAGACTATTAAATCGTGGCAGCGGCTTCGCCAACGGGAAGTTGATGGCCATGCGGCAACACTTCACTGGATTGTGGCCGACGCAGCGACTATATCCGGCCCAAAGCCCGCTACCCGGCGAAAGGCAATCGACAAGCGATCATGACTGTTCTCATCAACCAGCCTCACCCGTCCATCGATCCGGTTTCAATCGAGAAACTAGTGGCCACTTTCTATGGACGCGCACGCGAGGATGAAGTCATCGGGCCGATCTTTGCCGATGCGGTTCATGATTGGGATCATCACATCGCACAGATCGCCGCGTTCTGGTCGTCGGTTATTCTCAAGACCGGCAATTATGAAGGCCGCCCCATGGCGCCACATCTGAAACTGGGACTCAAGAACGAACATTTCGACCGTTGGCTCGACCTTTTCGAGACAACCGCACGCGAAATCTTCCCGCCGGAAGCCGCGATCATTTTCATAGACCGGGCACGGCGCATTGCCGACAGTTTTGAAATGGCGATTGCTACCAATACGGGTCAGATTTCCGCACCACGGCATTCGCGCCGCCCTCTTTAACCAAAAGAGGACGCAACCCTTACGGGCAATGCCACCCATCTTGTCATCGAATATTTAACTATATAAGCACGTCCGCAGAATAGCCGGGCCGCAATTCAGTTGCGTCAATAGAAAATAAAGGCTTGCGGGAGCAGATAAAGCCTGACGCACGATGGTGTGCTTGCGGATTAACTAATATTCGCAACATATCACTTGCATAAAGGGGCAGAATTTCGAACAGTTACCGCAGCTTTTTTGAAAGCTCGATAGATCGTGTATCGCGTCAACCCAGACGTGAAGTTTCGACTTGAGCGGATATGCAGGGAGTTAAACTATGAATGAATCCATTCGCGAACTTTTGGCCAAGGTCGGCGGCCTGCCGGGCCCGGTGACGGACATCGCCGACGATGCCGACCTTTACAGCGCGGGCCTGTCCTCCTTTGCATCGGTCCAGCTCATGCTTGGCCTGGAAGACAAGTTCGACATCGAATTTCCAGACCAGTATCTCAATCGCAAATCTTTTGCGAGCATCAAGGCCATCGAACAGACGATCACCCAAATTCTCAAGGACAAAGAGGCCGCATAATGAATGCCGGGGCGGGAAACAGTCTTTCAGAGCGCGTGGGTCGCGTTGCGGCCATAGCGGGTAAATTTTCCGATAGCGTCGATAAGGAAGGCCGCTTCCCGTGTGAAGCAATCGATGCGATGAAGGCCGAAGGTCTGCTGGGCATTCAGGTGCCGAGCGAATTCGGCGGCGAGAGTGCAGAGATCGACCAGATTGCAGAACTGTGCTGTGTTCTTGGTCAGTCTTGTGCATCGAGCGCAATGATTTTCGCCATGCATCACATCAAGCTTTCAAGTCTGGTGGAGCACGGCCAGACGGTTGAATGGCACCGGGACTTCATGCGCAAGGTCGCAAAGGACCAGCTGCTGCTTGCTTCGGCTACGACCGAAGGCGGCATTGGCGGCGATCTGCGCAACTCGATCTGCGCCATCGAGGTCGAAGGTGATATCTGCCGTCTGGAAAAGAACGCCACCGTCATTTCCTATGGTACCTATGCGGATGCCATTCTGATCACATCGCGCTCCCACAAGGATGCCGCATCGTCGGATCAGGTGATGACCGTGTTCCTGAAGGACCAGTACACGCTCGAAAAGACCCATGACTGGGACACGCTCGGCATGCGTGGCACCTGCTCGGAAGGTTTTGTATTCCGTGGCGAGGCGGACAAGGTGCAGATCCTGCCGCATCCCTTTGCCGAAATCGCAGCCCAATCCATGCTGGCGCAGTCGCATACGCTGTGGAGTTCGCTCTGGTATGGCATCGCCGTCGATGCGGTCAACCGCGCGCAGGCATTCGTGCGCGCCGCAGCGAAGCGCAATCCGGGTGCGCCGCAGCCGGGCGCTCTGCGCGTAGCCGAAGCGTCCAACATGCTTCAGATGCTGAAATCCGAAATCGTCGCTTGCCTCAAGACCTATCGCGAAGCAAAGCACGATCCGGACAAGCTGGCCTCGATGGGCTTTGCGATTGCGATGAACAATCTCAAGATTGCCGCATCGCAGACGATCCTTCAGATCATCAATCATGCCATGCTGGTCTGCGGCATCATGGGCTACAAGAACGGTACGCCTTTCAGCCTCGGCCGCCATCTGCGTGACGCGCATTCGGCGCAGTTGATGATTTCAAACGAGCGCATCCTCGGCAATACAGCCACCATGCTGCTCATTCACAAACAGAACACCAGCCTTTTGGGGTAATTGCCATGGATGCTCAGAGATCATTTCTAGACCGGCTTTTCGATTCCGGTCTCCTGATCGACACCGGCGTGGAAGGCCTATACGGACGTTCCGGCCAGTTCGAAGATGTCATCCAGGCGTTTGAACGCCTGATCGACCGTACCGGAGGCAATGACGGCGCCGAAGCGATCCGCTTTCCACCCGGCATGAACCGCGCTTTTTTCGAAAAAAGCGGCTACATGAAAAGCTTCCCGCAGCTGGCCGGCACCGTGCACAGCTTCTGTGGCTGCGAGCTTGACCACGTCAATCTCATCAAATGCATGGATGAAGGCACGGACTGGACGCTGGAGCAAAAGGCAACAGACATCGTGCTGACGCCTGCGGCCTGTTATCCGCTCTATCCGACTGTAGCCAAACGCGGACCGCTGCCGCAGGGCGGCGGGCTTTACGACCTGCAATCCTATTGCTTCCGTCATGAACCGTCGGTCGACCCTGCCCGCCAGCAGCTTTTCCGCATGCGGGAATATGTGCGCATGGGCACCGAAGCCGATGTGATGTCGTTCCGCCAGCTCTGGATCGACCGTGGCACTGAAATGATGAAGAAGGTCGGACTGCCGGTCGAAATCGACGTCGCCAACGACCCGTTCTTCGGACGCGCAGGCAAGTTGCTGGTCAACAACCAGCGCGACCAGAACCTGAAATTCGAGCTGCTGATCCCGATCACCAGCGTCGAAAAGCCGACCGCTTGCATGAGCTTCAACTATCATCAGGACCAGTTCGGCGTGAAATGGGGCCTCTCCCTCGATGACGGTGCGGTGGCGCACACGGCCTGCGTCGGGTTCGGACTGGAGCGCATCGCGCTGGCACTCTTCCATCATCACGGTCTGGATGTTGAAATCTGGCCGAAAAACGTACGCAAGGAATTGTGGGGCTGATCACGACCATGCAGGCAGTTTTTCCGAACATCGCGCCCGACCGTTACACGCCGCACGCTTTGCATGCCCAGACGCGTATCTGGCCGGAAACAAACTGCTATGTCGATCTTTGGATCGAAGTGCTGGCAACATTGGGTGTCGCTCCGGAAGCCATGCTCGGTTTCACGCTGACACAGGATTTCGAGGGCGACCAGTTCACCTTCTTCAAGGTGCCGCTGGAAGACCTCGAAGCCCTTTATGGCGTGCGGGCGACGGAGCTTGCGATTTTCGACCGCGTGGAAAGCCATGTCGCCGAGCAGATCGCGCGCGGACGCCTCTGCATGATCGAAATGGACAGCTACTTCATGCCGGATACGCATGGCGTCAGCTATCGCACGGAACATGGCAAGACGACCATCGCCATCAACCGTATGGACGTCGAAAACCGCTTGCTGGACTATTTCCACAATGGCGGTTTCTATCATCTCGAAGGTGAGGATTTCGACGGTGTCTTCCAGCGTCATCTGACGGAAGCCGACCTGCCCTTCCTGCCCTATACGGAATTCGCCAAGTTTCCGAAGCATGTGCCGGATGAAGCGCATCAGCGACGCGTTGCCGAAATCCTTCTGCCCCGCCACTTTGCCCGCAGGCCGAAGGAAAACCCTATTCGTGCCTTTGCCAGCGTGTTTCCGGGACAGGTTGAAGCAATCGCGGAACGCCCGTTCGGCTTCTTCCATAAGTATGCATTCAACACGCTGCGCCAGCTCGGCGCGAATTTCGAACTCGCGGCAAGTCATTTCGACTGGCTCGGGCAAGGCAGGCGCTTTGCAACGGCCTCGGCAGATGCCTTGCAGATTGCGGAAACGGCAAAGGCTGTTCAGTTCCAGCTCGCCCGCGCCGTCATGCGCAAGAAATTCGACGCATTGGCCGGAACGCTACAACCGGCGGCAGATGCCTGGGATCGGTTGACGGCAGCGCTTGCAGCGGAACTTGGTCGCGATGCGGCTTGAACTAAACCCGACCAAACGACCGCTCTCGACCGGCTGGCGGCTTGCTGTCACCGGCCCGGATGCGACGCAAACGCCGCATGATGCCAAGTCCAGTACGGCGATCAATGGTGCGCCGGTGCCCGGCACAGTGGCGGAAGCTCTGGAAAAATCGGGGCATTTCGACCGAAACAATCCCGTAGCGCTCGATAACAGGCAAGCCTGGTATTTCCTTGATATCGAGGAGACACCCGGCCCCGCCACACTCCATTTTGGCGGGCTTGCCACGATTTGCGACATCTTTTTCAATGGCGAATTGCTGCTGCAAACCGACAGCATGTTTCTCGGCCATGATCTGCCCGTTACACTGACCGGCAAGGACGAGCTTGCCCTCTGTTTCCGCGCGCTCGCGCCTCGCCTCAGCCAAAAAGGCCCGCGTGCCCGCTGGCGCACGCAACTGATGAACACGCAAGGTCTGCGCCTCATCCGCACGACCGCGCTTGGCTATATGCCAGGCTGGTGCCCGGAAGTGCATGCCGTGGGTCCATGGCGTCCGATTTCCATCAGCCGTTCTGATACGGAAACCATATCCGACATCGCCATTCAGGCAAGAATGACAGAAACCGGCGATGGCGAACTTCAGGTCAGTTTTACCTATAGCGGCAAGGCCGAGGCACCCACTCTCCATTGCGCGGGGCAGCAGATCGCCTGCGAGCGCCAGACTGACAATCATTGGACGGCAAGGCTGACGCTTCCCAATATTGAACCATGGTGGCCACACACGCATGGCAATCCAACGCTTCACAATGTCGAACTTTCGCTCGACGGCGTACTACGCCTGCTGGGGCGCACCGGGTTCCGCCGCATCGAGGTCGATCGCGGACCAGACCGCAAGGGTTTTGCACTCAGGATCAATGGCGAGAAGATTTTCTGTCGCGGCGCGGTATGGAGTTCTGCCGATATCGTCCGCCTTCCCGGCGCGCGCGACGATTACGAGCCATGGCTGAAGCTCGCGCAGGAAGCGGGCATGAACATGCTGCGGCTGAGCGGCATCACTGCCTATGAGACACCAGATTTCTATGCGCTTTGTGACGAGCTGGGCATCATGGTGTGGCAGGACTTCATGTTTGCCAATTTCGACTATCCGGTAAAGGACGAAGCGTTTGTCGCAAAAGTGCAGGCCGAAGCTTCACAGCTTCTCACCGCTGTCAGGCATGCGCCTTCGCTGAGCATCCTCTGCGGCGGTAGCGAAATCTATCAGCAGGGCGCAATGATGGGCCTGCCGGAAGCGACCTGGAAAGGCCCGCTTACCGAGGAAATCCTGCCCGGTATCGCCAGTAAACTTTGCCCGAATATTCCCTATGTGCCGAACTCGCCCTGCGATGGCGCCCTTCCCTTCATCAGCAATGAAGGCGTCAGCCATTACTATGGAGTCAGCGCTTATTGCCGTCCGCTGGACGATGCGCGGCGCGCGGAAGTACGCTTTGCGACCGAATGTCTGGCCTTCTCCAACGTGCCCGAAGCGCGCACGCTCAAAACCCATCTCGATGTACCCCCGGTTCACGATCCGCGCTGGAAAGCACGCGTGCCCCGCGACCGTGGTGTGTCCTGGGATTTCGAGGATGTGCGGGACGCCTATCTGGAGATGCTGTACGGCTATGATCCGGCACGGCTGCGGCGAGAGGATGTGGAACAGTATCTCCACCTTTCCCGCGCTGTCACGGCGGAAGTGATGGAAGCGACCTTCGCCGAGTGGAGACGACCGGGAAGCACCTGTTTCGGTGCACTTCTCTGGATGTTTCAGGACCTGCTGCCCGGTGCCGGTTGGGGCATGATCGATGCGACCGGCGAACCCAAAGCCTCATGGCATGGTTTGAAACGCGCCTTCCGTCCACAGCAGGTCGCCTTGACCGATGAAGGCGTCAATGGCCTCGCGATTCATGTTCTGAATGAGCAGGCAGAATCCGCTGATCTTTCGCTTGAACTGACCTGTTTGCGCGCCGGTTCGCAGCCGGTGGTTTCCGGCCGCCGTGATCTTTCAATTGCCAGTCGTTCAGCGATCACCATTGCCGCAACGGATTTGTTCGGCGCATTCTTCGATGTCACTTACGCCTATCGTTTCGGCCCTCCGGCCCATGACGTGACCGTTGCGCGACTGAAGCGCAATGACATTACGATTGCCGAGGCATTTCACTTTCCGCTCGGACGAACAAAGGCATTTCACGACGCCACTATCGAAGTAGCTCCCATCGAAGAGAACGGAAACTGGTTCCTCGATCTGAAAACGCCAGTTCTGGCCCAATCTGTCAGCATCGATGCAGGTGACTGGCGGGCTGTCGAGAACTGGTTTCACCTTGCTCCCAACGAGACGAAACGCATCGCCCTTGCTCCACGTAAGGCAACACTCGAAAAACCGTCTGGAGAAATCCGCATCGCCGGTTCGTCACGGATCGTCTGGTTCTAACCCCGCAAGGCCATTGCGCGGATCGCGCCGATATAAATCTCGCGCGAATGTTCCGGCGTCAGATTATGATCGGCATCCGGAATGATGGCGACTGACGCATTGTCGAAGCCCTGCAGCTTGGTGCCCGCCTGATCAAAATAGAAATTGAAATGTTCGCGCCCGATATCCTTTTCGGCATAGACCAGCGCCAGCGGCACCTCACGCTGCTTCAATTCGTCAAAAGCCGAATAGACTGCCCGTCCTTCCACTGTGCGGCTGCGCAGAAGCTTGCGTGCAAGCCCGAGAATACGCCCGACAACCCCGCGCGAGATGTTACGCAGGATGGCACGGATATCCAGTTCACCGCGAAACAAGCGCTGGAATGTTTCGGCGCGGAGCGCGCGGCTGCCATAATCCTCCAGCGTGCGCTTGCCGTCGCGAACGGCATCTTCCACAGAGCGTCCCGGCGCCCAATAGAACGTCTCCGGATTGACGAGGACCGCACCGGAAATGCGCTCGTCTTTCAAGGCACTGTGGAATCCCAGAAAAGCACCGCTGCATCGTCCTGCGATAATGGGACGGCCCCAACCAATAGTGTCGAGATAGTCGAGTGCTTCGGCAACATCGGCCTCTGCCCCGTTGGTATAAAGCACCTGTTCCGGCATCCCCGGATTGGGCGGGCTGTCGCCTGCATTCGCAATATCGAAGCGCAGTGATGCTATCCCTTCCCGCGCAAGCTTGCGCGCCATATCGACGGTCGTACGCCCCCACCCGACACGTCGATCATAGGCTGCGGAGAGGAACAGGACCGTCCTGCCGCGCCGCTCACCCACGGGTGCGCAGAGAACGCCTGAAAGGCGATTGCCGGAACCGAACGAGACAGGCGTTTCCACAAAACCGTCACCCGTCAAAGTGCCGCCGAGTGCCCTTTCATCCGGCTTGTTCTGCGCAGGCTGCGAACCTGCCAGACCTGCCGCCCAGTCGACAAGCCGGTCCGCGACTTCCAGCGGCAGGCGCGAGATGACAGGGTTCGAAATCAGCTTGTCGTAGTCGGTAAAAGCTTCAACCGTCACATCGGCGCCCAGCTTTTCCAGATGCGTTGCCAATTCGGCATCGTTCGGACGGTCCGTCCGCGCCAGCAAAAGGCATTGAGGCGCAGGCTTCGTCTCCAGCGACAGAAGATTGATCTTCTTTACATCGGCGGCCACTTCCGGCTGCATTGTCAGCGATGCGATGGAAACGCTGTTCTTGATCCTTTGCTCGTCCGTCAGGCCCAGATCGGCATCGACCATACTCGACCAGACGGCCAGTTCACGCGTGTAGAACCGCCCGGAGATGACCGGCGCCAGAAGCGCCAACGCTGCGATGCCTTCGATCCGGGCCGTAGTTTCGGCAGCAATCGCTGCACCAAGGCTCTGTCCAATGATGATAACGCGGCTTGCCCCGGACAGGTCACGCGCCTTCCGGGCAGCTTCAGCAAGCGTATTGCGCCAGAGCTCCAGCCCTTTGGAAAATTCGATGTCGTCGCGTCCATCGCCCGTACCGGGCCAATCGAAGCGGAACGAGCCTATCCCCTGCACCGAAAGTCCGTCGGCGATGATGCGCCAGAATTTGCGTGTCGTGCAGAGCTCTTCCAGCCCCCAGGGGCTTGCGAACAAGACAACCGTATCAAGAGATGGGCCAACAGGGGCCTGATAAAGGCCCAGCGTGTCGCAGAAGACGACCGGACTGGCGGCAGACCGCACAACATTCGCCGGTTGCCTGTAGGATGTTTCGTTTTCCACCCTGTCGCCCATGCCTGATGCACCCCATCACAGAAATCACATCCTGCAATAATGGAAATCGCGCAAGGCACCAAGGATTTATCGCAGCGACTGCGAAAACGTGCCCCTGCCGTGCATCAAGCGCGGCAGGGTTGCAACAGGTAGAGCCCGTCTTCCAAAAGTGGAAGCTGTTCAAAAGACCGGATCAGGCCGCTGGCTTGGTCTTTTCGCCTTCCAGCAGCTTTTCGTGACGCAGCAGCATGCCGTAGAGATCGCGAGGCTCATCTGGATCGGCAAGAAGATCCAGCTTTTCGTAGAAGCCGGTGTCCTTCAGCTTGTCACGCACATAGCGCAGGGCCGAAAAATCCTCGGTCGCAAAGCCGACGGAATCGAACAGCGTAATCTGGCGGGCATCGTTGCGTCCGGCGATCTTCCCGGTGATGACTTCCCAAAGCTCGTTGACCGGATAATCTTCCGGCAGCTGCTGGATTTCGCCTTCGATGCGGGTCTGCGGTGGGTACTCGACGAAAATGTCCGAACGGCGCAGAATATCGCCGTGCAGTTCCGTCTTGCCGGGGCAATCGCCGCCAACTGCATTGATATGCACGCCAGCGCCAACCATGTTGTCGGTCAGGATCGTCGCATTGGCCTTGTCGGCGGTGACGGTGGTGATGATGTCCGCACCCTCGACAGCCTCTTCGACCGTCTTGCAGGCAACGATGTCGAAACCGGCGCCCTGCAGGTTGCGCATGCACTTGGCAGTCGCTTCCGGATCAAGATCGTAGAGACGCAGCTTGTCGACGCCGAGCAGTGCCTTGAAAGCCAGAGCCTGGAATTCGCTTTGCGCGCCATTGCCGATGATGGCCATCGTGTTGGAATTCTTCGGGGCCAGGTGCTTGGCGGCAACTGCCGAAGTCGCGGCAGTGCGCAGCGCGGTCAGAATAGTCATTTCGGTCAGCAGCATCGGATAACCGCTGCCCACATCGGCAAGAACGCCGAATGCCGTAACGGTCTGGAGACCTTCACGCGTGTTCTTCGGATGGCCGTTCACATATTTGAAGCCATAGAGCGTTCCGTCGCTCGTCGGCATCAGCTCAATCACGCCTTCCTTCGAGTGCGACGCCACACGCGGCGTCTTGTCGAAGTTTTCCCAGCGGCGGAAATCTTCTTCGACATAGTCAGCGAGTTCCTTGAGGAAGGTTTCCACGCCGACGGACAGCACCAGCTTCATCATATGATCGACGCTGACGAAGGGGACGATATTGAGGTTCGGTTGGGTCATTATTGCTCCTTGAGCGCATCCCGAAAAGTGCGAAGCGGTTTTCGGAACAAGATGCGCGTAATACAATTAGCTTGAGCATTCTGCCGCCGGATGGAACCATCCGGCACTTCACGAATGCGGCCTCCTGAATTCAGTAATTGATGGTTGGACGGTCCATAACGCTGCGGCCCAAAAGGCTCGCCATCAGGTCGACCATCACCGTTGCGGTACGTCCGCGTTCATCGAGAAACGGGTTCAGCTCGACGAGATCGAGGCTCGTCACCAGATCGCTGTCATGCAGCATTTCCATGATGAGATGCGCTTCACGGAAGGTCGCGCCACCCGGAACCGTGGTGCCGACAGCCGGCGCAATCGAAGGTTCAAGGAAGTCGACATCGAGGCTGACGTGCAGAAGGCCGTTTTCGTCCTTCACGCGCTTAAGGAAGCGACGCAGCAAGGCAGCAACACCATGTTCGTCGATAAGGCGCATGTCATAGACGGCAACATCGGTCTGCTTGATTGCAGCGCGTTCTGCCGGATCAACACTGCGAATACCCATCATGCAAACATTGGCGGGATCAATCGGTGCTGCCAGGGCCGGGAAGTAGCCCTCAAAGCCCTTCTGGCCCGTGTAATAGGCAACAGGCGTGCCGTGCAGATTGCCGCTGCCAGTCGTTTCCAGCGTGTGGAAATCCGTATGGGCATCGAGCCACAACACAAACTGCTTGCGACCCTTTTCTGCAGCGCGGCGCGCGATACCCGGAACAGTGCCTGCAGCGAGCAGATGATCGCCACCGAGGAAGATCGGGAAACCTTCTTCACTCTCACGATATGCGGCTTCGCTGATGGCTTCGATCCAGGCAACAGCCTGCGGCAGCGCCTTGATCACAGGATTGGGATGGGCCAGCGGGCGCAGTTCGGCCGGGGCCAGATTACCGAGATCGGTAAACTCGTGACCGAGTTCGCGAATCGCATCCGCAATGCCAGCGGCGCGATAACCGTCAGGGCCCATATTGCAGCCCAGA
The DNA here is from genome assembly GCF_002252535.1 of Brucella lupini. NCBI lineage: Bacteria > Pseudomonadati > Pseudomonadota > Alphaproteobacteria > Hyphomicrobiales > Brucellaceae > Brucella > Brucella lupini. The sequence goes on from NZ_NNRN01000038.1 coordinate 160,632, forward strand.
CGGCCCGTGCCTTCCTGAACAGGCAATCCCAAAATCTTGCAATGCATAAACTGCTACTCCAGAGAAATTATTACCCTAGATTGACCATTTACGCTTGGCGATGTGAAGCAACCGGATTGGCAATTTTAACGGTTTGGTTTATCAGAATGTCGGATTGGCTTTTCAAAATGGAGAAAACATGGACGATCTGGATGAAAAGCTCATCACGCTTTTACGTCACAACGGACGGCGCAGTATTTCGGATGTGGCAATCGATCTCGGCGTTTCCCGCGCAACGGTCCGCGCCCGTATGGAACGATTGGAACAGTCCGGCGACATCATCGGCTACACGGTGATCCTGCGGTCCGATGCAGTTGATCTGCCGGTGCGCGGTATCATGATGATCGAAATCGAAGGCAATGTCGCCGACCGTGTAGTCAAGGCGCTCGGCGGCTTCTCGGAAGTTTCCGCCGTTCACACCACCAATGGCCGCTTCGATCTGGTAGTGGAACTGGGTGCTGCGACGCTCACCGATTTTGATGCCGTGCTGCGCCGCATCAGGCTGGTGCCAGGCATCAAGGCCAGCGAAACCAACCTGCTGCTTGCCACACCGCGCTCGACGCGGGCGCGTCTGTAACAAAAAGCCCGGCAATTCGCCGGGCTTTTTTCGCTGTTAGGCAAGGATCGGATAATCCGTATATCCCTTGGCGCCGCCGCCATACATATGCTGCTGGTCCAGCTCATTAAGCGGTGAATTATCCTTCAAGCGACGCACAAGATCAGGGTTCGAGATGAACGGCTTGCCAAAGGCCACGACGTCAGCGCGACCGCTTTCTATCTCTTCTTCCGCCAGTTCACGATCATAGCCATTATTGACCATCCAGGCAGCTTCGCCGCCAGCATCGCGATAAACCTGCTTAAGATGTGCATAATCGAATGGCTGCGGGCCCTGTTGGAAGTCCCGCGGACCGCCCGTTGCACCTTCAATGATATGAACATATGCAAGACCGTAAGCGGCGAGCTTGTCGAGCACATAGTCGAACAGCGGCTGCGGATCGGAATCCGACGCGTCATTGGCGGGCGTCACTGGCGAAAGACGAATGCCGACCTTGCCCGGCGCAACCGACTTGGTGATCGCATCCACCACTTCAAACAGGAAGCGGGCGCGGTTTTCGATAGAGCCGCCATATTCATCGGTACGATGGTTGCTGTCCGAACGCAGGAACTGATCGATCAGATAGCCGTTTGCCGCATGAATTTCGACGCCGTCGAAACCAGCCACTTCAACGGCATCCTTGGCAGCCTTGGCATAGGTCGCAACGATTTCCGGAAGCTCGTTCTTTTCAAGTGCACGCGGTTCGGAGGTTGGCGCAAATTCGCCGGTGCCATCGGGATGCACAAGATAGGTCTTTGACTTGGCGATGATGGCCGAAGGCGCAACCGGCTTGCCGCCATTTGGCTGCAACGTGTTGTGTGAAATACGCCCCACATGCCACATCTGCACGACGATCTTGCCGCCTGCGCTGTGCACCGCATCCGTTACGCGCTTCCAGCCTGCCAACTGTTCGGCGGAATAAAGGCCCGGCACATCGGCATAGCCCTGTCCCTGATGGCTGATCGGCGTTGCCTCCGTGATGATGAGGCCCGCACTGGCGCGCTGTTCGTAATAGGTGACGTTGAGATCATTCGGCACGGCGCGCGGTGAGCGATTACGCGTCAGCGGTGCCATAACAATACGATTGGCAAGCTTCAGATCGCCGATTGTAACTGGATCGAACAATGTGGCCATGGATACATTCCTTCAAATGGGAAAGATTGGGCAAATGGGAAAGATTGGACTGGTGAATTAAAGATCGGATACAGCTTTGATGAAGGCGGCTATCGCCTCTTCATCACGCTTGTAGAACGTCCATTGGCCAACACGATGGGGCATGATCAGCCCCGCTTTCGTCAGCACGGACAAATGAGCAGAAACGGACGACTGGGAGAGGCCGCACCGTTCGAACTGGCCCGCGCACACGCCCATCTCCAGAGGCATGTGCTGATCGGAGAAATGGTTCTCCGGTTCCTTGAGCCAGCTCAAAATGTCGAGCCGCACTGGATTGGCGAGCGCCTTGAGTATCTCGTCCAAGGGTATAGACTGAACATCCGACATCGCAGTCACCTCGCTGATCCTTTGATACGTATCGTCATTTCCCGATATAAGTATTGAGTGAATCCGATTTATAAAGGGGTCTGCCGTTCACATGCGCGTGAACGGGAAAAGCGACGCCTTTCCTGTGGAACATCAATACTGCCTTGATTGCGCCGAACCGGCATCCGACTATGTTCGCCGTGACAGTCGAGAATTGGAAAATACATGGCGGACATTACCAAGCGCATTGCCGGGATCATCGCGGCGGAAATCAACGCAAAGCCGGATCAGGCACTGGCGGCCATCGGCCTGCTGGACGAAGGCTCAACCGTGCCTTTCGTCGCCCGTTACCGCAAGGAAGTCACCGGCGGCCTTGATGATACGCAGCTGCGACAGCTTTCAGAGCGCCTCGCTTACTTGCGCGAACTTGAGGCGCGGCGTTCGTCCATTCTGGAATCGATCCGCGGGCAGGAAAAGCTAACGCCGGAACTCGAACTGAAAATCGCAGGCGTCCAGACCAAGGCCGAGCTTGAAGACCTGTATCTTCCCTATAAGCCCAAGCGCCGCACCAAAGCAGAAATCGCACGCGAACGTGGTCTTGGCCCGCTTGCCGAAGCTATTCTGAGCGACCGCAGGCTGGTCCCTACCGAGATTGCTGCGCAATATGTCACCGGTGAAGTTGCCGATGTGAAGGCTGCACTGGATGGTGCGCGCGACATCATCGCCGAAGGCTTTGCGGAAAATGCCGAACTGATCGGCAATTTGCGCAACTATCTCAAGGAACGTGCTGTTCTGCGCTCACGTGTGGTCGATGGCAAACAGGATGCAGGCGCAAAATTCTCGGATTATTTCGACCATTTCGAGCGCTGGGCAAATGTTGCAGGCCACCGGGCTCTGGCCATGCTGCGCGGACGCAACGAGGATTTCCTGTCGCTCGACATTGAAATCGACGCCGACGACACCTCGCCGGTAAAGCCTGTCGAACGCAAAATCGCAGCCGCTTACAATATCGGCGCAACCCTGCCCGGCGACCGCTGGCTGATGGAAGTTGCAGGCTGGGCATGGCGCGTCAAACTCTCGCTCTCCCTGTCGCTCGACCTGATGCGCGACCTGCGTGAACGCGCCGAGGAAGAAGCCATCAACGTCTTCGCCCGCAACCTCAAAGACCTGCTGTTGGCCGCGCCTGCCGGTTCGCGTGCCACCATGGGTCTTGATCCGGGCATCCGCACCGGCGTCAAGGTCGCAATCGTCGATGGCACTGGCAAACTGCTCGACACAACGACGGTCTATCCGTTTCCGCCAAAGAACGATGTGCGTGGCACACAGGCCGAACTCGCAAGCCTGATCCGCAAACACAAGATCGAGCTGATTGCCATCGGCAACGGCACAGGCAGCCGCGAAACCGAACGTCTTGTCGTGGATATGCTCAACGACTTGCCAGCGCCAAAGCCGCTCAAAGTCATCGTGTCGGAAGCAGGCGCATCAGTCTATTCGGCATCAGAAGCCGCAGCGGCCGAATTCCCGCAGCTCGACGTATCGCTGCGCGGTGCCGTTTCCATCGCCCGCCGCCTGCAGGATCCTCTGGCAGAGCTCGTCAAGATCGAGCCGAAATCCATCGGCGTCGGCCAGTATCAGCATGATGTCGATCAGTCCCGTCTGGCGCGTTCGCTCGACGCAGTGGTCGAAGATGCAGTGAACGCTGTCGGCGTTGATCTCAACACGGCATCCGCCTCACTGCTGGCGCGTGTGTCCGGTCTCGGAAAGTCGCTCGCCGAAGCAATCGTTGCGCATCGCGATGACGCCGGTGCCTTCAAGAACCGCAAGGAACTTCTGAAAGTCGCCCGCCTAGGCAACCGCGCTTTTGAACAATGCGCAGGCTTCCTGCGTATCGCCAACGGCACCGAGCCGCTTGATGCATCCTCCGTTCACCCGGAAGCCTATGGCGTTGCCAAAAAGATCGTTTCCGCCTGCGGCCGCGATGTGCGCAGCCTCATGGGTGATAGCGCAGCACTCAAGGCGCTCGATCCGCGTGTCTTTGTCGATGAGCGTTTTGGTCTGCCAACCGTGCGCGACATTATCGCTGAGCTTGATAAGCCGGGCCGCGATCCCCGCCCTGAATTCAAGACCGCGACCTTTGCCGATGGCATCGATGACATCAAGGACCTGAAACCCGGCATGATGCTTGAAGGCACCGTCACAAACGTTGCGGCCTTTGGTGCCTTCGTCGATATCGGTGTGCATCAGGACGGACTTGTCCATGTTTCGCAGCTCGCCGACCGCTTCGTCAAAGACCCGCATGAAGTGGTCAAGGCTGGCGATGTGGTGAAGGTGCGCGTGACGGAAGTGGATGTGCCACGCAAGCGCATCGGCCTGACGATGAGAAAGGACGGCGGTGAAGCCCCTGCCCCACGTGGTCCTGCAAACCGCGACCAGCGGCCTGCCAAAAACTTCACTCCACAGCGCAAACAGGAACAGCCATCAACCGGCGGTTTCGGTGCAGCACTTTTGGAAGCGATGAAGAAGAAATAAGCTAAATCTTGTTGCCGATTGGAAAGCCGGTTGAGACTTTTCTCACCGGCATTTCATCGGTGGGAATAATCCAGCCATTGTTAATGGCAACGCGAACCTCGTCGCCTTCTTCCAGTCGCACCGGATCACGCACTTCAAAATGCAGGTGAATATCCGGCTTGCTGAGCGGATGTGCCTCGATGCGCGAACCGCCACCGCGATAAACAGAGCGCTTGACCCGCACGGAAATGCCGCCGGTTTCGGTCAATGTCAGATCTTCTGCACGAACGCAGAGCTGTGCATTGGCACGCGGCATTTCAATGCCAGAACAACGCACCTGCGCCCGGCTTCCCAGCACCAGCGCCTCGCACTGTCCTGCCTGCGCAAAGGACACGACCTCAGCAGGCAGAACCATGCCATGCGCGATGAAGGACGCGACCATTTCGCTGGCCGGTTCCTCGTAAAGCTTGCGCGGCGTATCGAATTGCTGAAGCTTGCCATGATCAAGCACCGCAATCCGGTCGGCAAGCGCCATGGCCTCAGCCTGGTCATGCGTGATGTAGATAATCGTCGTACCGGTACGCTTGTGGAAAGCCGCAAACTCGTCTTCCATCGAAGCACGCAAATGCACATCGAGATTGGCGAGTGGCTCGTCAAACAATACCAGCGAAGGGGCTGCTACCAGACAGCGGGCCAATGCCACGCGCTGCCGCTGACCACCCGAAAGATTGGCCGGGCGGCGATCACCGAAACCGTCGAGATCGACCAGCGCGAGCGCTTGCTTCACACGAGCCTCGCGTTCGGCTTTGGCAACTTTGGCCACCCGCAGACTATAGCCGACATTCTCTGCGACCGTCATATGCGGCCAGAGCGCATAGTTCTGGAAGACGATACCGACCTGTCGCTTCTCCGGCGGCACGTTCCCGTCAACATGGGAAACGCGGCTGTCACCAATGTGGATTTCGCCGCCATCGACGTCTTCAAAACCTGCAATCATCCGCAGAAGCGTGGTCTTGCCGCAGCCGGACGGTCCGAGAATAGCAACAAACTCGCCGTCCTTCACATCGAGCGACACTTCAGACAGGGCCTGAAACTCGTTGAAGGCCTTGGAAACAGAAGCGATTTTCAGTCGCGCCATGGCAGCACTCCGTTTGGAAGACGCCGCGCAAACAGATTTGTTGCAAGCATCAGCATGAATGTCACCGCAACGGCCAGAATGGATATGGCAGCCGCATAGGCGGAATCGCCCGCCTGTTCGAAAGAAAACATCACCACGCCCAGCGTTTCCGATCCCGACGCCCAAAGAAGCGCTGAAACCGTCAGCTCACAGAAGGCGGTCATGAAAATGAGCACGCCGCCTGCAAGCGTCGCCGGGGCGACCAGAGGGAATATAATGGTCCGCAGCCGATAGAAAAGCCCCGCCCCCGCAACGCGCGCTGCTTCTTCCAAAGCACGGTCGATCTGGTGCAGCCCGGCAACCGTTGGCCGCAGCGCCAGCACGAAGAAGCGCGCAAGATAGGCAAACAGTATGATCCAAAGCGTGTTGTAGAAGCTAACACCAACCACTGGCAGCGGCTTTAAGAACATCAGCAGACAGGCAATCGCGAGAACTACGCCCGGTAACGCATAGGGCATCTCGGCTGCGAAATTGAGGATCGGCGTCCAGCGCCGTTTACGCCATGCCAGCATATAGGCAAGCGGAACTGCTATCAGCACCGCAAAGAATGCTGCCGCCAACGACAGAACCGCACTGTTGCGGAAAGCGCGCGCAGCACCAGCATGTTCAAGCAGCACGAAACGGAAATTCTCGGCTGTTGCCGTCGCAAATGTCAGCGGCACACCATAGGCCGGTACCAGAGCGGACAACGTAAGACCGATCAACGGCAGAAACAGCACGATAACAATCAGGAGCCATGCCGCGGCTTCCACCAACACGCGCCAGCGGCCAAGCGCGAAGGGTGCAGCAGGCAGCGACGTCGAAACAATGCGAAAATCGCGGCGGCGCGAGGCATATTCCTGCGCGGTGATGCCTGCCATTGCAATCAGCCCGATCAGAACCGACAGCACGGCGACGCTGGACAGCACAGCTGGGCCGCCGCCCGCAAGACGCTGATAAATCAGCGTCGGCAGAACCAGATAATTGGACGGAATTCCCAAGAAGGCTGGGATGCCGAAATTGCCGACGCAGGAGACGAAGGCCAGAGCGGCTGCGCCGATGATCGACGGCGTCATCAGCGGCAGGATGATGGTGCGCAGAACTGCCCATTTGCTGGCACCGGCACTCAGACCCGCTTCCACCAGTTCGCGTGGGAGTTTGCGCAGGCCTGCCCGCACGATCAGAAAGACCAGCGGTCCATATTGCACGCCAAGCAGAAAAATAATGCCCCAGACAGAATAGAGCGGATTGCGGCTGCCAAGCGGCGGCGCCATGCCGATGATCTTGAGGAACTGGCTGGAAGGCCCGAAAAGCTGGAGCCACGCCAGCGCTGTTACCTGCGGGGCGATCAGCAGCGGGGTGACGTAGAAAAGCACAAAGACATTGCGCCCGCGCATGTCGGTGAGACCGACGAGCAGCGCCGCAACAATGCCAAACGCCAGCGCCAGCAGCGTGCCGCCAATGCCGATCTGCAGCGAATGCCATGTCGCTACCCAGGTCGATTGACTGCCAAGCGTTTCCACCAGCGCCGAGGTCGAAAACTGCCCCTGCGGCGCGACCAGTTCGACCAGCAGCCTGCCCATTGGCAGAAGCGACAGAACCGCCACGATCAGGGTTACGCCAGCAATCAGGGCCGCATCGCGGCCCTGAAGGTCTTTCATGATGCGCATCGAAATGCCTTATCCACCAAACAGCTCGGAGAACTGCTTCTTGTCGGCATCAGTCTGATCGAGAACCTTCTGGGTGTCGATAGACATGATATTGATCTTGGTGCCTTCCGGCAGCCATGCCGGGCGACCAACGCCTTCCTTGGCAGGCAGATAGCCCTGCTCCAATGCCAGCTTCTGGCCATCATCCGACAGGATGAAATCGACGAACTTCTTGGCACCGTTGACGTTCTTGGCGGTTGCCATGATCGCAACCGGTTCGGTCACGGCAGGCACACCTTCCGACGGGAAGACGAACTCGATCGGCGAACCCTTGGCCTTGGCATTGAGCGCCATGAAGTCAACCAGAATGCCATATGGCTTTTCGCCGCTCGCAACCGACTTCAGCACGGCGCCATTGCCTTTAACGCTTGCCAGCTCATTGGCCTTGAGGTTCTTGAAGTAATCCCAGCCAATATCCTTGTTGAGTGCAAAGCCGCTCAGGAGATAGGCAGCAGCGCCCGAATAAAGCGGGCTTGGCATGACCACCTGGCCTTTGTAATCGGCCTTGGCGAGATCGGCCCAATGTTCCGGCTTCTGTGCGGCACCCGTGTTGTAGGCGATGCCGGTGGTGATCAGTTTGGAGCCGAAATAGGTCTTGTCGGCGTCATAGCTATCCGCAGCAAAACCATCAACCTTGGCTTCCGGATAGCTAAGCAGGCGCTTGTCCTTCTTGAGACCTTCCATCGTCACCGCATCAGCGATCAGCAGAACGTCAGGCTGCGGCGCGCCAGCCGAAAACTCGGCGGCAAGCTTGGTGAGGAGTTCGCTCGTGCCAGAGCGGAAAATCTGCACATCGGTGTCCGGATTGGCCTTGCGGAAAGCTTCAACCGTCTTTGTCGCATCCGCTTCCGGCTGTGACGTATAGAGCGTCAGCGTATCAGCCTGTGCCACGGCAATGGAAAGAGCAAGAAGCGCAGGTACGACGGCAGCCCGCTTCAGCATCTTGTTCATGGGATTCGCTCCTCGAATTTCTGTATAATGTTCGCCAGCATGACCAGCGATGCCGGTACAATCCTGACGCGTGCGAAGTGATAGCGCGCAGATACTGCCATGGCGATAGGCACGATCATTTCCATTCATGGTGCACCTGTCAAACATCCTGCAACGTGAACCCGGAAAAGCAAAAGCCTCCCGGCGGAATCATAACCATCGGAAGGCTTGTAAGACATTGAATGTTTTGCCGAACAGCCATCCGTATCTCCAAGTATGGAGAAGATGCGGATGGCATTAGAGGAATTGCAATGCGGTTTTATGACAACCGCAAACGCATTCCCGGTAAAAAGATCAACAGATCAGATAACAATCTCGGCGACATGTGCAACCTGCGCACCCGCCTCGTAATAGGCTTCACGCAGACCGCGGAAATTCTGTTCCTTCGGATCGCTGACCGGCAGCGGCAGATCGTCTTCGTTAATCTCGCCTGAAACAAGCTGCGAAAGCAGTTTTCCGAAGACTGTGCCCGGCGCGATGCCACGGCCGTTGTAACCGGAGAATCCAACCACATTGCGCGCGAGGCGATGGAATTTCGGCAGGCTGTCATTGGTCATGCCGATCTTGCCATACCATTCGGCTTCGAACTCGACCTCGCCAATCTGCGGAAAAAGACGCTTCAACGATTTCTTCGCCCATGCCTTATGCACGGCAGCGCCGGTATTGCGCAGCGCGCCAACGCTTCCGAAGACAAGGCGGCCCTGTTGGTCGAAACGGAAGGATGAAAGGACTTCCTTTGTATCCCACACACCCTGACGTTCCGGCAGAATGGAGCGCTTGATATTGTCCGAAAGAGGCTTGGTGGCCATGTTGAAATATGGCAGATGAACCAGCTCGGCGCGCACTTCCGGCCATGGCGCATTGGTGTAGGCATTCGTCGCCACAACCACCCAGTTGGCCGTCACGGAACCCTTGGCAGTCTTGACCACCCATTTGCCGTTCTTTTCTTCGGCACCGATCACCGGGCTTCCGGTAAATACTGTCGCGCCAGCGGTAATGGCGGCATGGGCAAGCCCGCGCACGTAAGCGAGCGGCTGGATCGTACCGGCGCGCAGATCGAGCAGCGATCCGGCATAGGCCTTGGTTCCAACCTTGGCTTCGGTTTCTTTGGCGTCGAGCAGCTTCACATTGGCGCCGCGGCGCGCCCACTGCTCATGGCGGTCTTCAAGTTCCTCCAGGCCCTTCTTGCCAACAGCGCAATGAAGCGTGCCCTGCTTCTCGACTTCACAGGCGATCTTGTGCTTTTCAACGATTTCGAAAACGAGCTTCGGCGCATTGCCGAGGACATCAAGCAGGCGATCTCCATATTTCTGACCGAGCACGCCGGGCAAATCATCCGGCATGACCCACATGCCCGCATTGACCAGACCCACATTGCGGCCCGAACCGCCATAGCCGATCTCGATACCTTCGAGAACGATGGCTCGCGTGCCTTTTTCGGCCAGATGCAGAGCGGTCGAAAGACCGGTGAAACCGCCACCCACAATCACGACATCCGCAGTCAGATCACCTTGCAGCGCGTTCGTCTTGGGAGCGGCAGGGGCGGTCTTTTCCCAAAGACCATGGGAGCGCGGATCGTTCAGCATAGAAAGCAACCATTTTAAATAGTGGAATACGGGCACCTTGCCCGACTGTTTCTATTTCACGCCGCGAAAGCCGGTTGGACAGCGTTATTTGCGCAACAATTCATTCCGGTTTGGAATGAACCAACGGCGAATAATCCGTATTCCCTACCTGCCCGGCGATCCACTGACAAAACACCTGCGTCAGCGGATTTTCCAGCTTTCCTTCCGGCACGACGAGATAATATTCATTCTCGGTTCGCATCGGCTTCTCGAAAAGCATGACCAGCTCACCGCTGAGCAATTCCTGTTCAATCAGATAAAGCGGCAGGAGCGCGAAACCCAGACCGGCCAACGCCGCGCCAATGACCATCGAGAACTGATCGAAGCGATGCCCCCGATAGGCCGACCGCCCCTCGACACCGCAGCTTTCAAACCATTGCGCCCACATTTTGGGCCGCGTCGCAAGATGCAGCAAGGGCTCATTCTCAAGCTCTTCCGGGGCGGACGGATGACGCGCTTTCAACAGGGCCGGGCTGGCAACCGGCACGATGACCTCGCTGCACAGGAAAGTGCAGGTGGCATGTGCCCAGACCGGCTGTCCATAATGGATGGCCAGATCGAACGGCTGTTCCTCGAAGTCGAAGACACCGGAGCGCGATGCAACATTGATGGCAATACCGGGATGCTTTTCGATGAAATCGGAAATGCGCGGCATCAGCCAGCGCGTGCCGAATGTCGGCAATGTAGCCACACTGAAAGAAGACGTTGATTGCGCCGAAGCCATGGCGCGCAACATCGTGTCCTCCGTCTGGTTCAGAAGACGCCGCACTTCCGGCAGAAATTTCCTGCCTGCATCGGAAAGCAGAATGCGCTGGCGGATGCGTTCAAACAACAGAACACCGAGCTGGCTTTCAAGATCCTTGATCTGACGGCTGACAGCGCTCTGGGTGAGATTGAGCTCATGCGCAGCCTGCGTGAAACTGCCGTGACGGGCGGCACACTCGAATGCCTGCAGCGTGGCGATGTCCGGGATCAGTCTTCTGCTCAGCTTCATTCCATTCTCGCATTAACATAGTTGCTTTCGTCGCAAGCATAACCGCAAAACGGTCTATATGATACATTTTCATCATAATCCATGCATGTTCCTCCCAAACAAGACATGCACCACCCGAAGATGCCCCACTCGACGGAAATTTTCGCCATGAAAGACCAGAAATTCGTTTCACCGGACGCCATTCGCTCGGCTTTTTCGGCAGCAATGTCCGCCATGTACAAGCAGGAAGTACCTGCTTATGGCACATTGATGGAACTCGTTGCCGATGTGAACGCCAAGGTGCTTGCTGATGACAGTCACCTGCATGAACGTCTGACGGAAACAGATTCGCTTGAACGCATCTCTGAAGAACGTCACGGCGCGATCCGCCTCGGCACTGCTGCTGAACTTTCCATGATGCGCCGTGTTTTCGCGGTCATGGGCATGTTCCCGGTCGGCTATTACGACCTCAGCGCCGCAGGCGTTCCGGTTCATTCGACCGCCTTCCGCCCGGTTGACGATGCGGCACTGAAGCACAACCCGTTCCGTGTCTTCACCTCGCTTCTGCGCCTCGACCTCATCGCCGATGAAAAGCTGCGCGCTGAATCGGAAGAAGTCTTGTTGAAGCGCAACATCTTCACTGCCGGAGCCATCGCTTTTGTCGAAAAGGCTGAAGCCGAAGGCGGCCTCAACGACGACGACGCGAAAGCCTTTGTTGCTGAAGTACTGGAAACCTTCCGCTGGCACGATCATGCCAATGTCAGCGCCAAGCTTTACCATCGCCTGCATGACGCGCATCGCCTGATCGCCGATGTCGTGTCGTTCAAGGGCCCACATATCAACCATCTGACGCCGCGCACGCTCGACATCGACGCCGTGCAGGTTCAGATGCCGGATCGCGGTATTAACCCGAAAGCCGTCGTCGAAGGCCCGCCAACCCGCAAGTGCCCGATCCTTCTGCGCCAGACCTCGTTCAAGGCGCTGGAAGAAGAAGTGTCCTTCGTCAATGCAGACGGCACCTGGACGCCGGGCTCGCACACTGCCCGTTTCGGTGAAATCGAACAGCGCGGCGTAGCGCTTACGCCGAAGGGTCGCGCGCTTTACGACAAGCTGCTCAACGACACCCGCGCCGTTGCCCGCCCTGCCCCAGACGGCTCGAATGCAGCTGAATATGTGAAGGCGCTGAGCGACACTTTTGCGGCTTTCCCGGACACATGGGCTGGCGTACGCGAAGAAGGCCTCGGCTACTTCGCCTATTCGGTCAAGGACGCTGCAAAGCTTGAAGCTTACAAGCCGGGCACCGATATTGAGGTTCTGATTGAAGCTGGCGCGGTTCAGTTCGACCCGATCATCTATGAAGACTTCCTGCCGGTGAGTGCTGCCGGTATATTCCAGTCCAATCTGGGCGACGACGAAACACAGGAATTTGTTGAAAGCCCGAACCAGAAGCGTTTCGAGGATGATCTGGGTGCGAAAGTGCTTAATGAGTTCGAGCACTATGCCCGCATCGAACGCGAATCCTTCGAAGCCGTTCAGGCAGGCCTAAAGGGCCTCGAAGCGGCAGAATAAACGCATAGCCCCGAAAAGTTGCAGACTTTTTGGACAGGACTATGCGCAAACAACTCATACAGAGAGGAAAGCCATGAACACCGCTGTTAGAAAAATCGACGTGAAGAAGGAAGCCGCCGATCTGCTTTCCAAACTCGGCGTCGATGCATCCGCTTATACCGGCGGCGACCTTGCCGGTTTCAGCCCTGTTTCGGGCGAACAGATTGCTGCGGTCAAGACCCACAGCAAGGAAGATGCTGTCAAGATCATCGACAAGGCCGATGAAGCCTTCCGCGCCTGGCGCAACGTTCCGGCACCGAAGCGCGGCGAACTGATCCGCCTTCTCGGTGAAGAACTGCGCGCTTCCAAGGAAGACCTCGGCCGTCTCGTTTCGCTCGAAGCTGGCAAGATTCCTTCGGAAGGTCTCGGCGAAGTACAGGAAATGATCGACATCTGCGATTTCGCAGTCGGTCTGTCGCGCCAGCTCTACGGCCTCACCATTGCAACCGAACGCGCTGGCCATCGCATGATGGAAACTTGGCATCCGCTCGGTGTTGTCGGCGTTATCTCTGCCTTCAACTTCCCAGTTGCTGTCTGGTCGTGGAATGCTGCCCTTGCAATCGTTTGCGGCAACTCGGTTGTCTGGAAGCCGTCTGAAAAGACCCTTCTGACCGCTCTTGCCTGCGATGCAATCTTCAAGCGCGCGCTGAAGCGTTTCGGCGATGCACCGGAAGGCCTCTCGCTGCTTCTGCTCGGCGACCGTGAAATCGGTGAAGTCCTCGTCGACAGCCCGAAGGTTCCAGTCGTTTCAGCAACCGGTTCGACCCGCATGGGCCGCGAAGTCGGTCCGCGTCTGGCCAAGCGTTTTGCTCGCGCAATTCTCGAACTCGGCGGCAACAATGCCGGTATCGTCTGCCCGTCGGCCGATCTCGACATGGCTCTGCGTGCGATTGCTTTCGGCGCAATGGGCACTGCCGGTCAGCGTTGCACCACGTTGCGTCGTCTCTTCGTACATGAAAGCGTTTACGACGCTCTCATTCCGCGTCTGCAGAAGGCTTATGCCAGCGTCACCGTTGGTTCGCCGCTCGAAACCAGCGCTCTGGTCGGTCCGCTGATCGACAAGGTTGCTTTCGACAACATGCAGAAGGCCCTCAAGGAAGCTGCTGCTCACGGCGGCAAGGTACAGGGCGGCGAACGCGTCGATGCTGGCCATGAAAACGCTTACTATGTGCGTCCGGCCATCGTCGAAATGCCGAAGCAGCAAGGTCCGGTTCTTGAAGAAACCTTCGCACCGATCCTTTACGTCATGAAGTATTCCGATTTCGACGACGTACTGGCAAGCCACAACGAAGTTGGCGCAGGTCTGTCCTCGTCGATCTTCACGCTCAACCTGCAGGAAGCAGAACGTTTCCTCTCGGCTGAGGGTTCGGATTGTGGCATTGCGAACGTCAATATCGGTACTTCGGGTGCTGAAATCGGCGGCGCATTCGGCGGCGAAAAGGAAACCGGTGGCGGTCGTGAGTCAGGTTCGGATGCGTGGAAAGGCTATATGCGCCGCGCAACCAACACCATCAACTACTCGAAGGCTCTGCCGCTCGCACAGGGCGTTTCCTTCGACATCGACTAATCGGTTTATTGTAGATCAAAAGAAAACCCCGCTCAAGCGGGGTTTTTTTATTGACGCAACATCAGCGATTTGCAGGCCGTCAGAACCGCAATATCACCCCATGCGTTCGGAGGCGAAAGAACCGGGGCTAGCCGGAAATACGACCGTGCGATTGCCGTTGAGGAACGAGCGGTGATGAATATGCGCGTGAACAGCGCGTGCCAGAACCTGCGCTTCGACATCACGTCCGATAGACACATAATCCGCCGCACTCTGTGCGTGCGTGATACGGGCGACATCCTGTTCGATGATCGGACCTTCATCAAGATCAGCGGTGACATAATGCGCCGTGGCTCCGATCAGTTTCACACCGCGCTCATAGGCCTGCTTGTAAGGGTTCGCGCCCTTGAAGGATGGCAGGAAGGAGTGGTGGATGTTGATGATCTTGCCCGACATCTTCTGGCAAAGCTGATCGGACAGAACCTGCATATAGCGCGCAAGAACCACCAGCTCGGTGCCTGTATCATCGACAATATCCAGAAGGCGCTGTTCAGCTTCCGGCTTGTTGGCCTTGGTCACGGCGATATGGTGGAACGGGATGTCGTGATTGACGACAACCTTCTGATAATCGAAATGGTTCGACACGACACCAACAATATCGATTGGCAGAGCGCCGATCTTCCAGCGATAGAGCAGATCGTTCAGGCAATGGCCGAAACGGGAAACCATCAGCAAGGTTTTTGTCCGTTGGGCGTTGTCGTGGAATTCAAATTCCATCTCGAACGGAGCTGCCACGGGCGCAAAGCCTTCACGCAGCACATCAAGCGCTACGCCTTCTTCGGAGATGAAGCTGACGCGCATGAAAAAACGACCGGTATCCAGATCATCGAACTGGGCGCTATCGATGATGTTGCAACCCTTGCCCGCAAGATAACCCGAGATTGCGGCAACAATGCCACGAGTGGACTTGCAGGTGACGGTCAGGACAAAATTATGCATCGGACTTCCTCAATTTTCGAAGGCGCAAGCCAAAGCGCGCGCCTTGAAACTAGTTCACGATGCGGCCTCCGCCATGCCAGAATGCGTAATGCACTGACCGGATTGCGCTATCAAGCGACTTTGGAAGAAAGATCGCTCTAATTTGATCAAAGATGCGGATTGCGGTCACGATACCGGGCGACAAGTTCCCGGTTCACCTCACCGGAGCCCGGCATGTTGGCGCTCAGATAAATGGGTGCGTCGCCCTTGCCCACCAGCTTCGCCGCCACATCGGCAAAAATGGCATTGAGGATCGTGACACCAAGCGCCGTCGAAACCGGACCGACCTTCAAAGAACTGCCTTCCACTTCCAGCACCGCATCGCCCGCTGGCGCATCATTATCCAGCACGACATCGGCCAGAGAAAGCAGTTGCGTGCGGCCCTTGGCGATGACGTTGGAATAGGTGACGGAAGTGACCGCGATAACGGCAGCCCCCTTCTCCCGTGCATAGCGCGCAGCCTCAATGGGAGCGGCATTCACACCGGAGTTCGACACGACGATCAGCACGTCACCTTCGCGAATGCCGTAGCGCTCGAGGATCGGCAGCACAGCTCCTTCGATCCGCTCGAAATGCGAGCTGGCAGCCGCTCCGTCCTGCAGCATGATTGCCCCGCAAAGGATCGGCACAGTGATTGCCAATCCGCCCGCGCGATAGTGCAGTTCTTCCGCCATCATGTGCGAATGGCCAGTACCGAACACATAGACGCGGCTGTCTGCCAGTGCGGCAGCAGTAATCAGCTCGGCGGCTTTGGCCATCGGCTCGGCAAGGCGATTACGCAGGCCGGTGAGCCGCGCAATGAGGTCATCAAAATAACGATCTGTAATTTCCGTCATCGACCTTACCCCGAAATCTGTTTTCCGCCAGAAAGCCATGTGGCTTTCGCAAACAGCCCATCGTCAAGATGGACGGCGTCCATCCGCATGCCGGGACGGAACGTTCCGCGATCGTTGAGATGCAGATAGCGCGCCGGATAATGGCTCGCCATGCGCAGTGCCTCGGCCAGCGTCAGCTCCAGTTCGGCCACGCCGAAACGCACCGCCGACGCCATATCGAGATCGGAACCAGCAATGGTGCCATCTGCCAGAACAAGCTTGGAGCAGATGCCGCCTGGCACACGGCGGACGGCACGCCCGTTGATCTCGAAGCTTTCGGAATCCGAACCGACCAGAGCCATGGCATCCGTCACGAAGAACAGGTGGGCATCTCCCCGTTTCGCCCGAAGAGCAAGCCGCAGCGCCATCGGATCGACATGATGGCCATCGGCAACGATACCGCACCAGATGTCGGGATGATCAAGTGCCGCACCAGCCAGCCCCGGTGCACGATGGCCAATCTGGCTCATGGCGTTGAAAAGATGGGTCACGCTTCGCGCACCGGCATCGAAACGCTTGAACGCCTCATCTGCCGTCGTGTCGCTATGGCCGATACTGACGACCACACCGCCGTCGCTCAAACGACGCACCTGATCAGGCGTGACCTGTTCGGCAGCAAGCGTGACCAGCAAGATGCCGATCTGCTTTGCCGTATGGATATAGAGCGCGATATCGGCATCGTTGACGGGGCGCATCAGTTCCGCCAGATGGGCGCCTTTGCGAGCCGGTGCCAGATGCGGTCCTTCCAGATGCAGACCGGCAACGCCCTTGTCGGCCTTGACTGCCTCAATCGCCGCTTCAATGGCCCGGTCGCGCACCGGCGTCGTGTCGGTGATCAGCGTCGGTAGAAGGCTCGTCGTTCCATATTTGCGATGCCCCTTGGCAATCGTGAACATGGTCTCGGGTGTCGGCTGGTCATTGAGCATACGCCCGCCGCCGCCATTGACCTGCGCATCGATGAATCCGGGTGCCAGAACGCCACCGTTCAGGCGCTCGACATCATAGGCTTCGCCTAGTGACGCTTCCGGCACGATGGCTTCGGTCTTGCCATCGCTGAACACCAGTGCGCTTTGGTCGTGAAAGCGCTCGCCGTCGAAAATGCGCGCGCCTGCTATTGCCGATTTTCTTGTCATACCGTCACCGTAACCTTGTTGAGATTGCGCGGCTTGTCTGGGTCAAAACCCTTGCGGCGCGTGACCGCTTCAATGACGCGGTAATAATTGATGAGGGAAACCAGCGGATCGAGATGCGCATTGCCTGTGCTAGCCGATGGCAGTCGGAAGCCCGGTGTTTCCGCATCGGATAGCGACACGATGCTCGCTCCAAACGAATGCAGCCGCTTCAGGGCCTGCATGTTGGTGTCGAACGCTTCATCGCGCGGCAGGAAGGAAATAATCGGGAAACCTTCTTCCACCAGACGCATCGGACCGTGCATCAGCTCTGCCAGAGAGAAGGCCTCCGCATGGATATTGGCGGTTTCCTTTGCCTTCAGCGCAGCCTCAAGCGCGATTGCAAAGGCCGTGCCGCGACCGCCGGTATAAAGCGAGCGGGCATTGAAAAGGAGATTTTCAACCGCTTCGCGACCGTCAGGCCGTGTTGCAGCAAGCGCCTCCGGCAGGCGCTGCAGTCCGGCCTGCAGGCTTGCGTCACCGCTGGCCGACGCGACCACACCCGACAATGCCGCGACTGCGGCAATGAACGACTTGGTGGCAGCAACACTCTTTTCTTCACCAGCATTGAGCGCGAGTACCACGTCGGCGGCATTACCCAGCGGGCTATCGACAACGTTCACGACGGCAATTGTGGTGGCACCACCTTTTTTGGCAGCGTCCTGCGCTGCAACAATGTCCGGGCTCGCGCCGGATTGCGACACGGTAAAGTGCAATCCGTTCTTGAGCTTCAGCTTGGAACCGTAGACCGACGCCACCGAAGGCCCGATGGAAGCCACCGGAATACCCATGGTGATTTCCATCAGATATTTGAAGAATGTCGCCGCATGATCGGACGAACCACGCGCGGCGGTGGTGATGACGGCAGGTTCGTTCTTCTGGAAAATGCGCGCGATTTCCGCAAAGGTGCCTGCCTCCTTCTCAAGCAGACCGGCGACGACGGCAGGCGACTGTTCGGTTTCCTGCAGCATCAGGGAGGAAGGGCTGTTCATGGTCATTCTCCAATTTTCAGTTCGGCGACGAAGTCATAGGCATCGGCGCGATAGTGCGAACGGGTATATTCGACGATCCGGTCGTCCTCGAGATGCGAGACACGCTCGATCAAAAGTGCTGGCGCACCCCTGTGCACACCAAGCAGGCGTGCCGTGCCGGGGTCGAGTGTAACCGCCGTCAGGCGCTGCAAGGCGCGCACCGGCTTGTGGCCACGCCTTGCCAATGCGCCATAAAGCGAGGTTTCTTCGACGCGATCCTGATCCAGATAATGGCGCGGGACCACAGCCCGCTCGAAGGCCATCGGCACACCATCGGCAAGGCGCAGACGATCCAGCCGCACCACCGTCGTATCAACGCCGATTCCCAGCCGGAAAGCCTCGTCGGGCGACGGCCTGTCAACCTTGTTGGTGACAACGCGTGCGCCCGGCTCCTTGCCACGCGACAGCATATCCTCGGAAAACGAAGTCAGGCGCCAGAGATGCTGGCTGATGCGGGCCGGGCGTTCGGCAACGAAGGTGCCGCTGCCGCGCCGCGCCTCGACCGCGCCCTGAGTCAGCAGTTCCTTATAAGCATTGCGAACAGTGATGCGGCCGACGCCAAGCTGCTCCGCCAGATCGCGCTCCGGCGGCAGTCCGACAGCGGGCGCAAGTTGCCCCTCCTCGATCAGTTCACCGAGAATACGCGCAAGGTTCCGGTAAAGCGGCCCCGTAAGCTGCGGATCGTGCAAACCGCGCTCCTCAATAGCCGTGATCAATGTGGTTCTATTCATACTTCATATAATAGAACCTATATAGAACCAATGGCAAGTGACAATCTCATGAAAAAAGCCCGGTCATGACCGGGCTTTTTGTTTAATGCGATTGCGGAGCGGGATGCGCCTCGGCCGGTGGCTCATCTACGCCATGCTCGGGCTCCTTGATCCGGAACCAGGCGACATAAAGTGCCGGCAGGAAGAGAAGCGTGATTGCCGTGCCCGCTATGATGCCGCCCATCATGGCATAGGCCATTGGTCCCCAAAACACTTCACGCGCAATCGGGATCAGTGCCAGACTTGCTGCCGCCGCCGTCAGCGCGATGGGTCGCATTCGGTGCTGACTGGCCTGCGTCACCGCATCCCACGGGTGCATGCCCTCGGTGATATGCTCTTCGACCTGCACGATCAGAATGACCGAGTTTCGGATAAGAATACCGACCAGTGCCAGCACACCAAGGATGGCCACGAAGCCGAGCGGTTTGCCGCTCGGTAACAAGGCAGCCACCACACCGATCAGTCCAAGCGGCGCCACGGCGACAACAAGGAACAAGCGCTGGAAGCTTTGAAGCTGGATCATCAGGATTGTCGCCATGACGAACAGCATCAGAGGCACCACGGCAGCAATCGGCCCCTGGCTCTTACCGCTCTCCTCCACCGTGCCAGCAATCTGGATCTGATAACCGGACGGCAACTTGTCGGCGAAAGTCTTGATGGCAGGTGCCAGATCCTTGACGATCGTATCCGGCATCGTCTTGTCGATAATGCCTGCAGCAACCGTGATCGTAGGAATACGCGAACGGCGATAGACAACCGGCTGTTCCAGCTCATATCGGAAATTGGCAATCGCGGCCAATGGCACCGACGTCCCGTTACCGGTTGCGATCTGAAGACTTTGCAGCGTATCGATCGAATCGCGTTCGTGTTTCTGTGCCCGCACAATAACGTCGATCAGATAGATCGAATCCCGCACCTGAGTGATGGTGATACCGCCGACAACGCCGTTCAGGGTCGTTGCAATATCCTTCGAGGAAATGCCGAGCTTTCTCGCCTTGTCCTGCATGACGTCGACGCGGATAACCCGACCCGGCTCGTTCCAGTTGTAGCTCACCACTCCAAGCCGCTTGTCGGAACTGAGGATGCCGGCAAAGTCCTGTGCGACACCGCGCAGTTTTTGGACATCCGGACCCGAGATGCGATATTGCACCGGACGGCCAACTGGCGGTCCAAGCTCCAGATACTTCACATAGACATCCGTCCCGACATAATCCTTGCGCAGAACCTCGTTGAATTTCTGCTTGAGCCTGTCACGCGCTTCGAGGTCCTTCGCGACAACGACCATCTGCCCGAAATAGGGATTTGCTGGCTGCACGTCGAAGGAGAGAATGAAACGGATAGCACCTTCCCCGACATACGTGCTCCAGTGATCCACATCGGGATTGTCCTTGAGCATCGTGGCTTCAAACTTCTCCATCTGGGCCTTGGTGTCGGTGATGGAACTGTTCTGAGGCAAGGTCCAGTCGAGCACCAGTTCCGGACGGTCGGATTCCGGGAAGAACTGCCGTTCGATAAAGCCCATGCCGAAAACCGAAACGAGGAAAAGTGCAATGGTCGTAATGATCGTGATCCACTTGTGCCGCATGGACGCAAGCAGGACCTGCGAAAATATCTGGAAAAGACGGCTGTGCTTTTCCTCATGCGCCTTCATTTTCTTCGGCAGGAAAGTGACACCCAGCAAAGGCGCAAACAGAACTGCCACGATCCAGGAAACAAGCAGCGAAACCGCAATCACTACGAACAATGTGAACGTGTACTCACCCGCCTGACTGTTGTTCAGTCCGATGGGGATGAACCCGGCAATCGTAACCAGCGTGCCTGTCAGCATCGGGAAAGCCGTATGCGAATAGACATAGGTCGCAGCCTTGTTGATGGGATCGCCGTGCTCAAGCCGGGCCACCATCATTTCCACCGCAATCATCGCGTCATCGACCAGGAGGCCTAGCGCGATGATGAGCGCACCGAGCGACACGCGTTGCAGGGAAATATCCATCAAAGACATCGCCAGGAAGGTGATTGCCAACACCAGCGGGATCGAAAGCGAAACGACAAAACCCGCTCGCACCCCAAGACTGACGAAGCTCACCGCCAGAACGATGATAACCGCTTCAAACAGAGCTTCGGTAAAGCCCGAAACAGCGTCCTTGACGACTTCCGGCTGATCGGCAACCTTGAAGACCTTGACACCGACCGGGAGTTCCGCCGTCACCTGGCTCATCATTTTGTCGAGTGCCGCGCCAAATTCGAGCAGGTTGCCGTTCGGCTTCATGCCAATGCCGAGGCCGATCGCATCGTGCCCGTTCACCCGGAAAATGGATGCGGGCGGGTCGACATAGCCGCGCGTAATCGTCGCGACGTCGGAAAGACGGAAGAAGCGATCATTAACGCGCAGGTTTACCGCACGCAGATCCGCTTCCGAATTGAACTGTCCGCTGACGCGCACGCTGATGCGCTCCGGCCCGGCTTCCACTACACCGGACGGCGTAATGGCATTCTGGTCCTGCAAGGCCTGCAGGATTGCCTGCTGATCCAGTCCAAGCGCTGCAATCTGGCGCGTCGAGAACTCCAGATAGATCGCTTCGTCCTGCGCGCCGATCAGCTCGACCTTGCCCGCATTGGGCAATGTCAGAATTTTCGTCCGCGTGCTTTCGGCATAGTCCCGCAACTGTCGCATGGAAAGACCATCCGACGTGAATGCATAGACGTTTCCGTAAACGTCACCGAACTGGTCATTAAAATACGGTCCGAGAACGCCCTGAGGCAGCGTATTCTGAATATCGTTCAGAAAATGACGCACTTCGGTCCATGACTTTTTGACCTGCTCGGCCCGCGTCGTGTCTTTCAGAAAGACGAACACGACCGACTTGCCCGCCGTGGTTATGCTGCGCGTATAATCGAGCGTATCCAGTTCTTCGAGCTTCTTTTCCAGCCGGTCCGTGACCTGATTGAGCGTTTCGTCGACGGAGGCGCCGGGCCAGTTGGCCTGTACAACCATCGTCTTGACGGTGAAGTCCGGATCCTCCTCACGACCAAGGTCAAGATAGGAAATCAGGCCCGCCACCAGAAAGACGAGCATGAAATACCAGACCAGAGACCGATGATTCAGAGCCCAGTCAGACAGATTAAATCCCTTCTTCACAGGCCCGTTCCTTTCTCGTCCAGGCGGACTTTCTGTCCTTCTTTCAACTCATGCACACCGGCAATCGCAACATAGCTTCCGACATCCACGCCACCGGCAACGAAACTGTTGCCGCGCCGTTCAGTCACCTGCACGTCATGAAGAGAGACCGTCTGTTTATGCGGATCGATAACCCAGATGCTTGTCTTGCCGTTTTCGTCGAGCAAAGCCTGTATCGGCATCGTCACAAGATTCTGTTCAGGCCCGGCTTTGGCTGCCCGGATCGTCGCGCCAAGGCGAAAGCCTTCCGGAGGGTTGTCGAGAGCAATACGCACACGGCGTGTGCGTGTCTGCGCATCAGCCTGCGGCGCCACCTCGCGTACTGTTCCCTGCCCTGTCACTTTCGGATCGGCCTGGAGCTGTACATTGAATGGCGTGCCCTGCTCAAAATATTGCGTCATGCTGTCAGGAATATCGAGCACCGCTTCGCGAATATCGGGACGCGCAACCGTCATAACCGTCTGGCCAGCGGCAACCACCTGCCCGACTTCGGCATTCGTTGCAGAAATGACGCCATCATAATCCGGACGCAGCACAGCGTAACTGCGCTGATCCTGCGCCTTTTTCAGCCCTGCCCTGGCTTTTTCCAACCCGGCCTCTGCGCTGTCACGCGCCTGTCTGGCGGCATCATAATCGGCTTGCGAAACGTTGTTGCCCTTAAGCAGGATGCTCTGGCGTTCTTCGCTCGCCGCAGCGTTGGCATATTGTGCTTCGGCGCTCGCCAGATCAGCCCTCGCAGACTGAACGGCAAGATCGAGGTTGGATGGATCAACCATCGCAACCATCTCGTCCTTTTTCACAATATCCCCCACCTGAACAGGCCGATTGATAATTCGCCCGAGCACACGGAATGCAAGATCAGTGGAATAGCGTGGCTCAATCGTGCCTGCAAAACCCGTCTGCGTTACGGGCTTGGGCTCGACCACCATATAAAGAACCGGACGGACAGGGTCCGTCTCAGCCGTGTTCTCTTCACCTTTTCCGCAAGCGGCAAGCGCAAGCGTGGCAGCGATAACAGCAATACTGCTCATGGTGCGGATTCTAGGAAACTGGATTGTCGCCTTCATTGCGCAACTTGTCCTTCCTGTTCCTGCACGACTTCGGTCGGTTCGCCGGAACGCAGCATTTGTGCGCCTTTTGTGACGATCAGCTCGCCTTCCTGCAGTCCGCCTTCCACGAGTAGCCGCCCCTTTTCGTATGAGAGCACCTTGATCGGAACCAGCGTTGCCACCTTGGAATCCTTCGAGAGCCTCCAGACGGCTGTACGCCCGGCATCCGAAGTCATTGCGCTCCATGGCAAAACGACCACCTTCACCGTGTCCATATGAACCGTGCCGGTCACTGTGGCCCCGAGTGCCATCTGAGGCGGGGTTTGCGCTATGCCGACCTTTAACCGTACGGTTCCAGTCTGCGCATCGACCACCGGCGAAATCTCACGAACCTTGCCTTCGGCACTTATCGACGCATCGGACAGCAGCGCAATCGTTACGTCCATTCCGATTTTGGCATGATTGACCAGTGTTTCCTGCACATCGAATACCGCGTCGCGTGGACCATCCTCGGCAATCGAGAACGCTGTCTGCGCAGCCTGCACGACCTGCCCGGCCTCGACATTGCGCGCCGTAATCACGCCTGAAACGGGTGCCTGCAATTCAGTGTAGGAGAGCTGATCGCGTGCATCGTTGAGCTGGCTTTCAGCGCTGGCAAGAGCGCTTTGCGTCGTTTGCAGGTTCTGGTTTGCCTGATCGTAGGTGCTGCGAGTGGTGAACCCTTGTGCCAGCAATGCCTTCTGTCGCGCAAAATTGGCCTGGGCCTGCACCAGCTGCGCCTGCGCGGCATCTTTCGACGCCTGTGCAACGCGCAGATTGGCCTGTTGCTCAACATTATCGATGCTGGCGAGAGGCTGCCCCTTTTCCACGTGCTGGCCGATCTCGACCAGACGCTGCACAACCTGACCGTTCAGACGAAACGAGACATTGACAAGCGACCGTGCCGCAATGGCGCCGGATAAGGTCAGTTTCGGTTGATAATCGCTGGCGACTGCCTTTACCGCTGCCACCGGCACGATGTCGAGCGAGTCGGCATGCGCCTGCAACATTGCGCCCGGCGCAAGCAGCCCCAGGCAAAAGAGCAGTATACGGGGTGCTTTGAAATGGGGAGCAAGCTGGCCCATAACGCGCCTCCACCCATTCTGCACGCTGTAAATGAATGGTTTTGCTGCCATTTACACGATTCTCACTGGTTTGGTTCTGTTGAGAATGCAACTAAAGCTTTGCAGAGAAAAGCGGCGTTGTAAAAGATGATGAATCATAGTTATCGCTATTAAAGTCTTTTCGAAAACACTTACTCAGGAGCAATCGGTAGGCATTGCCTTCGATCAGAGAATTTATAAGTAGAAATATATAGTTGTGTTGAATTTCAAGAATATAGGCGGCGGCTAACTCGTTGCCTCCTCGACAAGCCTTTTACCGGCAACATTCAATTCGTAACGTGTGCGTTGCGTGCGCGGATCGCGCTGTTTGATCCGCACATAACCATGGTCCTGCCCGAGCACTGAGATTTCCCGAAGCACAAGTGCATGAGCGATCCCCAGCGAACGCGCAAAAGTTCGGCTATCCGACGCGATATCCAGCGCCAGCGCGGCGATGATCCCGGCACCAAGCCCGGTCAAATTGCTGGACGCCGTCATCAAAGCGTCGACGAACGCCATATATTCCGCTTCGCCCTCATCCATCATGCAGCTGCCGATTTAAGGGGGCGGAACGAAACGATCACCGATTTCGATGTGGGCGTGTAGCTTTCATCACCAGAACTGGCGAGCGGCACCAGCACGTTCATTTCCGGATAGTAGCCCGCAATACAACCGCGCGGGATATCATAGGGCACGAAGCGGAAATCGCGCGCGATACGCTCCACGCCGTCATCGAATTCGCCAACAATATCAGCCCGGTCACCGGCCTCGACACCGATATCCGCCATGTCAGCTTCATTCATGAAGACGACCTGTCGTTCGCCATAGACACCGCGATAGCGGTCATCCATGCCATAAATGGTGGTGTTGTACTGGTCGTGGCTACGGAAGGTCTGCAGCACATAACGCCCCGGCGTGCCGCGTGCCTGCTGATGCTCGACAGCTTCCGGAAGGGCGCCGGTCCAGAATGTGGCCTTGCCCTTTGTCGTATTCCATTCCAGCTCACGGGCAGAATTGCGCAAATGGAAGCCACGCGGAACCCGTACACGAGCGTTGAAATCGTAGAAGTCCGGCAACACACGGGCGATATGGTTGCGGATAAGATCATAGTCGTCGGCAAGCTCCAGCCAGTTGACCGGCTGCGGCCCTAGCGTCGCCTGCGCCATACCCGCAATGATCGCCACTTCCGAACGAAGATGTGATGAAGCAGGCGCATTAATGCCGCCCGAACCGTGCACCATGCTCATGGAATCTTCGACTGTTACGATCTGGGCCACACCTCTGGAATTGAGGTCGATCTCGGTGCGGCCAAGGCAAGGCAGGATGAAAGATTCCTGCCCCGGCACCAGATGCGAATGGTTGAGCTTGGTTGCGACATGAACCGTCAGGCGCTGGCCGGAAAGCGCTTTTGAAATCAACGGACTATCCGGAGTGGCCCGGGCGAAATTGCCGCCGAGACCGATAAATGCCTGAGCCGACCCGTCGAGCATGGCACCGATGGCACCCAGAACGTTGTGCCCCGGCTCACGCGGAACATTGAAGCCAAATTCCTTTTCCAGCGCATCAAGAAATGCGACTGGAGGCCGTTCGTTGATGCCGACGGTGCGATCACCCTGCACATTGGAATGACCGCGCACCGGACAGAGACCCGCACCGGGCCTGCCAATATTGCCGCGCAGCAGCATGAAATTGGTGATTTCGCGGATCGTGATCACCGAATGACGATGCTGGGTGATTCCCATCGCCCAGGTGCAGATGACCCGATCCGATTCCATATAGATCTTTGCGGCGCGCTCAAGCGACTGTCGGAGAAGTCCCGACTGGTCTTCGATTTCTTCCCACGACGTGCTGTCCACCGCAGCGCGATAGGCTTCCAGTTCCGCTGTATGTGCGCTGAGAAATTCCCGGTCGAGGATTGATGGCTTGCCTGCGGCGAGTGCGGCATCATCCGCTGCGAAAATCGCCTTGGCCATACCGCGGAAAGCGGCAAGATCACCACCAAGACGCGGCTGGAAATAGTCGCTCGCTATGGCTTCGCTACCGCCATGCAGCATTTCAAGCTTGTTCTGCGGATCGGCAAAACGCTCCAGCCCGCGTTCGCGGATCGGATTGAAAACGACAATGCGCGCACCGCGCTCGGCAGCACGACGCAAATCACCCAGCATGCGGGGATGGTTGGTGCCCGGATTCTGACCGACCACGAAAATGGCATCAGCCATTTCGAAATCTTCCAGCAGGACGGTCCCCTTGCCGACGCCAACCGACTGTTTCAGCGCAACGCCGCTAGCCTCGTGGCACATGTTGGAGCAGTCGGGGAAATTATTGGTCCCATAAGCGCGTACGAACAACTGATACAGAAACGCAGCCTCGTTCGAGGCACGGCCCGACGTATAGAACTCAACCCGGTTTGGGCTGTCGAAACTCTTGAGAATGTCGCCGATAGTCCTGAACGCCTCATCCCATTCGATGGCTTCATACTGATCGGTCGAAGCATTGTACCGCATCGGATGGGTCAGGCGCCCGGTATTTTCCAGATCGTAATCCGTCCAGTTGCGCAGCTGCGAAACCGTATGCTCCCGAAAAAAGGCAGGCGTCGTGCGCCGGTCGGTCGCCTCCCAGGCGACAGCCTTCACACCGTTTTCGCAAAATTCAAAAGATGAGCCATGTTCCGGATCACCCCAGGCACAACCGGGGCAATCGAAACCGTCCGGCTGGTTCGCCTTGAGAAGCGTGCGCGCGCCGGAAAGAGGAGCGCCACTTGCAAGCAATTGCTTGCCGCAGCTTTTCAATGCACCCCATCCACCCGCTGCAGCGGATCGCTTGCCGATGAAACCGGTTTTGGTGGCCTTGCTCATCCGTTACCCTCTAACCCAGTTGCGGGACCGCCTTCTTCGAGTGGCAAAGATGCCTTGGGCGGGTGCCAATATCATAAGTGGAATTACACGGTCCTTCAATTAACCGCGAGGCAATTGTTATTCGATACTTGTTCGTACTTGATTTCGGCCGCGCGATCCGTCATGCGATTGGTCAAGAAAAATTACCACAAGGGGTGGGATAGATGCCCAACATCGTTGAAATCGCCGATCTGAAGCGGCTTGCCCAGCGCCGCGTCCCCAAGATGTTCTTTGATTACGCGGATTCTGGCGCATGGACTGAGTCGACCTATCGCTCAAATGAAGACGACTTCAAGAAGATCAAGCTGCGCCAGCGCATTCTCGTCGACATGACGAACCGTTCGCTGGAAACAACGATGATCGGCGAGAAAGTGTCCATGCCGGTGGCTCTTGCGCCGACCGGCCTGACGGGCATGCAGCACGCGGACGGTGAAATGCTGGCAGCACAGGCTGCCGAAGCCTTTGGCGTTCCCTTCACCCTTTCGACCATGAGCATCTGTTCCATCGAAGACGTCGCTTCGGTGACAAAGAAGCCGTTCTGGTTCCAGCTCTACGTGATGAAGGACCGCGATTTCGTGAAGAACCTGATCGGTCGCGCCAAGGCAGCTGGCTGCTCGGCATTGGTGCTGACACTCGATCTCCAGATTCTGGGTCAGCGCCACAAGGATATCCGCAACGGCCTTTCCGCTCCGCCGAAATTCACCCCGAAGCATATCTGGCAGATGGCAACCCGTCCCGGCTGGTGCCTCGGCATGATGGGCACGCAGCGCCGTACGTTCCGCAACATTGCCGGTCACGCCAAGAACGTTACCGACCTTTCTTCGCTCTCCTCGTGGACGGCTGAACAGTTCGATCCGCAGCTCAACTGGAACGACGTTGCCTGGATCAAGGAACAATGGGGCGGCAAGCTGATCCTTAAAGGCATTCTCGATGTGGAAGATGCCAAGATGGCAGCCAAATCAGGTGCCGACGCGATCATCGTGTCGAACCATGGCGGACGTCAGCTGGATGGCGCACCGTCCTCGATATCCATGCTGCAGCCGATCGTTGATGCCGTTGGCGACAAGATCGAAGTGCATGTCGATGGCGGCATCCGCTCCGGCCAGGATGTGCTCAAGGCCCGCGCCCTTGGCGCTCAGGGCGTGTATATCGGTCGCCCGTTCCTCTATGGCCTCGGCGCCATGGGCAAGGACGGCGTAACGCTGGCACTCGACATCATCCGCAAGGAACTGGATGTCACGATGGCGCTCTGCGGCAAGCGGGATATCAACGATATCGACAATTCGATCATCCATTCGATAAACTTCTGATAACGACAGGAGCCGGCCTCGCGTCGGCTCCTATACTTTAGAAATTGCTTGCATAATATCGCGTCACACGCGAGTACCGGCGACTGATGCACCGAAAGGTTACTTAAAAATAACCAAGTGTTAAACATATCTCTTTACCATATCCGGCAGTACGGCTTGTGAGCCGTTTTTCTGTTCGGATTTGGAGTGGGAACCGATGAAGTGCACTTCCGCCATTGCCATCGTGGCTATCAGTCTGATGGCGGGATCAGGAGCGGCGTTTGCCGCCGACATAATTGCAGACCCTGTTATTGAACCCATGCCGGAACCGGTTAATTCGTCCGGCTGGTATATTCGTGGCGATCTCGGTTACAATTTCAAATCCAGCACGGATGGCGACTGGAGCTTCTGGAACCAGTTCGATCCGCCCTATCGCGGCATTGACGACACGCTGCGCTACGATGATTTCGACCTCAAGGCAGGCGCAACTTATGGCGTGGGTGTTGGTTACCGCTTCACCGATATGTTCCGCGCCGATGCCACGCTCGACTTCTTCCGTGCAGGCATCAACGGTCGCACCGCCTGTCCGAGCTATGTGAAATCTGCCAAGGGCTTCAATCCGGTCGAGGACAACTGCAACTACGAGGATTCCTCGACAGCCAATATCTGGACGGCCATGGCAAACGCCTATGTCGACCTGCCGCGTGTAGGACCTGTGACGCCTTATCTCGGCGCGGGTCTTGGCGCCGCCTATGTGCAATATGACGACTGGAAAACCCACGAAGTCTGCGCAGGCTGCACCTATTCCAGCGAAAAGGACGGCCTCGACAGCTGGCGCTTCGCAATGGCTCTCATGGCCGGTGTCAGCTACGATCTGACTGAGCAGCTCAAACTTGATGTCGGTTACCGCTATATGCGCATCAATGGTGGCAAAGCCTACGGTTTTGACGCAGCCGATCGCAGCACCAACCCTTACGGCAATGCCGAAGGACCGGGCGCCACCGGAACGCAGGCCAAGGACAATGGCTTCAACATGCACACGATCCGCGCCGGTCTTCGCTACGAATTCCGTTAAAGAAAGTGATCTTTCGGATAGAAAGCCCGGTCAGTGCCGGGCTTTTTTCATTTCAGCCGCGTGAAGTCGGTGCTTTTGACAGAAGCACCGTGCGGATTGCGAAACTGGAATGGATGCGCGCGACACCGGGCAATCGCGACAGGATTTCCTTGTGAATGATCTCATAAGCCGCAGCGTTTTCGGCTTCGACGCGCAAAATGTAATCCGCATCGCCTGTCATGAGATAACATTCCTGAACTTCGGGGTGCCGCCGCACCGCTTCCTCGAAACGATTCAGAAACTCCTCTGTCTGCCGGTCAAGCGTAATGCGTACGATAGCGACGAGCCGCTCATCGCCGTCGGATGAACCGACGATGGCCGTATAACCACGGATAACGCCGCTTTCTTCCAATATCTGCACCCGCCGCAGACAGGCGGACTGCGAAAGCCCTACTTCGCTGGCGAGATGGCTGTTGGTCATGCGCCCATCACGGCGCAGGCAACGGATGATATTGCGGTCGATACTGTCGAGCGTTGGCATGAATAATCTTCAACCCTGGAGCTAAAATATGCGCAAGATGTGCGAAAATTCGCATAATATGCGACAAATAGCAAAAACATTCGAATAGTCTTCGACTAATATGCGAGCAAGCTTTGGGAGTGAGGAGTCACAAGGTTTCTCAACCAAAGCCTATATGCTTTGGGCGGCAGACGATCCATATCGACAATGACCTTCCAGGCGTTCTCGTAGCGTAGTGAGCAGTTTGGAAAGAACCGTGCAAATGGTTGAGATGTCGATGCAATTTTCACAGGATGAGCGCGATCTTGCCGCCGGTGGCGTATTGACCATCGACCTGTCGGCGCTGCGTCACAATTATTCGGCCATTGCCCGTCATATCGCACCCACCCGCGCTGCTGCCGTTGTGAAGGCAGATGCCTACGGGCTCGGCGCCAGTCGTGTTGCGCCAGCTTTTTACGATGCCGGTTGCCGTGACTTCTTCGTCGCCCATCTCGGTGAAGCCATTGCGCTGAAGCCGTTTCTCCAGCCCGACGCGACGCTCTACGTTTTGAACGGTCTTCAACCGGGAACCGAAGAAGCCTGCGCCCGCGAAGGCATTCTGCCAGTTCTCAACTCGCTGGAACAGATTGAAAACTGGGCGGCACTCGCCACCAGACAGGGCAAGAAGCTGCCCGCCCTGCTGCAACTCGATACCGGCATGTCGCGTCTCGGCCTGTCGCCGAAGGAATTTGAACGCTTTCTTGAGAACGCCACGCTTCTGGATGCCATCGACATCAAGTTTGTCATCAGCCACCTGGCCAGCGGTGACGAACCGGAAAATGCAGCAAATGCCCGTCAGCTTGCCAATATGACCGCCTTGCTTGCGCGCCTGCCAAAACTGCCGGTTGCTTTTGCCAATTCCGGCGGCAGCTTCCTCGACAAGACCTATCATTTCGACCTCGCTCGCCCCGGTGTCGCGCTTTATGGCGTTGGACCGAAAAGCGAGATCATTCCTGTCCTCACCCTTTCGGCACGCGTCATTCAGGTGCGCGAGATCAACAAGGGGGCGGCGGTTGGCTATGGCGGCGCCTATATCGCCGAAGGGCCGATGCGGGTTGCAACGATTGCTGTCGGATATGCCGATGGCTGGTTCCGTTCTCTCAGCAACAAGGGTGCGGCCTTCTTTGGCGATACGCGACTGCCGATCATCGGCCGTGTGTCGATGGACTCGATCACGCTCGACGTCAGCGCATTGCCGGAAGGCACGCTGAAACTCGGCAGTCTTGTGGAGCTGATCGGCCCGCACCAGCGCCTCGAAGACGTGGCGCGCGATTGCGACACTATTCCCTATGAAATTCTGACTGCGCTCGGCAACCGTTATGCACGTGTCTACGTGGAGAGCGGCGCGAGCGACATAAAAGTATAAGACAAGAGGCGAACATGCAGATCACCATTCTCGGCAGCGGCGTCATTGGCGTTACGACCGCCTACTACCTCGCCAAGCTCGGTCACGAGGTAACCGTTGTCGACCGCGAAGAAGGCCCCGCACTGGAAACGAGCTTTGCCAATGCCGGTCAGGTTTCGCCGGGCTATGCCTCGCCATGGGCCGCGCCCGGCATTCCGTTCAAGGCCGCGAAATGGCTGTTCCAGAAGCACGCGCCACTAGTTTTGCGTCCGACTTGCGATCCGGTTCAGTATAGCTGGCTCCTGCAGATGCTCGCGAACTGCACCGACAGCCGTTACAAGGTCAACAAGACCCGCATGGTGCGCGTAGCCGAATATGCGCGCGATTGCCTTGTCGATCTGCGCAAGGAAACCGGCATCGAATACGACCAGCGCATGCAGGGCACGCTCCAGCTTTTCCGCGAGCAGTATCAGCTCGACGGTATCGGCAAGGATATTGAGGTACTGCGTCAGGATGGCGTGCCGTTCGAAGTCCTCGACCGCGAAGGCTGCGCCAAGGTGGAGCCGGCACTTGCCCGCGTAAAGGACAAGTTCGTCGGCGGCCTGCGTCTTCCGCATGACGAAACCGGCGACTGCTTCAAGTTCACCAATGCGCTGGCAAAGATTGCCGAAGGACTCGGTGTAAAATTCCGCTTCGGCGTCAACATCAAGTCGTTACTGATGTCCGGCGGCAAGGTTTCCGGCGTCGAGACCTCCGAGGGGGTCCTGACCGCCGACCGTTATGTCGTCGCTCTTGGCAGCTATACGCCTGCGCTCGTCAAATCGCTTGGCCTTAACGCCCCGATCTATCCGGTGAAGGGCTATTCCATCACGGCACCGATTGTCGACGAGGATCGCGCTCCGGTTTCGACCGTTCTCGATGAGAGCTACAAGATTGCGATCACCCGTCTTGGCGACCGCATCCGCGTTGGCGGTATGGCGGAAGTCTCGGGCTTCACCACGGACCTGCCTGCCGCGCGGCGCGCAACGCTCGACCTGTCGGTAACAGACCTGTTCCCCGGCGGCGATCTGAAAGCGGCAACCTTCTGGTCCGGCCTGCGCCCGATGACACCGGATTCCACGCCGATCATCGGCGCAACGCGCTACGACAACGTGTTCATCAATGCCGGTCACGGAACGCTCGGCTGGACGATGTCGTGCGGTTCCGGCAAATTGCTCGCCGACCTTATTTCCGGCAACAAGCCGGATATCCGGGCCGACGATCTCGGTATTTCCCGCTACGAATAGACTATTTACACGAAATTGAATCGCCTTCCTCAAGGCGATTCAAAAACTCGGTGGCGTGCAGGCGCTGACGATTTCGCATGGCACCGGCCCGACGCAACGGAACCGGTGCGGCAGCTTGCTGGAAAAGTAATAGGCGTCACCCGGCCCCAGAATGCGGC
The DNA here is from genome assembly GCF_002252535.1 of Brucella lupini. Lineage (NCBI taxonomy): Bacteria > Pseudomonadati > Pseudomonadota > Alphaproteobacteria > Hyphomicrobiales > Brucellaceae > Brucella > Brucella lupini. The sequence goes on from NZ_NNRN01000038.1 coordinate 193,697, forward strand.
GTTCACTGCCGACCGTCACTTCGATGCGGCCAGAAATGACGATGCCGCCTTCCTCGCCCTCGTGCATCAAAAGCACTTTTCCCGTATCGGAACCCGGCTCATAACGCTCCTTCAGCATCTGTAAAGAGCGTGAAAACAGATGATCTCCCACCTGCCGATAGGAAATTGGGCCCTTGCCGATTTCCACCAGTTCCTCGGCCTGATAGAATACCTTGTGCGGCGCATCCGGTTCGAGCGCGAAAAACTCGGCCATGCCGATGGGAATACCGTCGAGAATGCGCTTCAATGCACCGACGGACGGATTGGATTGATTGGCCTCGATGAGGGAGATGGTGGAGTTGGTCACACCTGCCCTTTTGGCCAGCTCACGCTGCGACAGATTCTGCCGCATGCGCACATAACGAAGCCTCCCGCCGATATCGATGCTCATCGAACTCTTCCCCATGTTTATGATGTTCGATATAGCACAAACTTGATAATTATCCCACATAAAAACAATAGCTTAATATCCTGAAGAAAAGGACTTGTTGCACCTCGCAAAGCGTGGCCTGCTGCTTACAAATAGGAGGTAATTATGCTCACCAAAACCAACACGCCAAGCCTTGAGAACTTCTGGATGCCGTTCACCGCGAACCGGCAGTTCAAGGCAGCGCCTCGCCTGCTCGCAAGTGCTTCGGGCATGTATTACACCGACACCGATGGCAATCAGGTTCTGGATGGCACGGCTGGTCTCTGGTGCTGCAATGCCGGTCATGGCCGCAAGCGCATCACCGAAGCTGTCGAGCGCCAGATTTCGACCATGGATTTCGCACCTACCTTCCAGATGGGCCATAATGTGGCTTTCGACTTTGCTGAAAAGCTCGCAGCCATCGCGCCGGGCGGACCGGATGCAAAACTTGACCGCGTATTCTTCACCAATTCCGGTTCGGAATCGGTCGATACCGCACTGAAGATCGCCATCGCCTATCAGCGCGCCATCGGCCAGGGCACCCGCACCATGGTTCTGGGTCGCGAAAAGGGCTATCACGGCGTTGGTTTCGGCGGCATTTCCGTCGGCGGCCTTGTCAATAACCGCCGCGTCTTCCCACAGATTCCTGCCGACCATCTGCGTCATACGCTCGATATCGAGAAGAACGCCTTCTCCAAGGGCCTGCCTGCAAACGGCATCGAACTTGCCGACGATCTGGAACGTCTCGTCCAGCTGCATGGCGCTGAAAAGATCGCTGCGGTTATCGTTGAACCGATGTCCGGTTCGGCTGGCGTCATCCTGCCACCGAAGGGCTATCTGGAACGCCTCCGCGCTACGGCAGACAAGTATGGCATCCTCCTGATCTTCGACGAAGTCATCACCGGTTTCGGCCGCCTCGGCACGCCGTTTGCCGTTGATTATTTCGGCGTCGTGCCCGACCTCGTGACAACCGCCAAGGGCCTGACCAATGGCGCCATCCCGATGGGCGCAGTCTTCGCTGCCCGCAAGGTCTATGATGGCCTCATGACCGGCCCCGAAAACGCCATCGAGCTGTTCCATGGCTACACCTATTCCGGCCATCCGGTTGCCGCTGCTGCCGGCCTTGCAACACTGGAAGTCTATGCCGAGGAAGGCTTGCTGACGCGCGGTGCGGAACTTGCCAATCATTGGCAGGAGGCACTCCATTCGCTCAAGGGCGTTTCGAACGTCATCGACATTCGCAACCTCGGTCTGGTTGGCGCCATCGAACTCTCGTCGCGCAAAGATGCACCGGGCGCCCGCGCCTACGATGTTTTCGTGGATTGCTTCAAGAAGGGCCTGCTCATCCGCGTAACCGGCGATGTGATCGCGCTTTCGCCACCGCTGATCGTGGAAAAGGAACAGATCAACACGATCGTGTCCGTCATCGGTGACGCCATCAAACGCGCAGCCTGACCTTCACCCAAGTCATGCTGCCTTTTAGAGCGCATCCCGAAAAGTGTGAAACGGTTTTCGGACAAGATGCGCTCTATTTTTAAACTACGCATCGATTTTTAGACCGATGCGCTCGCCGCCGCTGTTCCCCTGCGGCGGCTTTTTTTTGATAACAGCAATTCATTCGCCGCTATCGGGAAATATCAAACCGCGATACTATTCAGAACGTATATTGTCTTGTTTCGGGAACCTTTTGGCCTCGCATACATCCAATGAAACTCCACAGGAGTTTGACCCATGCGTGCAAAAACAGCGTTACCCGCCACCTCTCCAACATTTCAGGATGATCTTGTCCTCGCCCAGTGCGCAAAAATGCATGATCTGGAAGCGCTGCGCAAAATCATGCAGACCAACAATCAGCGGCTCTATCGTCTGGCCCGCGGCATCGTGCGCAACGACAGCGAAGCGGAAGATGTGGTTCAGGAGACCTATTTTCTGGCTTTCAGGAGTCTTGATCGCTTTCGCGGCCAATCCAGCCTGACCACGTGGCTATCCCGTATTGCAATTCACGAAGCCCTCGGTCGTCTGCGCAAAACCCGGAAGGTCGAGAAGCTTCTTGAGACCACACCCGACACAAACAATATCATCCCGTTTCCATCCGACATGAGCGTGAATGACCCCGAACGCAGTTTTGCCCAGCGCCAGATATTGCAACTGGTCGAACAGGCAACGGATAATCTGCCGGAAATTTTTCGCCTCGTATTCGTCGCACGGGTCATTGAAGGCTTGAGCGTGGATGAAACAGCCGAATTGTTGAATCTGCGCCCGCAAACCGTAAAGACACGTCTTCACCGCGCCCGATATTTGTTACGAAAACAGCTGGACGAGAAAATCGGCCCTGTATTGCTGGATGCCTTTCCCTTCGCAGGCAAACGCTGCGAGCGGATTATAACTGCCGTTTTGGCGCGGCTGGACGAACTGACTTAATGTCAGGAACCTTTTGAACTCTCCCGCATCCAATAGCTGTCACTAGAGCATTTCCAGCAAAAGTGCGAAGCGGTTTTGCGTAGGATAATGCGACGAAACAACTATCTGGAGCCCGTAAAAAGGTGCCGGACAAGGGAGAGTTCCATGTCTATTCGTTCAGTTGTATCCGTTGCTGCAATTTGCATTTGCGGCAGTCTGTCTCTGGCAATTGCCCATGACGGAAAATTACACGATCCGGCGATAGCCCATATTGCCTACACGGCAGGCGCCATCGATGTCGCGGCTGCCAAACAGGCTCTCGAAAAATCCAAAAACAAAACGGTGCTTGAGTTCGCACAGACCATGCTGCGTGATCATGAAGCGGTCAATCAGCAAGCGCTCGCTCTGGTCAAGAAACTGAACGTCACACCGGAGGATAACGACACAAGCAAAGCCTTGTCCAAAGCGGCGGCAGAAGAACTGACTAGGTTGAGCAAGCTCGATGGCGCAGCTTTCGACAAATCCTATGTCGACAACGAGGTTGCCTATCATAAGGAAGTGAACAAGGCGCTGAAAACCACACTTATCCCGTCCGCCAGCAACACTGAACTGAAGAGCCTGCTCGAAACCGGTCTCAAATTGTTCCAGAGCCATGAGCAACATGCCGAACACATCGCCATGTCTTTGAAATAGGACCGGTCCGATGAGATATGTTCAAGCTGTCACCATACTTGCCGGGTTGCTGATTATCAGTGTCCCGGCAGAGGCGAAAACGATTGAAATTACGGTCGAGAAACTTGCTTTTTCGCCGCAGAACATTGAGGCAAATGTGGGCGATGTGATCGAATGGAACAACAAGGACCCCATGCAGCACACCGCAACCGTAAAGGGAGAATGGGATATTCTGCTGCCACCCCGGAAGGTCACGAAACAGGTTCTGAAATCGCCAGAAGCGGTCAGTTTTTACTGCCGTTTTCACCCCGATATGATCGGAAAGCTAACAGTCAAACCATGACGAAAAGCGCGCCGATGCGTTTGCCGGGCCGTAATGTGCACGACCAGCCATTTATCCTCCCTGCGATGGCGTGAAATTCGCCACCAGCGCATGGCTGTCGCCGGGATAGGTAAAGCGTACATGTGTTACCGGCTGGTCAGCGTTCCACGTCTGGCGCTCGATCACCAGACAGGGCGCCCCCAGCGGAATACCGAGCATGCCAGCATTTTCCTGCGTGGCGGCAATCGCACGTATCGAGTGTTTTGCGCTACTCCACGGCACGCACGAAACCAGCCATGGTCCCGGTGAATTTTCAGCAAAGTCAGTCTGCGCAGCGGTCGGAACCGCATCCAGACTGATGATGCGCTCTTCCAAAGCGAAGACACGCTTGCCCGCATAGTGACGGCAGACGAGTTCAACCAGCGGCGTATGGCGCGGCATGTCGATATGCCTTGCATCGGCTGGTCCGCTCAATCGCTCGCGCCGGCTCGTCAGCTCGAACCTATAAGCGGCGCCGAGCGCTGCCACTTCATCGCGAATATCGTGGATTTCGAGGATTGCAGCCTGCGATTGCGGAAAGGAAACAAAACTGCCGGATCTCCGCTTGCGCTCAATCAGACCGGCTTTCGCCAGCTGCGTCAGCGCCTTGTTCACAGTCATGCGTGAACAGCCATATTGTTCCGTCAGCTCGTGTTCAAACGGGATGCGATGACCGGGCAGCCATTCTCCCGACAGGATGCGCGATTCAATATCGTCCAGAATACGCTGATGCAGCGAAAGCACCGGTGCGTCCTTTACGATCAAGTCTTCGCCAGCCATGCCATCTCCTGTCAGGCGAGTAATTCGCCGATCACTTTCTGGAAAGCACGCTCGGCCTCATCGCGCAAGCGGTGACGCCCGCCTTCCACCTGTTTAACGCCGCGCACCCATACATCGGACGGTCGTGCGCGACCGCCAAAAATCCAGCCATCGAGCACTGCGTCGCCTTTTGCATGTGGCAGACGCGCCGCATCAAGTGCGACGAAATCGGCCGAAGCCCCCGCTTCCAAGCCATCGCTTGCACGTCCCATGGCGATATTGCCGCCCGTCACCGCGCCATCGAACAATGCGCGGCCTGTCGAGCCTGCGTTCTCGGCCAGAACATTGCGCGCGCGGTGCAGGAGACGCTGCGAATATTCGTACTGGCGTAACTCATCGCTAATGCCGATCAGCACATTGGAATCCGAGCCGACGCCGAACTTGCCGCCTGCTTCGTGGAAGACCGTGGCATTGAAAGTGCCGTCACCAAGATTGGCCTCCGTCACAGGACAAAGACCAGCAATCGCACCAGCCTCAGCCATGCGCATGGTTTCCGCGTCGGTCATGTGGGTCGCGTGGATGAGGCACCAGCGCGACGACAATTCCTGATGGTCAAGCAGCCATTCAACAGGTCGCTGGCCCGACCATGCAATGCAGTCGTCCACTTCCTTGACCTGTTCGGCAATGTGAATATGCACAGGCGCATCCGGCAAAAGCTTTGCCGCAAATGTCAGCTCATCGGGGATGACAGCACGCAGACTGTGCGGGGCTACGCCAAGCACGGCACCATCGAAACCGGCAAGTGCCTTTTGGCAGCCTTCGATTAGGCGCGCAAAGTTTGCTTCATCATTGATGAAACGGCGCTGGCCTTCATTCGGAGCAGCACCGCCAAATGTCGAATGCGCATAAAAGACCGGCAGGAGCGTCAGGCCGATACCCGCTGCTCCGGCTGCGGAAACGGTGCGATCCGCCATCTCGGAAATATTGCCGTAAGGTGTGCCGTCGCGATCATGATGCAGATAATGAAACTCGCCGACGCGGGTAAATCCTGCCTCCAGCATGTCGACATAAAGCCGCAGCGCCACAGCTTCGGCCTGTTCCGGCGACATGGTGAGCGCAAACTTGTACATAATCTCGCGCCAGCTCCAGAAGCTGTCAGCAGAAGGTCCACGCCGCTCAGCCAGTCCTGCCATGCCATATTGGAACGCATGGCTGTGCAGATTTGGCATGCCTGAAACGATCACTGCATGGTGTTCGTCGCCCGACTGCGCACTGACGCCAGTTTCCACAGATGCGATTTTTCCATCGACAATGCCAAGACGCACATCATCCGCCCAACCTGTTTGCAGAAGCGCCTGACCGGCATGGATAAATTGCGTTTTTGTGGCTGCGGCAGACATTCGAACAAGCTCCTCATTTCGCCAAATTCACACGCCGATCTTTCAACAGATCGCAAATGGATGCATTTTTTCTCTTGGCGGCTCCGTTAATATGTATATACATTATTGAAAAACAGGGGAAGCGAGAAAACGCTCATGCCAGATAAAACAAGCTACATTTTCAGCAACGCCCGTATCGCCACCTTGGGTGAAAACACCGAGGGTCTGGGGCTCATCGACAATGCCGCGCTCGCTGTGAAAGACGGCAAGATCGCTTATGTCGGTCCGGAAAATACCCTGCCTGCTGAATATGCATCTTTCGAGAAAATCGACTGCGAGAACCGCCTGATCACGCCCGGTCTGGTCGACTGCCACACGCATCTTGTCCATGCCGGCAACCGCGCGCATGAGTTTGAATTGCGCCTGAATGGTGCCACTTACGAAGAAGTGGCACGTGCAGGCGGCGGCATTGTCTCCTCGGTCAAGAACCTGCGCGCTGCCAGCGAAGACGATCTGGTGCGCGAAACCCTGCCCCGTCTCGATGCGCTGATTGCCGAAGGCGTCACCACCGTTGAAGTCAAGTCGGGCTATGGCCTCGACCGTGACAGCGAAATCAAGTCGTTGAAAGCCGCCCGCCGTCTTGGCGAAGAGCGTGACGTGGCGGTCCGCACGACCTTCCTTGGCGCGCACGCCCTGCCGCCGGAAATGAACGGCGACAAGGCCGCCTATATCGACCGCGTCATCAACGACATGCTACCGGCTATCGCCGCTGAAAATCTGGCCGATGCGGTTGACGGTTTTTGCGAAGGCATCGCCTTCCTGCCGGATGAAATCACCCGCGTCTTCGATGCGGCCAAGGCGCATAATATTCCGGTCAAGCTTCATGCCGACCAGTTGTCCAATCTGCATGGTGCGGCTCTTGCAGCATCTTATGATGCGCTTTCAGCCGATCATCTGGAATATACGGATGCGGACGGCGCCGCTGCAATGGCCAAGGCCGGAACGGTAGCCGTGCTGCTGCCCGGCGCCTACTACTTCATCCGCGAAACACAAAAGCCGCCAGTCGAGCTTTTCCGTGCTGCGGGTACCAAGATGGCGCTGGCCACCGATAACAATCCCGGCACCTCGCCGCTGACCTCGCTTTTGCTCACCATGAATATGGGCGCAACGCTCTTCCGCATGACGGTCGATGAATGCATCGCAGGTGTAACCCGCGAAGCAGCGCGCGCACTCGGGCTTCTTGATCAGACCGGCACACTGGAAGTTGGCAAGGATGCCGACCTCGCGATCTGGGACGTCGAGCGCCCGGCAGAGCTCGTTTACCGCATCGGCTTCAACCCGCTCTGGAAGCGGGTGTTCAAAGGCCAAATCTGAATTTTTGTTTCAACGCGCATCTTATCCGAAAACCGCTTCACGTTTTTCGAGATGCGCTCTTTGGGAGTTTTCCATGACCCTCGTATTGAAGCCCGGCAGCGTGCCGCTTGAAACACTTGAAACAATCTATCGCGAGGGTCTCCCCGTCCGCATCGACCCTGCTTTTCACGCAGGCGTCGAAAAGGCTGCGGCGCGTATTGCGGAAATCGCGGCAGGGGATGAACCGGTTTATGGCATCAATACCGGCTTCGGAAAACTTGCCTCGATCCGTATTGCGGCAGGCGATGTCGCCACGCTCCAGCGCAATCTGATCCTGTCGCATTGCTGCGGCGTCGGCGAACCGCTTTCCGAAAATATCGTGCGCCTCATCATGGCGCTGAAGCTGATTTCACTCGGTCGTGGCGCTTCCGGCGTGCGGCTTGAAGTCATCACCCTCATCGAAAACATGCTGAAAAAAGGCGTGATCCCGATGATCCCGGAAAAGGGTTCCGTTGGCGCGTCTGGCGACCTTGCACCGCTGGCGCACATGACCGCGGCCATGATCGGTGAAGGCGAAGCCTTTTATAAGGGCGAGCGCCTGTCGGGTGCGAAGGCACTCGAAAAGGCCGGGCTGAAGCCGGTTGTGCTTGCCGCCAAGGAAGGGCTGGCGCTGATCAACGGCACACAGACCTCCACCGCTCTTGCACTGGCCGGTCTTTTCCGTGCGCATCGCGCCGCGCAGACAGCGCTGATCACCGGCGCATTGTCCACCGATGCCGCCATGGGATCTGATGCGCCATTCCATGAGGAAATCCATACATTGCGCGGCCATAAGGGCCAGATCGACGCTGGCCGGGCACTGCGCGCCCTACTCGAAGGTTCCGTCATCCGCCAGAGCCACCTCGAAGGCGACCAGCGTGTGCAGGACCCCTATTGCATTCGCTGCCAGCCGCAAGTCGATGGCGCTTGCCTCGACATTCTGCGTCAGGCAGCACGCACGCTGGAAATCGAAGCCAATGCGGTCACCGACAATCCGCTCGTTCTCTCGGACGGTCGCGCCGTGTCGGGCGGCAATTTCCATGCCGAACCTGTTGCCTTCGCCGCCGATCAGATTGCGCTGGCCGTCTGCGAAATCGGCGCGATCTCGCAGCGCCGCATCGCGCTTCTGGTTGACCCCGCCCTCTCCTTCGGTCTTCCGGCCTTCCTCGCCCGCAAGCCGGGCCTCAATTCCGGCCTGATGATCGCAGAAGTCACGTCTGCGGCACTCATGAGCGAAAACAAGCAGATGGCGCATCCGGCTTCGGTCGATTCCACCCCGACTTCGGCCAATCAGGAAGACCATGTGTCCATGGCCTGCCATGGTGCACGCCGTCTTCTTCAAATGACCGCCAACCTCAACGCCATCATCGGCATCGAAGCACTGACCGGTGCGCTCGGCGTCGAGCTGCGCGAGCCGCTGACCACCAGCCCGGAACTGGCCAAGGTCATCGCCGTGTTGCGCGGCAAGGTGCCGACGCTGGAGGACGACCGCTATATGGCCGACGATCTCAAGAATGCCGCCGATCTGGTGGCCGATGGTGCACTTGCCGGTGCGGTTTCGAGCGGCATCCTGCCCGCGCTGGAGGCGTGATCATGAGCCCGTTCGAAGTTCGTCAGGGAACCTCGCCCGTCATTCTGGGCCTTCCCCATACGGGCACGGATGTTCCTGACGACATCTGGTCACGGCTCAACGACAATGGCCGGATACTTGCCGATACCGACTGGCATATTCACCAGCTCTATGATGGCCTTATTGATGGCGCGACCACGGTGCGCGCCACCTTCCATCGCTATTGCATCGATGCCAATCGTGATCCGGCGGGTGTCAGCCTCTATCCGGGCCAGAACACCACGACGCTGATCCCGGAAACCGACTTTGACGGCATTGCCATCTGGAAAGACGGCGAAGCACCAAAGGAAGCCGATATTGCCGACCGCATCACGCGCTTCCATAGGCCCTATCACGACGCGCTTTTAGCCGAAATCGAGCGCGTGAAGGCGATCCATGGCGTCGCCATCCTTTATGACTGCCATTCGATCCGCTCGCATATTCCGTTCCTGTTCGAAGGCCAATTGCCGGATTTCAACATCGGCACGGACATGGGCAAGACCTGCGATCCGAAGATCGAAGCTGCCGCCGTTGAGGTTACGGGACGGGCCGAAGGCTACACGTCGATTCTCAATGGCCGCTTCAAGGGCGGCTGGACGACGCGCCATTACGGCAAGCCGGAAACTGGCGTTCACGCCATCCAGATGGAGCTTGCCCAATCCACGCATCTGACCACCGAAGCGGTTCCCTTCGCCTATGACGAGGCCAAGGCGGACGAGCTTCGCGTGCATCTCAAAACCCTTTTGCAGCGGCTGGAAACAATAGCCGCAGAACTGAAATCCTGAGGAGAACACCATGTCCAATCCACGCCACAACGAGCGCGAAGTACGTAGCCCTCGCGGAGACGAACTCAACGCCAAGAGCTGGCTGACCGAAGCGCCGCTTCGCATGCTGATGAACAACCTTGACCCCGATGTCGCCGAACGCCCGCATGAGCTGGTCGTCTATGGCGGCATTGGTCGCGCTGCGCGCACATGGGATGATTTCGACAAGATTGTCGCGACCCTCAAGACGCTCAATGAAGACGAAACCTTGCTGGTGCAGTCGGGCAAGCCGGTGGGCGTGTTCCGCACCCACAAGGATGCACCGCGCGTTCTCATCGCCAATTCCAACCTCGTGCCGCATTGGGCGACCTGGGATCACTTCAACGAACTGGATAAGAAGGGTCTTGCCATGTATGGCCAGATGACCGCCGGTTCGTGGATCTACATCGGCGCACAGGGCATCGTTCAGGGCACCTACGAAACCTTCGTGGAAGCCGGTCGCCAGCATTATGATGGCAACCTCAAGGGCAAATGGATTCTGACCGGCGGCTTGGGCGGCATGGGCGGCGCACAGCCTCTGGCAGCCGTCATGGCAGGCGCTTGCTGCCTTGCCGTCGAATGCGACGAAACCCGCGCCGATTTCCGTCTGCGCACCCGTTACGTCGATGAAAAGACCCATAGCCTCGACGAAGCGCTGGCCAAGATCGACGCATGGACGAAAGCTGGTGAAGCCAAGTCCATCGCGCTCATCGGCAATGCGGCTGAAATCTATCCGGAACTCGTCAAGCGCGGCGTGCGCCCCGACATCGTCACCGACCAGACCTCGGCACATGATCCGGTACATGGCTATCTGCCAATCGGCTGGACCGTCGCCGAATGGCGCGCCAAGCAGGAGAGCGATCCGAAGGGCGTTGCGAAAGCCGCCCGCGCTTCGATGAAGGTGCAGGTTCAGGCCATGCTCGACTTCTGGAATGCTGGCATTCCAACCGTCGACTACGGCAACAACATCCGCCAGATGGCACTTGAAGAAGGTCTGGAAAACGCCTTCGATTTCCCGGGCTTCGTGCCTGCCTATATCCGCCCACTGTTCTGCCGTGGTGTTGGCCCGTTCCGCTGGGCTGCCCTTTCCGGCGATCCGGAAGATATCGCCAAAACCGACGCCAAGGTGAAGGAGCTGCTGCCAGACAACAAGCACCTGCACAACTGGCTCGACATGGCAAAGGAACGCATCGCGTTTCAGGGCCTGCCAGCACGCATCTGCTGGGTCGGTCTCGGTGACCGTCATCGTCTCGGCCTCGCCTTCAACGAAATGGTCCGCAATGGCGAGCTGAAGGCACCAATTGTTATCGGTCGCGATCACCTCGATAGCGGCTCGGTGGCTTCGCCGAACCGCGAAACAGAAGCCATGAAGGACGGCTCGGACGCAGTCTCCGACTGGCCGCTCCTGAATGCTCTTCTCAACACCGCTTCGGGCGCAACATGGGTGTCGCTCCATCACGGCGGCGGCGTCGGCATGGGCTTCAGCCAGCATTCGGGCATGGTCATCTGCTGTGACGGCACCGAAGATGCCGATCAGCGCATCGGTCGCGTGTTGTGGAACGACCCGGCCACCGGCGTCATGCGCCATGCCGATGCGGGCTACGATATCGCGCTCGACTGGGCGAAGCAGCAGGGCCTGCGCCTTCCAGCCATCCTTGGCAACTAAGAAATCAATGAAAGGCGGTCCTTCCGGGGGCCGCCTTTTTCATAGCTGGATAATACGTAAATACTGGGGAATAACGATGACAGACGTAGCGCTTGGCCGTAATGAGCCCTCTCGTGGATCGGCGGCTTTGAAACTGGTCATATACAGCTTCATAGGCATATTTTTCTTTTTCGTGCCCGTCACCATTGGCGGTAAATCGACCATCCTGCTCGACCACGCAGCGACCGCGATTGCCACGCAGCTTCGCCCTGCCGCTCTCGTTTTCGTCTGCTTGCTTATCGCTTATGGAGCCTTTGCACCTTTCGTAACAGGCACGTGGAAAAAGAATGTAACCGAAAGAATTTTCTCGGTTCTGCGTCTGCTCGGCCTCATCGCGACTGCCATGTATCTTGCCAATATCGGTCCGGCTGCACTTTTCACGCCCGATATGCTGCCGTTCCTGTTCGACAAGCTCGTATTGTCGGTCGGCCTGATCGTGCCGATCGGTGCACTGGCACTGGCTTTCCTGATTGGCTATGGCCTGCTCGAATTTACCGGCGTCATCGTACAACCAGTCATGCGTCCGATCTGGCGCACGCCGGGATGGTCGGCCATCGATGCCGTGGCATCGTTCGTCGGCAGCTATTCGCTGGCACTTCTCATCACCGATCGCGTTTATAAGGAAGGCAAATACACCGCCCGCGAAGCGGCGATCGTCGCCACCGGCTTTTCCACGGTATCAGCCACCTTCATGATCATCGTCGCAAAGACGCTGGGCCTTATGGACGCGTGGAACCTCTATTTCTGGACCACTTTCTTCGTGACTTTCATTGTCTCCGCGATCACCGCACGCATCTGGCCATTGAGCCGCATGGATCATCCGGGCGACCGCGACACCCCATTGCCCGAAGGCAAAGGCCGTATTCAAACGGCAATCGACACCGGCATCCAGCAGGCACAAAATGCCCCCAAGCTTCTGCCGCTTCTCGGGGCGACGTTCCTTGATGGCCTGCGCATGGCAGCCATGATCCTGCCCAGCATCATGGCGGTCGGGCTTCTCGGCCTGCTCGCGTCCAAATATACGCCGATCTTCGACCTTCTCGGTCTGGCGCTCTATCCATTTACATGGCTTGCGCAACTGGCCGATCCGATGCTTGCCGCAAAATCCATGGCATCCGGCCTTGCAGAAATGTTCCTGCCAGCCATCCTCTTGAAGGACGCCGATGTCGTTCTGAAGTTCGTCGCCGCCGTTGTCTCGGTCAGCCAGGTTCTCTTCCTGTCGGCCTCAATCCCTTGCGTCCTTGCCACCTCGATCCCGCTCAAGTTCCGGGACCTGATCGTTATCTGGTATATCCGCACGGCACTCAGCATCCTGCTAACGGCACCAATTGCCTTCTGGGCAGCATCCAATGGATGGCTCGGTTGATGGTCGAAATTCTCAAGGCCGAAAATCATCGCCACATGCCATGGAAAAATGGCGGCGGCGTTACGGTCGAAATCGCCATCCATCCGGAAGGAGCGTCAGTCGATAATTTCGACTGGCGCATTTCCATGGCGACCGTCGCCAGCGATGGCCCGTTTTCCATCTTTCCCGGCATCGACCGCACATTGTCGGTGCTGGAAGGAGACGGCATCTTGCTCGATGTCGAAGGACAGCAGAGCACCCTCACCTGCGAAAGCGTACCGCTGTTCTTCGCTGCGGATGCTCAATCCAGCGCGCGGCTGATCGGATCGGCCATTACAGACCTCAATGTGATGACCCGGCGCGGACGGTTTGCCCATATGGTCCGGCGCCTGCCCGTCAACGGCACCACGCTCACCCAGGCCAATGGCAATCTGGTTCTTCTTTTCTGTGCCGAAGGTCAGATCGATCTGACACTCGCGGCGAAAACGACAAAACTTGAGCAGCATGATTGCGCGGTCGCCACAAACTGCGACGCCTTGCCTCTTGAACTAAAGGGGAAGGGAGCAGCTTACCTGATTTCGATTAGCCCAATCTGATCAGTAGTTTACGACTATTCCATCGAGAATGAAGTATTCAAAGAACCGCAACGAACTCTCTGGACAGACGATACGGTCCTGTTAATTTGACAGGAGTAAGAGACAAAAAAGTCTCACTATAAAAGGGGTACTACACATGAAGAAATCATTGCTTGCCGGGGCGGCACTAGCAGCTTTCACGTTAACGTCTGCGGCGCACGCTGAAACTGCCGTTTCCCTTGGCTTTTCCGGCTGGACCGGCTTTGCTCCGCTGACGCTTGCCAAGGAAGCCGGAATTTTCAAGAAGAATGGCCTCGACGTCACACTGACCAAAATCCCGCAGGCAAGCCGCCATCTGGCCCTCGCTTCCGGTGATATCCAGTGCGCGGCCACCACCGTTGAAACATGGATTGTCTGGAACGCGGCTGGCGTGAAGACCAAGCAGATATTCCAGATGGACAAGTCCTACGGTGCCGATGGTATTGCGGTGCGCGCCGATGTGAATTCCTTCGCCGATCTGAAGGGCAAGACGGTTGCCGCTTCTGCTCCGGGTACGTCACCCTATTTCCTTCTCGCCTTCATGCTCGCCAAAAACGGTATGACGACCAAGGACGTCAAGGTCGTCAATATGGAGCCGGGACCGGCTGCACAGGCTTTCGTGGCCGGCCAGAACGATGCCGCCATGACCTACGAGCCTTATCTTTCCACCGTGCGCGCAGCACACGACAAGGGCAAGATTCTTGCCACCACGCTCGATTATCCTGCGGTCATGGACACGGTCGGCTGCACGCCCGATTTCCTTGAAAAGAACCCCGAAGCCGCCAAAGCGCTTGCCGACAGCTACTTTGAAGCGCTGCAGATGATCGCTTCCGACAAGGCGAAATCCTATGAAATCATGGGCAAGGACGTGAAGCAGTCGGGCGAGGATTTCGGCAAGTCGGCAGACTATCTGCGCTGGCAGGACAAGGCAGCCAACCAGAAGTTCTTTGAAGGTGAATTCAAGGAGTTTTCAACCGAAGCCGCCGATCTTCTGCTGAAGGCGGGTGTGATCAAGTCGAAGCCCAATCTCGATGACATCGTGGATACAAGCTTCATCAAGTAACATCGCTTCATATGCAAGCCCGGACGACACGTCCGGGCTTCCTTATTTTCCGCCCGTCGAGTGCGGCGGATGCGCGACTAAACAGGAAAATATATGCAGCCCTTGCAGCCGATAGGCAGTCAGACCCGGATATTACTGGGCATTCTATTCTTCATTCTCTTCTTTGTGTTCTGGGGTATAGCCACTCTGGGCGGCTTCGTTTCTCCGACTTTTCTTGCCGATCCCATCACCATGGTGAAGGACGGCTGGGATCTTATCGCCAATCAAGGCTTTATGTCCGATATCGGAATGACTGTCTGGCGCGTGCTTGGCGGCTTCGTACTGGCAAGCGTCGTTGCCATTCCGCTCGGCATCGCCATGGGCGCATACAAGCCGATTGAAGCGCTGCTGGAGCCCTTCGTCTCTTTTGCGCGCTATCTTCCCGCTTCGGCGTTCGTTCCGCTGTTGATCCTCTGGTCAGGCATTGGTGAAACACAGAAGTTGCTCGTCATCTTCATCGGCGCGGTGTTCCAGATCATTCTCATGATCGCCGTGACGGTCTCCAATACGCGTCGCGATCTTGTCGAAGCAGCCTACACGCTCGGCGCGTCGAACAGCGGCATCATTCGCCGCGTGCTCATGCCTGCCAGCGCGCCAGACATTGCCGAAACATTGCGCCTCGTGCTCGGCTGGGCATGGACCTATGTGATCGTGGCCGAACTCATCGGCGCATCGTCCGGCATCGGCTACATGATCATCAACTCTCAGGCACTGATGGCCACGGGCCAGATCATCTTCGGCATCATCGTGATCGGCGTCATCGGCCTGATCTCGGACCTTGCCTTCAAATATTTCAACCGCTGGCTCTTTGCATGGAGGTTCGCATAATGGTTACCAAAAGCGACCAGGAACTTGTCATCAAGGGCGTGAGCCGTACCTTTCCGGGCGTCCATGGCGGCAAGCCGACACTGGCATTGCAGCCGACCGACCTCGTCATCCCGAAAAATGATTTCGTGACCGTTCTCGGCCCCTCGGGCTGCGGCAAGTCCACGCTTCTTCGCATCATCGCCGGTCTCGACAAGCCCACCACCGGCACCGTGATGCTGGAGGGCAACCCTGTCACCGGACCGGGTGCAGATCGCGGTATGGTGTTCCAGTCCTACACGCTGTTTCCGTGGCTCACCATCCGGCAGAATGTCGGCTTCGGGCTTCGCGAAAAAGGCGTGCCGGAAAAGCAGGCGCGTGAAATCGTGGACAGCTATATCGACAAGGTCGGACTACGCGGCTTTGAAGATCACTGGCCAAAGCAGCTTTCGGGCGGCATGCAACAGCGTACGGCGATTGCCCGCGCACTCGCCAACGACCCAAAGATTCTACTTCTCGACGAGCCGTTCGGCGCGCTCGACAACCAGACCCGCGGACTGATGCAGGAGCTGCTGCTCGGCATCTGGGAGCGGGAGCACAAGACAGTCATCTTCGTCACCCACGACATTGAAGAAGCCATATTCATGGCAACCCGCGTGGTTACGATGACGGCTCGTCCGGGCAAGATCAAATCGATCACGCCGGTCGATATCGAGCATCCACGCACCTACCACGTCAAGGCAAGCCCGGAATTCTCCGAACTACGTCTGAAGTTGACGGAAGAAATCCGCAGCGAAGCCATTGCGGCAGCAAAGCAGGCTGCCTGAAAATAGCTGTTTCCCATTGCAGCCGACTGACCTATGAAAAGACTGCGACTTGATCGCAGTCTTTTCGTTTCAGGACACATCCAATCATGGCCGTTTCAGCAGAAGAACTTGAAAACCGCATCGTCTATGTCAACGGCGAATATGTTTCCGCCCGCGATGCGCGCATTTCCATCTTTGACCGTGGCTTCCTGTTCGGCGACGGTATTTACGAAGTGACTGCCGTGCTCGAAGGCAAACTCATCGACAGCGAGCCGCATATGCGACGCCTGCGACGCTCGACCGGCGAGATCGGTATTCCGATGCCGATGAACGAAGACGAGATCGTTGCCATCGAGCGTGAGCTGATCCGCCGCAACAATCTGACTGAAGGTCTGGTCTATCTGCAGGTGACACGCGGCGACGGACGCGACCGTGATTTCGTGCCCGCGAAAGGTATGAAGCCTTCGGTTGTCCTGTTCACGCAGGAAGCCAATCTGCTCGACAAGCCTGCGCTGAAAACCGGTGCCCGCGTGCTTTCGCTGGATGATCTGCGCTGGAAGCGCCGCGACATCAAGACGGTCTGTCTGCTGCCGCAAGCGCTTGCCAAGGAAATCGCCAAGAACGCCGGTTGCGATGAAGCGTGGATGATTGAAGACGGCTATGTAACCGAAGGCGCATCGTCGACCGCCTATATCGTGACCGAAGATGATGTCGTCGTCACGCGCCCGAACAGCAACTCCATCCTGCCCGGCTGCACGCGGCTTTCGCTCCTGCAGCTGATCGCCGAGACCGGCATGAAGCTGGAAGAGCGCCTCTTCACCATTGATGAAGCCTATGCGGCAAAGGAAGCTTTCCTCACCAGCGCAGGCACATTCGTCACACCGATCACCGTCATCGACGAGAAGACCATCGGCACAGGGAAACCGGGCCCAGTTGCCCAGCGCCTGCGCGAAATCTATCTCGATCACGCGCGCCGAACGGCGATCTGAAAACTGAACTGCCGCACGCCAGTGAAGCGGCTAAGATTTTGGTTATGGCGAGCCGAAAATGGTGGAGTTTGAGAGCCGGAGCGCAGCGTACTAAAGGTACGTGAGCACCGGAAGCGCAAAACAACGCCATTTGCAGGCCGCCAGAGCCGAAATATCAGCGTTTCTGGTTATAGACGTCGATGCAGACAGCCCCCAGCAGCACGATCCCCTTGATGACCTGCTGATAGTCGATGCCGATGCCGAGGATCGACATGCCGTTGTTCATCACGCCCATGATGAGCGCGCCAATCACAGCACCCGTCACACGGCCCACACCGCCATAGGCGGAAGCACCACCGATGAAGCAGGCCGCGATCACGTCCAGCTCGAAGCCGATACCGGCCTTGGGCGTTGCCGTGTTAAGGCGCGCCGCAAAGACCAGGCCAGCAAGCGCCGCCAGCACACCCATATTGACGAAAGCCAGAAATGTCAGCCGTTCGGTCTTCACGCCCGAAAGCTTGGCCGCATGCCGGTTCCCACCCACCGCATAAATCTGCCGCCCGAGCACGGTTCGATTGGTGAGGAACGCATAGGCCGCAATCAGAACAGCCATGATAATGAGGACGTTCGGCAATCCGCGATGCATTGAAATCAGCAACGACAAATAGGCAATCGCCGAAAAGAACAGGATGTTCTTGATGACGAAAAGGCCAAAAGGCTCGGTTTCCACTTCATGCGCGATATGACGCTGACGCGATTTCACATTCTGCCAGATCATGAAACCGGCCAGTAGCACGCCGATGATGAGCGATGTCAGATAGACGCCACCCGTCGTGCCGATGATTTCCGGAATAAAGCCGGACGATAGTTTCTGGAACACGACCGGAAACGGCCCGACCGACTGGCCGCCTAGCACGGCAAGCATCAGCCCCTTGAAGACCAGCATGCCAGCCAGCGTGACGATAAAGGACGGAATATTGAAATAGGCGACCCAAAAGCCCTGCATTGCGCCGATAATGCCCCCGGCCAGCAGGCAGAGAATGGCTGCAATGGGAAACGGCACGCCCCATTTAACCATCATCACAGCCGCGAGCGCACCGATAAAGCCACAGACCGAGCCGACCGAAAGGTCGATGTGCCCGGTGACGATGATAAGCAGCATACCAAGCGCCATGATGACGATATAGCTGTTCTGCAGAACCAGATTGGTGAGGTTCAGCGGCTTCATCAGCACACCGCCAGTCACGATCTGGAAAAAGATCATGATCGCGACCAGCGAGATCAGCATGCCGGATTCGCGCAGATTGTTCTTGAGATAACGCCCCACGCTGCTCGCCGGAGCTTTCGATCCACTTCTTCCGATGATATTCTCGCTCATGGCCGTTTTCCCTTGTTCCGCATGATGGCGCGCATGATGTTTTCCTGCGTTGCTTCCTCGCCAGCGACTTCGCCGACGAAGGCACCTTCATGCATGACGACGATGCGGTCGCAGATGCCGATCAGCTCCGGCATTTCCGAAGAAATGACGACCACGCCCTTGCCGCTATCCGCCAGTGAATTGATGATTGTGTAGATGTCATATTTCGCGCCGACATCGATGCCGCGCGTCGGTTCATCGAGGATCAGCACGTCGGGTCCGGTGAAGAGCCATTTGGACAGCACCACCTTCTGCTGGTTACCGCCCGAAAGCGTGCCTGTCTCCTGATAGACATTGTGGCAGCGAATGCTCATCTGTTCGCGATAAGAATTCGCGATCTTCATTTCGCGAATATCGTCGATGATGCCTTTCGGGCTGACGCCGCGTAAATGCGCAAGAGAAATGTTGCGCGAAATATTTTCGCCTAAGACCAGGCCGAGCTTCTTGCGATCCTCGGTTACATAGGCAAGCCCCGCTTTGATGGCCCGCGCCACAGTGGAAATATCGGCATTGTTGCCGTTGATACGCGCCTCACCGCTGATATTCGTGCCCCATGAACGCCCGAACAGGCTCATGGCGAATTCTGTGCGTCCCGCCCCCATCAACCCGGCAATGCCGACGATTTCGCCTGCCCTCACCTTGAACGACACGTTCTTGACCGAGTGCCGCTCCGGATGCAGCGGGTGATGCACTGACCAGTTGTCGACTTCGAAAATCACCTCACCGATTTTCGGATCGCGCTTCGGGTAGCGGCTTTCCAGATCGCGGTCGACCATCTTGCGGATAATATCGTCTTCCTCGACCTCGCCCGCATTGCAGTCGAGCGTCGCCACTGCCTTGCCATCGCGCAGCACCGTGATCTTGTCGGCAACTTCGCGGATTTCATTGAGCTTGTGCGAAATGAGGATCGAGGTGATGCCTTGAGCACGAAACTCACGCAGAAGCGCCAGCAATGCCGCGCTGTCCGTCTCGTTGAGGCTTGCGGTCGGTTCGTCGAGGATCAGAAGCCGCACGCGCTTCGACAATGCCTTGGCAATTTCGACAAGCTGCTGCTTGCCGACACCAATATCGGTGACAAGCGTATCGGGCGATTCCGACAGGCCAACCTTCTGCAAAAGCTCGCGGGTACGCTTGTGCACCGTACTGCGGTCGATGACGCCATAGCTTGCCGGTGGATTGACGAGGAAAATGTTCTCGGCAATCGTCATGAGCGGTATGAGCGCCAGCTCCTGATGGATGATGACAATGCCAAGCGCTTCGGAATCGTTGATGTCGCGAAACTGCCGCTCTTCGCCGTCGAAGAAGATCGACCCCTCGTAGCTGCCATGCGGATACACACCCGACAGCACCTTCATCAAGGTCGACTTGCCTGCTCCATTCTCGCCGACAAAGGCATGAATCTCGCCCGGCATGACCGTGAAATTGACATCGCTCAGCGCTTTGACGACGCCGAAAGACTTGCTGATGCCGCGCATTTCCAGAAGCGGCTTGCCGGCGATTTCCGGCTTACCGTCAGACTGCTCGCGCAGGACAGGATTGGCTACATTCATCGCTCGCTCCCATTACAAATCTGCTCTGCCATTGCCCTCAACGAAAAGACAACGCTGTCAATCGTCGAGCCTACCCCAGCCGAAAGGCTGGGGATTTGGGGCAATGGCATGCAGAAAGGTTACGGGCATATCCTCCGATACGCCCAAAACCGCATTACTGAATCTGGTCTTCCTTGTAGTAACCGCTATCGACCAGAACCTGCTTCCAGTTCGACTTGTCGACGATCACCGGCTTGAGCAGATAGGACGGCACGACCTTGACGCCATTGTCATAGGTCTTGGTGTCGTTGACTTCCGGCTCCTTGCCGGTCATCAGCGCATCGACCATATCGACCGTGACCTTGGCGAGTTCGCGCGTATCCTTGAAGATGGTCGAGTTCTGTTCGCCAGCGAGGATCGACTTCACCGAAGGCACTTCCGCATCCTGACCGGAAACGACCGGCATTGGCATGTCGCCGCTGCCATAGCCTACACCCTTGAGGGACGACAGGATACCGATGGAGATGCCGTCATAAGGCGACAGGACTGCATCGAGCTTCTTGTCGGAATAATAGGCCGAAAGGATCGAGTCCATGCGGGCCTGAGCAGTTGCACCGTCCCAGCGCAGCGTTGCAACCTTGTCCATGCCGGTCTGGCCGCTGCCGATAACGACCTTGCCGCTATCGATATAAGGCTGCAGAACGGACATCGCGCCGTTGTAGAAGAAGTAGGCGTTGTTATCGTCCGGCGAACCGCCGAAAAGCTCGACATTGAACGGACCCGGCTTGTTCTTGAGGTCCAGCGCGGTTTCGATGGACTGGGCCTGCAGCACGCCGACCTGGAAATTGTCGAAGGTCGCATAGTAATCGACATTCGGCGTATCGCGGATCAGGCGATCATAGGCGATGACCTTGATACCCGCATCGTGGGCCTTGGCCAGAACATCGGAAAGCGTCGTGCCGTCGATGGATGCAACGACGAGAACCTTGGCGCCCTTGGTCACCATGTTCTCGATCTGCGCCAGCTGGTTAGGTACGTCGTCTTCAGCATACTGAAGATCGGTCTGGTAGCCGCGTTCTTTCAGCACCTTGACCATGTTGTCGCCATCGGCAATCCAGCGTGCCGAAGACTTCGTGGGCATGGCGACGGCGACAAGACCCTTGTCTTCCGCATGCGCCAGACCGCTAAAGGCAAGCGCGGCCATCGCGACTGCCAATGTTAGAGATTTCATGCCTGCCATTGTCTCACTCCCAAATTGGGACAGGCTTTTCCGCCTGTCGTTCTCCCAAAATTTCCGCCCCCGCCTTCCGGCCATGCGGAATTCCTCCGGAACAAGTTCTCAAAGGGCCGTCAGCCCGCGATCTTGTCCCATGCCGCAACCGCGCGCTCGGCGCGTTCGCGAACCTCAGCAACCGTCAGTCCGGCTTTGTAAAGACTGGAACCGAGTCCGAAGCAGCTCACTCCCGCTGCCCGATAGGTCGCAAAATCAGCCTCGGAAACACCGCCCACGGCGCCGACCGGAATATCCTTCGGCAAGACGGCGGATATCGCCTTGATACCGTCCGCGCCGAGTACGCTGGCCGGAAAGAATTTCAGCGCCGATGCGCCTGCACGGATCGCCGAAAAGGCTTCCGTCGGCGTGAAAACGCCGGGCATCGTCACCATGCCGTGCTGTCCCGCGCGGCGAATGACATCCGGCTCGACATTCGGGCTGACAAGAAGTCTGCCGCCAACATCGTTAAGACGGTCCACATCTTCGACGCTCAATACCGTCCCGGCCCCGATCAGCACGCCCGCAGGCGCAAGCTTCGCCGCCTTCTCAATCGAGACGAAAGGCTCCGGCGAATTGAGCGGAATTTCAATCGCCTCGAAACCCGTCTCGATCAGCGCTCCGACGATTGCTTCCGTTTCTTCCGGGCGAATGCCGCGCAGGATCGCGACCAGCGGATAGCGCAGCTTTGGCCATGCGATGCGGTCGCTCATTGCGCAGCTCCTTCGAAGGCGTGTTTTGCAGCCATGAACAGACCGTCTCGCACCAGCTCATCGGCTGCAACGCGCCTGACTGTCAGCCCGGCGATTTCAAGCGCGCTGGCATAGAGCGCGCCCATAGTGTCGTCTGAAAGGAGCAGCACTTCTTCGGGTTTGCCATAAAGCGTGCGCCCGCCTGCCACTTCCAGCCCGATCAACAAGCCCGACAAACGAGCCAGCTGGTCGGTCGGCTTGTGATCATGGACGAGCCAGCCTGCGCGAATGGAAAATAGCGCGTTGGAAATCAGTGCCGGGTTTTCGAGCGACGCCCTGACGCCCGCAGCGAAAGCCACACCATTCGGATCGACCGCAGCAGCACCTTCCAACGCCCCGGCCAGCACCGACATCTCCTTCAAAAGAGCGAACATTTCGCCGGTCATGAAGGTTCGGTAATCGGCAAGGCCGCCCTCAGCAATCCGCACCCATTTGGCATGGGTGCCGGGCATGACGACAACAGCATCATGCGTGCCGCCGTGCACAAGACCGAGCAGTTTTGTCTCCTCGCCACGCATAACATCGGGTGCCGTTTCGTCCCGACGCGCGACGCCCGGCAACATGATGACGTGACGGCGCGCGGGCACGCGCACCGCAGCCTTCACGATGCCATCCAACCCGGCGGGCAAGCTCATATAGGGCGCTTCGATCCAGCCGGTCCGCGAACCGGCCATGCCGCAGATCACCACCGGCAGATCGTCCGGCGCGCCGACAGAAGCAAGGTGCCGTTCGAGCGTTGGCTCGAAACCGGCTTCCTTTGCCTGCAGCAGACCGTCATCGCCACGGCTTTCGCCCAGCACATTGCCATCGACATCCAGCGTCCAGAGGCGAAACCGGGTGGTGCCCCAGTCCGCAACTGCCGCAAATGGCTTTTTATCGAGAGCCATCCGGGGAACCTTAGTGGTTATCTCGCGGCAGGCCACGCGTATGCGCGATATCCTGATACTTGACCGCGTTTTCGAGAACTGCACCGGTTTCCATCTGGCCGACAACGGCGCGCTGGATTTCCTGCCATGGTGTCTGGCTTTCCGGATATTTGTAGCCACCGGCAGCTTCCAGAGCCTTGCGACGCTCCGCCAGTTCTTCGTCAGAGATCAGAATGTCAGCGCTGCCGCGACCAAGATCGATACGCACGCGGTCACCGGTCCTCAGAATAGCCAGACCGCCGCCAGCAGCAGCTTCCGGGGAGGCATTGAGGATCGACGGCGAACCCGACGTGCCCGACTGGCGACCGTCGCCGATGCATGGCAGTGAGCTGATACCCTTTTTCAGAAGGTAATTCGGCGCGCGCATGTTGACGACTTCCGCCGCACCTGGATAACCGATGGGGCCAGCGCCACGCATGAACAGCACCGTATTCTCGTCGATTTCCAGTGCCGGATCGTCGATGCGGTGATGATAATCTTCCGGCCCATCGAATACGACCGCCTTACCCTCGAATGCATTCGGGTCCTTGTCGTCGGACAGGTAGCGATTGCGGAACTCGTCCGAAATCACGCTGAGCTTCATGATCGCCGACGAAAACAGATTGCCGCGCAGCACGCGGAATCCGGCATGCTTCTTCAGCGGCTGATCGTAGGTCTTGATGACATTGCCGTCTTCGATGGTCGCGTTCTTGCAATTCTCGCCGATGGTCTTGCCATTGACGGTCAGCGCATCTTCATTGATGAGGCCCTGCCCCATCAGCTGATTGACGACGGCTGGCACACCGCCCGCATGGTAGTAATCTTCACCAAGATATTCACCGGCAGGCTGCAGATTGACCAGAAGCGGAATTTCCTCACCATATTTCTGCCAGTCATCGACCGTCAGCTCCACGCCGACATGACGGGCCAGAGCGTTCAGATGGATCGGCGCATTGGTCGAACCGCCAATAGCGGAATTGACGCGGATGGCATTGACGAAGGCATCCTTGGTCAGAATGTCCGACGGCTTCAAATCCTCATGCACCATTTCAACGATGCGGCGTCCCGATAGATAAGAAATTTCCTGACGGTCGCGATAAGGCGCCGGAATGGCGGCGGAGCCCGGAAGCTGCATGCCGAGCGCTTCGGCGAGCGAATTCATCGTCGTGGCCGTGCCCATCGTATTGCAATAGCCCGTCGATGGAGCCGAGGAAGCAACGAGCTTGACGAAGCCCTGATAGTCGATTTCGCCCTTGGCAAGCAGCTCGCGCGCCTTCCAGACGATGGTGCCGGAACCTGTGCGTTCGCCACGGAACCAGCCATTGAGCATCGGACCCACCGACAGCGCAATCGCCGGAATATTGACGGTTGCAGCTGCCATCAGGCAGGCAGGCGTGGTCTTGTCACAACCGATTGTCAGCACGACGCCATCGAGCGGATAGCCGTAAAGCACTTCCACGAGGCCGAGATAGGCAAGGTTGCGGTCCAGACCAGCGGTCGGGCGCTTGCCGGTTTCCTGAATTGGATGAACCGGAAATTCAATGACAATGCCGCCCGCCTCGCGAACACCTTCGCGCACGCGCTTGGCCAGCTCCAGATGATGACGGTTGCAAGGTGAGAGGTCGGAGCCCGTCTGCGCGATGCCGATGATCGGACGACCGGACTGCAGCTCTTCCTGGCTCAGGCCATAATTCATGTAGCGCTCCAGATAGAGCGCCGTCATATCGACATTATCAGGATTGTCGAACCAGGCGCGCGAGCGGAGCTTTGGCGTTTTCGGAGAGACGGGCTTGTTCATTTCATTGTCCTGCGTGGGTGAGAGGCCGCGTTACGACAACCTCGATTCCTAATCTTCAAAAGCTTCGACGACATGCCGCTTTCCGAGCAGAAACGCATCGGCCACATGGGTCAGTGGAGCGAGATCAACATCCGAACGCCCCGCGCCGATCAATTGCACGAAACGCTTGTAAAGTCGTTGATATTCGCGGTCCGGCTCGGCCATTTTCTCCACGCCTGCGATGGTCAGGCGGCTACCGCCATGGCTGAGAAGCAGCGTTCCTTTATCGGTCTCAACACGAATATCCCATGTCTGCGGACCCGTCTGGCGCCAGTCGAGTTCGAACGAAACCGGTATGCCGCTTTCCGTCTGAAACTTGAGATCGGCTGCGATGGGTGCCGCACGGTTTTCGGGAAAATAAAGATCGGATTGCGTGAGAAAGAAGCGCTCCGGCAAAATATGCGTGACGATGGAAAGCGCATTAATGCCTGGGTCGAACACACCGAGACCACCCGGCTCCCAGATCCATTGCTGGCCGGGATGCCAGTGGCGCACATCCTCTTTCCACGACACGGCAACAGACTTGATTGCAGCGCCTTTCAGAAATTCGCGGGCAGGTTCAACGGCCGCGGCTTCGCGCGAATGCCATGTCGCATAAAGCGTAACGCCCTGCTTTTCAGCAAAACGCGTCAGCGCCTGCACTTCCGAAATGGTTGCACCCGGAGGCTTCTCCAGCATCACATGCTTGCGCGCCTTCAAGGCTGCGTAGGCCTGGCTAAAGCGCCCTTGCGGCGGTGTGCAAAGCGACACCGCGTCAATGGCAACGTCGCTGCCCAGCAGCTCATCGATGTCGTGAAAAGACGGCAGGCCGTCCAGCCCGGCATTGCGACTGGCAATGGCTTTCAGCTCAATGCCATCGACGGCTTCAATCGATGGCAGATGCTGGTCACGCGCGATCTTGCCCAGACCGACGATTGCAAGAGCGATATTCGAATCCGCCGCCATTTCAGAGCGCCTTCACGACAAGGTTTTCGGCTGCCGCCTGAGACAGCCTGTTGACCAGCGGATAACGGAACGGCTTGGCGGAAATCTCGAACTGGTCGCCAGCTTCCGTCTTAACGCCCTCCGAAAACGACAAGGTTGCGGTGCCGAAGAAATGGACATGAATATCGCCCGGACGGCGGAACAGCCCATATTTGAAATGATGGTGTTCCAGATTGGCAATCGTGTGCGACATGTTCGCTTCGCCCGAAAGGAACGGCTTTTCGAAGATCACCTGATCGCCGCGACGAATGCGCGAAACGCCCTCCACATGGTCAGGCAACGCCCCCACATATAGTTCCGGCCCCAACGCGGCCTGACGCAGCTTGGAATGGGCAAGCCAGAGATAGTTCTGCTTCTCGGTCACATGGTCGGAAAATTCATTGGCAAGGCAGAAGCCAAGCCGGAACGGCGTACCATCCGGGCCAATCAGGTAGATGCCTGCCAGCTCCGGCTCTTCGCCACCATCCTCGGCAAAGGAAGGCGAAACCAGTTCGCCGCCGGTTGCCACCAGCGCCGAACCGTCACCCTTGTAGAACCATTCCGGCTGCACGCCGGTTTCGCCCGGCTTCGGTTTGCCGCCTTCGACACCCATCAGGAACATGCGCATGGAGTCGGTCGGCTTTTCAGCAGACTGCGCGGCCTTATGCATCTTGTCGCGACCGTCGGCAGAGCCAAGATGTGTGAGGCCCGTGCCAGCAACGATCAGATGCGCCGGATCGGCATGGGTGATGGGCAGACCGACGCGACCAGCCGCCAGGGCAGCGTCTATATCGACGGCTTCGCCCTTGCCGCTGCGTACGACTTGTTCCTCAAGGCTGATACCCGCTGCAATGGCTGCCGAGGCTAGCTCATAGGTCGTTGCTACGCCCTTGACGACATGCGCCGCTCCCTCCTCACTGCAGGCAGCCACACGCATTTCTCCGCTTTCATCGCGGAACTGGACCAGACGCAACATTAAACCTCCCATTTTCCGCATACCCGTTGCGGAATTCACCCCGACCGCTTGAGAAACGCCATAAGACGCCAATTTACGGTTCGTGTTATTAATATGACTATTTTGCCGTAACCCGCTTTGTCAAGCAAGCAGACGCCCCCACCGGGGCAGTTCGCGAGCCCTGCCCCTCCCGCACGAATACAAGCCTTTGTTTTATATATATAAATAGCAATATTGCGCGTTTGTCGCACCGGCATTTTATTGGGAAACGTCGAAAGGCGCTTGCCATAAAGTAATATTATATGCTTCATAAATGCGAAGGCCGGGAGGGCCTTATTGGGAGGAACCATCATGAAACGCACATTGACGGCCCTGACGGCCGCATTTTCTTTTGCCCTGATTTCGAGCGCATCTGCTGCATCGCTGACGGTTGGCTTTTCGCAGATCGGTTCGGAATCGGGCTGGCGTGCTGCAGAAACGGCCCTGACCAAGCAGGAAGCCGAAAAACGCGGCTATACGCTCAAGTTCGCCGATGCACAGCAGAAGCAGGAAAACCAGATCAAGGCCGTTCGTGGCTTCATCGCTCAAGGGGTTGATGCAATCCTGATCGCACCCGTGGTCTCCACAGGTTGGGACGCCGTTCTGAAGGAAGCCAAGGAAGCCGAAATTCCGGTCGTCCTGCTCGACCGCCAGATCGATTCTCCGGAAGACCTTTATCTGACCGCCGTAACCTCCGATCAGGTTCATGAAGGCAAGGTGGCCGGTGACTGGCTGGTGAAGGATGTGGGCGACAAGCCGTGCAATGTGGTCGAGCTTCAGGGCACCACCGGTTCCTCGCCCGCCATCAACCGCAAGAAGGGTTTTGAAGACGCCATCAAGGGTCATGACAACATCAAGATTTCCCGCTCGCAGACGGGTGACTTCACCCGCACAAAGGGCAAGGAAGTCATGGAAAGCTTCATCAAGGCCGAAGGCGGCGGCAAGAATATCTGCGCCGTCTATGCCCATAATGACGACATGGCTGTCGGCGCCATTCAAGCAATCAAGGAAGCTGGTTTAAAGCCGGGTACGGAAATCAAGATCGTGTCGATCGACTCCGTACCGGATATCTTTCAGGCCATGGCGAACGGCGAAGCCAATGCGACCGTCGAGCTGACGCCGAACATGGCCGGCCCGGCCTTCGACGCGATTGAAGCCTTCAAGGACAAGGGCACCGTTCCACCGAAGTGGATCCAGACGGAATCGAAGCTCTACACGCAGGCTGACGATCCGAAGGCCGTCTACGAAGCCAAGAAGGGTCTCGGTTACTGATCCTCTCGTCCTCGGGCCGCGTTTGTCGCGGCCCGGAATAACCTTTGCAAAATGCAATGGAAGACTGCCATGGCTGCAAAAGACGCTCCATCGGCGGCCGCAATGCCGCTTCTTGAAGCCCGTTCGATCACCAAATCCTTTCTGGGCGTGACAGCGCTCGACCATGTCGATTTCACGCTCAACTGCGGGGAAATCCATGCATTGCTTGGCGAAAACGGCGCGGGTAAATCCACGCTTATCAAGATATTGACCGGCGCTTACCACGGCTTCGGCGGTTCGATCCTGCTTGAGGGCCAGCCGATTGCACCTACCTCCGTGGCAGAAGCGCAGACACTTGGCATCGGCACGGTCTATCAGGAGGTCAATCTTCTTGAAAATCTGACGGTAGCAGAGAACCTGTTCCTGGGACGCCAGCCGAAACGTTTCGGACTGGTTGACCGGGGCCGGATGGAAAAGGATGCGGCGAACCTTCTTTCCCGCTACGGCCTCACCATTGATGTCGGCGCGCCTCTGTCCGCCTATTCAGTCGCCATCCGCCAGATCATCGCGATTGCACGCGCCGTCGATCTCTCGGGCAAGGTGCTCGTCCTTGACGAGCCGACCGCCAGTCTCGATGCACGCGAAGTCGAGATGCTGTTCGGCGTGCTGCGCCAGTTGAAGGCAGAAGGCCTCGGCATCATCGTCATCACCCATTTTCTGGATCAGGTCTACGCCATCGCCGATTGCGCCACCGTATTGCGCAACGGACGGCTGGTCGGCAGCCGCAACCTGTCGGAACTGCCGCGCACCGATCTGATTTCCATGATGCTCGGCCACCAGTTGCAGGAAACTGTGCGCCGCCAGCTGACCGAGGAAGTAAGCCGCGATACGGTTGCCCCGATCCGCTTTGCAGGCTTCGGCAGACAAGGCAGCGTTGCGCCGTTCGATCTCTCGATCCAGCCGGGAGAAGCCGTTGGCATTGCCGGGTTGCTCGGTTCCGGCCGCACCGAAACCGCTCTTTTGATGTTCGGTGTCGATCAGACCGATAGCGGCACCTTGACCGTCGACGGCAAGGAAACGAGGCTCCCCTCGCCCGTTGCGGCCATTGCGGAACGCTTCGCCTTCTGCCCGGAAGAGCGCAAGACCGACGGCATCATTGGCGATTTCTCGATGGCGGAGAACATCGCGCTGGCGGTTCAGGCGAAGCGCGGCTGGTCCAGACCGATTTCATCGCGCGAGAAGACAGCACTTGCACAGCGTTACATCAAGGCGCTCGATATTCGCCCGCCTGATCCTGACAAGCCGATCAAGTTTCTGTCCGGCGGCAACCAGCAGAAAGCCATACTGGCACGCTGGCTTGCCACCGATCCCCGCCTGCTGATCCTCGATGAGCCGACGCGCGGCATCGATATCGGCGCCCATGCTGAAATCCTGAAGCTCATCGGCGAACTTTGTGCCGAAGGCATGTCACTGGTCATCATCTCTTCGGAATTCGAAGAGCTTGCCGCCGTCGCCAATCGCGTCATCGTCCTGTCCGACCGTCGCCATGTGGCGGAACTGAAGGGCGAGGAAATCACTGCCGACAATATCGTGCGTGCAATCGCAGAGACCGGAAGCGAAAAGGAAGCTGCAGCATGATTGCCCGCATGACCAGAAAACTCAAAAGACTGGCGCCGCAACTGGCCGCCCTTGTGCTCATTCTGGTGGCGAACACCATCATCGCGCCTGGCTTTCTCGACATCTCGTTCCAGAACGGTCGGCTCTATGGAAGCCTGATCGATATTCTGGTGCGCGCCGCACCCGTCGCCATTCTGGCTGTCGGCATGACACTGGTGATCGCAACGCGCGGCATTGATCTGTCGGTCGGTGCCGTCATGGCGATCAGCGGCGCTTTTGCCGCGTCGCTCATCGTTGCGGGCTATCCGCTCGCAATCGTCATTCCGACAGCGCTTGGCGTCGGCCTTCTGTGTGGCTTGTGGAACGGCTTTCTGGTTGCGGTCTTCGATATCCAGCCGATCATCGCGACGCTTATCCTGATGGTGGCAGGTCGCGGCATCGCACAGCTTATCACCGAAGGCGCGATCCTGACCTTCAACAATGACTCCTTTGCGGCGCTTGGCTCCGGCTCCTTCCTCGGTGTGCCCGTTCCAGTCCTGATATGGATTCTGGCCGGTCTCGTTGTGGGCCTCGCAGTGCGCTCCAGTGCACTTGGCTTCCTGATCGAGGCGACCGGCATCAACCGTCGCGCAGCGATGCTGGCGGGGGTCAAGGCACGCTTTCTCCTGTTCAGCGTCTATGCAG
The DNA here is from genome assembly GCF_002252535.1 of Brucella lupini. Taxonomy (NCBI): domain Bacteria; kingdom Pseudomonadati; phylum Pseudomonadota; class Alphaproteobacteria; order Hyphomicrobiales; family Brucellaceae; genus Brucella; species Brucella lupini. The sequence continues at coordinate 224,083 of NZ_NNRN01000038.1, forward strand.
TTTCTGGCGTCGGCGCTGCCCTTGCGGGGCTGATCGCGGCGGCGGATATTCGCGGCGCAGATGCCAACAATGCCGGGCTGTGGCTTGAACTCGACGCGATTCTGGCGGTCGTCATCGGCGGCACCTCGCTTAATGGCGGGCGTTTCTCGATCATGGCTTCGCTGCTCGGCGCGCTCATCATCCAGTCGATCAACACAGGCATTCTGATGGCGGGCTTTCCGCCGGAATTCAACCTCATCATCAAGGCCGTCATCATCGTGATCGTGCTCACCTTCCAGTCGCCGGCCATTGTCCAGCTCATTACCTTCCTGCGCTCGGAACGCAAGGGCAATGGAGCCAATCCGGTCCGTCAAAGCCAGCAGGGAGCACGGCAATGAGAGCACTGCGCAATCTGCCCTTCCTGACGACGGTTGCAATCTTCCTGCTCGCCTATGCGATCTGCATCGTCCAGTTTCCGAACATGCTGTCGACACGGGTAATCGGCAATCTTCTGACCGACAACGCCTTCCTCGGCATAGCCGCCGTCGGCATGACATTCGTGATCCTTTCCGGCGGCATCGACCTGTCGGTCGGCTCGGTCATCGCCTTCACCAGCGTTTTCGTTGCCGTGATGATCGGGCAGCTCGGCGTGCATCCGCTCGTGGCATTCGGCCTCGTTCTTGTGATCGCCGCATTGTTCGGGGCGTGGATGGGCATGATGATCCATTTCTTGCGGATCCCGCCTTTCGTGGCCACACTTGCGGGCATGTTTCTGGCTCGCGGTGCGGCCTTCCTCATCTCGACGCAATCCGTGCCCATCGCGCATCCGTTTCTCGATACATTGCAGGGGCTTTATTTCCGCCTGCCGGGCGGCGGCAGGCTGACATTCATCGCCATGCTCATGCTCACGGTCTTCATCGTTGGCGGCATCATCGCGCATCGCACGCGCTTCGGCGCCAATATCTACGCGCTGGGCGGCAACCAGCAGTCGGCAGAACTGATGGGCGTTCCGATTGCCCGCACGACAATCGGCATCTATACGATGTCGGGTATCCTTTCCGGCCTCGCCGGGATCGTCTATACGCTTTATACTTCGTCCGGCTATTCGCTGGCGACGGTGGGGGTAGAACTGGACGCCATCGCTTCGGTGGTGATCGGCGGGACATTGCTGACAGGTGGCGCAGGCCTTGTGGCCGGAACATTCGTCGGCATTCTCATACAGGGGCTGATCCAGACATACATTGTTTTCGACGGAACGCTGTCTTCCTGGTGGACGAAAATAGCAATCGGTATATTGCTGTTCCTGTTCATTGCTCTGCAACGAGGACTTGCGTGGTTCTCGGATCTAAGGCGCATCCCGAAAAGTGGGAACCGGTTTTCGGGCAAGATGCGCATTGAAACAAATAGCTAGCCAGGCAACGAATGAAGGAGGCCTGAATTGGGATTGCTGGAAACGGCCATAACCGGACGCAAACGCCATAACAGCCACGCTGTCGTGGTGGGTGAACTGGGCCGCGGCATCGTCGCGGGAACCATTCCTGCAGGGTCCATCCTTCCGGGCGACCATGAATTGTCGCTACGCTTCGGCGTTTCCCGCACCGTTCTGCGCGAGGCGATGAAAACCCTTGCCGCCAAGCGCCTCATCGAACCCAAAGCCAAGGTCGGCACCCGTGTTCTGGGCCATGCGAGCTGGAATTTCTTCGATCCCGATGTGCTGACATGGCGCTTCGAGGCAGGCTTCGATGAAGTCTTCGTGGACCATCTGGCGGAAATGCGCATGGCACTGGAACCGGCAGCCGCAGCGGCCGCGGCTGAACGCGCCACCAGTGACGAGATTGTCGAGCTTTACGCGCTCGCCGCCAAGTTTGACGATCCGAACCACACGCCGGAGTCCATCGCCAAGGTTGATCTGGAATTCCATCTGGCCATTGCGCGCATGTCGGGCAATCCGTTCATGCGCTCGGTCAGCGGATTGATCGAAGCGGCGCTGGCAATCTCGTTCCAGCTTTCATCACCCGCCTCATCGCGAGAAGGCATTGCCGAATGCGCGGCCAATCACCTGCGCATTGCCCACGCCATTGCATCGCGTGATCCACAAAAAGCACGTCTGGCCATGGAAAGCGTTATCAAGCTCGGCGTCGATCGCATCCGCGATGTGATCTGAAGGTTACGATACCTTCAGATCAAACTGCGGCTCGCCGCGCAGCGTATTACTGACCGTGCAGATTTCCTCAGCCATTTCGGCGAGACGATGCTTTTCGTCGTCGGTGAGGTCACCGCCGAAATGGAAGGTGATGTTGAACCGTTCGATACGCGACGGTCCTTCATGCGCCTTGTCGCCCTTCACTTCCACCCGCACATCGGTCAGCTTTTCCTTCAGTTCGAGCTTGGTGGCAGCAATGCGCGCGCTGAGCGCCATGCAGGCAGCGACCGACGAATAGATGAGATCGAGCGGATTGAAGCCCGCCTGACTGACACTCGTAACGAGCTCGACCACGCCGCCGGTCGGCGTGGTGATGACAGGCAGCTTTCCCTGCTGCATTTCGGCGACGGCGCCCGTCTCGCGGGTTCTGACTTTCAATTCGCTCATTCCTGAATTCTCCTGTAGTCCACATGCCGTGCCAGCCAGCAACCGACGGTCATGCCTGTTATCTCGCCTTTGGCGTCACGATGGAAGACAAGTTTCCATTCGCCCGGCGACGGCGCGTCCATCGAGCGCTGCACCGGCAGCAGCCAGACATCCGGTCCCGCCTCATAGAGCGAATACATATCGCTCTTGCCAAGAAACCCTTCAAAGGCCCCATAGAAAGCACCGCCCTCATTGACGATCAAAAGATCGGCCTCAAGTTCGTCGCTGCGATAGTGCCCCGCAATATCCTGCTTCGCCGCGCCTTTCAGGCGCTGCATTGTCAGGCTCAGATTTTCGTCCTCGCGCGCCAGATGGATCGTGTCGCCATCGCGGCGGATCGCGGTCATCGAGGAACGCGCTTCGTTCTCGCCCACGACGTCCATCATTTCCGGGCCAGTGCCGAAACGTGCCTTCATGCGTCCGCGTCCGGCATCTTCAAGGCTCAGCACGAGGCCGGTTTCATGGTCGAGCCATGAGCCGAACCATACGGCATCGGCTGCAACGCGAACCTGTTCCGATGTCGGGACGCCAAGCGCAATGTTCATCAGCTTGAAGGCGACGTCGGAAGCTCCGCCTTCAAAATTGAACATAGCGATTGTCGAAAGGCGCTCATCGGCGCAATGCCAGCGCTGGCAGCGCCAGCCGCGCAAAGCCCCGCCATGGCCGGTCAGGCGCTTGCCGCCCGTTTCCTCGAATTTGAGGCCGAGGCCGTAGGGAGCAGCAGCACCGTCGCTGAAAGTCTGAAGACCGCTCAGGCGACGATAGATTCCGCTTTCGTCGTCGCGGGTCGCATCGATGAACTGCTCCCAGGCAATCATGTCGTCCAGCGACGCGCAGATACCGGCATCACCCATCCAGTGGATGCGATTGACGGCAGGCAGGAAGCCACGCACCGTGTCGCCCTCATAGCCGGTGCATTCGTCGAACAGCGCGGTATCGGGGATAAGTTCTGCCGTCTTCATGCCCGCAGGCTGAAAAATACGTTCCGACAGAAGTTCGATAAGCGACCGGCCTGTATGCTGCTCGATCAGATCAGCCAGAATGCGGAAATTGCCGTTGCAGTAGGAATAATGCGTGCCCGGTGCAAAATGCGTGGTCTTCAGGCGGCGCAGCAGGCTTTGTGCCTGTTCGGGCAGAAAGACGCCTTCCGGATCGGCCCCGCACAGAACCGTCAGCGCCCAGTAATCACGCAGGCCCGACTGGTTGTTGCAAAGATCGCGCACGCTGGGACGCTTTTCAGCAAACTTGTCGAGATAGGCGGCAAGCGCATCATCAAGAACTTCCGGCTCGCCGACACTGTCGAGCAGAACGGCGCAGGTGAACTGCTTGCTGACCGAACAGATCGGCATGCGCGTTTCGGGCGTCATCGCCTTGCGAGTGGAAAGATCGGCAAAGCCCCATGCATGGCGCAGCACGACCTTGCCATCTTTCAGCACCGCGACCGCGCCACCTGGCCCTTTATAGTGCTGCGGAATGGTGCGAACGAAGGTTTCTAGCGCGGAAAGATCGAATTTTGACATGATGCTCAGGCGACTCAGATGAAAATCAACAGCCGCCACGAGGCATCATTTTGTCCGTTCGATCAAGGCCATGGCCGCATGCGGATTATGCGCCTTATAGCCGCTGATCACATAGAGATAGACATCGCGGGCGATATGGTCCGCAACAGGCGGCGTCACGGTCTTCAACCCTTCAGCGGGTTCTCCCGCCGCTATCGCCTTGGCGCGTGCAGCCCACTGATCGAGATGACTTTCACCATAGCCAAGCGGCTCGCTTTCCTTCGTTCCCATGATGCGAAGATAGGCGAAAGGTGCGGTCATATCGGCGAATTGCGGAAAGTCGCTGTCGCCTGCAATCACCACCGCTACGCCATATTCGCGCAGCAAGGCGATGAAGTCCGGTGAATTGAAACTGTCGTGACGCACCTCCACCGCATGGCGCACATCGCGCCCGTCGACACGCTTCGGCAGAAGCTTCAAAAACGCCTCGAAGTCCACGGGGTCGAACTTCTTCGTTCCCATGAATTGCCAGTTGACCACGCCGAGCTTGTCTTTCAGTTCCATCATGCCGCCGGTCATGAACCGTTCAATGCTCTCACCCGCCTCCGCCAGGACACGGCGATTGGTGGAAAAACGCGGTGCCTTCAGCGAAAACACAAAGCCTTCCGGCGTTTCATCGTGCCATTTGGCGAAGGTCGTGGGTTTCTGCGGGCCGTAATAAGTGCTGTTGATCTCGATGGATGTGAGCTTGCTCGATGCATATTCAAGCTGGCGCTTCTTCGACAGTTTTTCAGGATAGAAGCTCTTGTCCCACGGTTCATAGGCCCATCCGCCAATACCGACGCGGATCTTACCCGTGTTTTCCCTGGCCATCGCCATTCCTCCATACCGGTGCATCATGAGTTCATACAGTTTAGTCATGATGTTTAATCTGTATTCGCACCGCTGGCTATGTTCATATCAGCGTGCTTGACTGGGAGGAGAAGCAGGCGGCTGAACGTAAACTTTGCCGCGAGACTGAGGTTTATGCACCTGTCGGCCATTTGGGTGCGTCTGACCATGAGTTCCCGTTCCCCCAACACATGGATTGTCCCGGTTTTCGGGAGGATCTTTTTGAAAAGAGGCGGAGAAACCGTCCTTGCAAGGCGAGCCGGAATGGCGAGCGAGACATGGTGAGATTGAGGAAATGCATACAATGACGAGCAAACCCAATGCCCGTACCGGGGGCCAGATTTTGGTGGATGCGCTGCGCATCCACGGCACCGACCGGGTCTTCTGCGTCCCCGGCGAGAGCTATCTCGCTGCGCTTGACGCCTTTCATGATTCCAGCGACGCGATTGACCTGATCGTCTGCCGGCAGGAAGGCGGCGCGGCCTATATGGCGGAAGCCTATGGCAAGCTGACCGGCAAGCCGGGCATCTGCTTCGTCACACGCGGTCCCGGCGCAACAAACGCCTCTGTCGGTGTGCATACAGCTTTTCAGGATTCAACGCCGATGCTGCTCTTCATCGGTCAGGTCGCCAGCGATCAGGTCGAGCGCGAGGCATTTCAGGAAATCGACTATCGCCGCATGTTCGGCCAGATGGCCAAATGGGTCGTCCAGATCGACGATGCCGCCCGCATTCCAGAACTGGTCAGCCAAGCCTTCCACCGCGCCGTCAACGGTCGCCCCGGTCCTGTCGTGATCGCCCTGCCGGAAGACATGCTGACATCCTATGCCGCCATCAGCGACGCACCAGCCTTTAAACAGGTTCAGATGCATCCAGGTGCCGACCAGTTGCAGGACATGCAGGCGCTTCTTGCAAAGGCCGAACGGCCTCTGGTGATCGTCGGCGGTGGCGGCTGGAATGCGAGAGCCATCAGCGATCTGCAGAAATTTGCCGAGAACATGCACCTGCCCGTCGCGGCATCCTTCCGCTGCCAGGACATGTTCGACAACACTCACCCGCTCTATGCAGGCGAAATGGGAACCTCGATCAGCCCCAAGCTGGCGCAGCGCGTGCGTGATGCCGATCTGCTGATCGTGATTGGCGCCCGCCTCGGCGAAATGACGACACAGGGCTACGAACTCGTCTCCATTCCGGTGCCACAACAGAAGCTCGTCCATATCCATCCGGGTGCAGAGGAATTGGGCCGCGTCTATCATGCAGACGTTCCGGTCAATGCTTCCATGCCTGCCTTCTGTGCGGCGGCGGCAAAGCTTGCGCCGGTTGCTGATCCGCGCTGGAAATCATGGACCGACAGCGCCAATGCCGATTACCGCGACAACATCAAATCGCCGGTCATCCCCGGCGATGTGCAGATGGGCGAAGTGATGGAATGGCTGCGCGCACATCTGCCAGCCGACGCCATCATCACCAATGGCGCAGGCAACTATTCCGCCTGGCCGCATCGCTTCTACCAGTACCGCACCTATCGCAGCCAATTGGCACCCACCAACGGCTCGATGGGCTATGGCGTACCGGCTGCGGTCGCGGCCAAGCTCACCGCGCCGGAACGCACGGTTGTTGCCTTTGCAGGCGACGGCTGTTTCCTCATGAACGGTCAGGAACTGGCAACGGCGGCGCAATATGGTGCCAATGCCATCTTCATCGTCGTGAATAACGGCATGTATGGCACCATCCGTATGCATCAGGAGCGCACCTATCCGGGCCGCGTTTCAGGCACCGGCCTCGCCAATCCTGACTTCGCAGCGCTTGCCCGCGCCTATGGCCTGCATGGCGAAGTGGTGGAAAAGACGGCTGATTTTGCCCCTGCCTTCGAGGCTTGCGAAAAGTCCGGCAAGCCGGGCCTCATCGAAATCCGCATCGATCCGGAAGCGCTTTCACCGAAGATGAGCCTCAGCCAGATGCGCGAGCAGGGTCTGGCCAAGCAGCGATAGACGGACGCCAAATAAAAAAGCACGCTTTCTTCTCGGCCAAGAAGGAAGCGTGCACAAAGACATTTTCAATCACAACGCCCCCGGGTTATCTGTGATCCGGTGCAAGGGGGTGTACCGCACCGATAAAATGCCTTTCGGTCGCCGGAACGAATGTCCCGGCAATCCCACGATCAGGCCTGCGCTTCTCCACAGACCTGCTGCTTGTCGAGCGCTTCGATCATCAGCTCCACCGCTGACGAGATCGGCGCGACAATCGGAATATCGAAGCCGCCACGCAGTTGTTCCGCAGCTTCCCCGAGCGGCCCACCGCCGATGATGACCGCTTCGGCTCCATCCATGATGCAAAGCCGCACCGCCGCTTCCAGTTCTGTACGCAGACGCGCGCCATCGCGCGCCAGCTTCTCAGGGTCTCCGGGCGTGCAGCGAATACCCGTATAAAGATGCGACAGGCCTAGGCTTTCCGCCCGCGCCGCTATCGCATCGGCAAGATCCGGCGTTACCGTCGCAATGCCGAACCGTCGTCCATTCCGTGTTGCCTCGACCATCGAGGCCTCGCAAATGCCGAGAACCGGCACGGCCAGGCTCTCCTGCAGATGCACGACACCGGGATCGCCATAAGCGCTGACAATGACCCCGATGCAGTTTGAATTCTGCCCCCTGCCGATTTCTATGACCTGCGCCGCTGAAGCCATCAGCTGCTCGTCATTGACGATCATCGAAGGGCTGCGTGTCGCAGTGGCGGCTTCGATCCGAAGCCGCCCGTTCGCCTTCCGCCTGGCAATATCGAGCATCATCCCGCTCGTTGCCTCTGAGCTGTTTGGATTGATCAGCAGGACATAGGGGGATGATGCAGTCATGTTCAGGCCTGTTCTTTAGCAGTTTTTGTGAAATCGACCGTCGGCTCGTCGGCTTCCGCCGGCTGCGTCAAGTCTTCCATGGACCGACCATAGGTTTCCGGCCCAAGCTGGATGCAGAATGCGAAGATGGCATACATCGATGCGGCAAGGCCGAAGACACCAAGCATTCCGTATGTGTCGAACAAGACACCCGCAATCGTCGGCACGAAGGATCCGGCAGCCGAACCGCTCGCGAGGATGAGTGCCACACCGAAGCCGCGGATACGGGTCGGATAGAGTTCCGGCGCGTAAATCCAGATCGACGTGTTGAGCAACAGGACAAAGAACTGGAACAGCGCTCCGAAGAACAGCACCAGATAGATGTTCGTGCCCAGATAGATGATCGAAAGCGCTGCGGCACAGGCACAGACCGCACCCAGGCTGAGAACTTTCTTGCGCGGAAAGTAATAGCCGAATGCCGATGCTGCAATGGCACCGAGCACGCTGCCGCTCTGGATGATCATGCTGTAAAGAAGGCTGCCCGAAAGCGTGTAGCCCATCGAAACGAAAATCATTGGCATCAGCGTCAGGACGGAAAGCTGTGCGCCGTAGCTCATCAGGATCGCGATCGCCACAGGGACGGTGCGGCCAAGATAAGGCGCCTGGAACAGTTCCCTCCAATTGCCCTTGACAGGCTTGGTGTCACTGTCTTCCGACTTCGACAGATATTCAGTGACTTTCAGGTTCTTGGGTCGGAGTGATCCGGACGCCAGAATGGAAAGTACCTTGTTTGCTTCGTCGATCTTGCCTTGCGAGGCCAGAAAACGCGGTGTTTCCGGCACGTAACGGCGAAAGAAAACAACGAGGAAAGCGGGGATCGCCAGAACGGCGAAGAGCCAGCGCCAGTTGTCGTCGCCCGGAAAGAGCGTGAAAACCAGCAGGCCGAAAGCCGGGGCGAGGAAGTTGCCGAAACCGCCTGCGCCGACATTGACGAGACCGGCTGCAGTTCCACGGAACTTCGGCGAACAGAATTCGGCAAGCATCGTAACGGCAGTCGAAATTTCGCCGCCGACACCAAAGCCGACGATGGCGCGTGCGAGACAGAGCCAGCCGAAGCTCGGTGCGAGCGCACAAAGTGCGGAACCGACGGTGAAGAGAAGAAGATTGATCGTCAGCATGACACGGCGGCCGTACCGGTCGCCAAGAATGCCGGACAAGAGACGGCCAATGGCCGCGCTTGCGAAAGTGATGGTATTGAGGAAGCCGATATCGGCGCCCGACAGACCCCATTGTTCGCGAAGGATCGGCCCGACGAGGCCAATCGTGTTCTGCTCGAAACTGTCAAAGAGACAGCCGATCAGGATCAGCGCGAGAATCTGCTTGTGCGCAGTGGTCACGCCGATATTTCCCAATGCATTTTCCATCTGCTTGATGGCCGGTGACGTCGCACCGGATTGTATCATTTGTTCCCCTGCCATAACGGTCCAACTCCCATGATATTAGCCGTATGAAATTATTTTTTCATAATCAAACATCAGAAAATCAATTTTTACAAGCAATTTTTTATCGTTTATTTTCAGATAGATAATCTGCTCAAAGCTTAGGCGAAAAAGATGCAAAAATAGTCAAAAGCTGCTAATAGTTAGGCAATCTGAAAATATGATTTCATCAGGCGGCACATGAAACCCACCGAAAAGTCCTTTCTGACCCGCGTAAGAGACGTTATGGACGAACTGCCGCCAGCCGAAAAAAGGCTGGGTGAATTCGTATGTGATTTTCCAGGGGAACTGGCGAGCTATTCGGCGTCGGAACTGGCAGCTCTCGCCCATGTTTCCAACGCGACCGTGACGCGTTTCGTACAGCGCCTAGGTTATGACACCTATGAAGAATCCCGACGCCATGCCCGTGAGGAAAAACAGACGGGATCGCGTCTGTTTCTGTCGAGTGCCACCGATGCGGAGAGCGGCCAGTCCCTGTCTTCGCATGTCGGTCAGGGCATCGCCAATCTGGAAAAGACCTTTCTTTCCATACGCGAAACACAGATCGACGCCGTTGTGGAAGCAATGCTCGGCGCACGCAAGACATGGGTATTCGGCTTTCGCAGCAGCCAGCCTTTTGCGGCCTATCTGCAATGGCAGATGATACAGGTGGTGGACAATATCGTTGCGGTTCCCGGACCGGGCCAAACACTTGGCGAATATATTGCCAGCATCAGCCCTGACGATATGGTCATCGTCTTCGCGCTTCGCCGCCGTATTGCAAAAATGGACGACATCCTTGCCGCCATCGAAAAGCGTGGTGCGAAACTTCTCTACATCACCGATGAAGGCGCGCCGTTCCGGGCTTCCGCGCAATGGCATTTTCATTGCCAGACACTGGCACCCGGCCCGTTGTTCAATCACGTTGCGGTCATGGCGCTCTGCCATTTATTGACCACGCGGGCCATTGAAAAAGCAGGCGCTTCCGGACGAAAGCGCCTGCGTGATATCGAAGCCTCCGGCGACCTGCTCGAAGAGCTGTAAACCGGTTATTTTACAGGCGGCGCATACATGAGCCCGCCCTTGTTCCACAGCGCATTGATGCCGCGGTCGATCTTGAGCAGGCTGCCCTTGCCGATGGTGCGTTCAAACATTTCGCCATAATTGCCGATCTTGGAGACGACATTATAGGCCCATTTCGGCTCAAGGCCGAGCTGTTGGCCGCTATCGCCTTCCGATCCGAGGAAACGGCGCACGTCCGGCTTCTTGGAGTTCAGATCCGCATCAGCGGAGGCTTGCGTAATGCCCAGTTCCTCTGCCTCAAGCATTGCAAACAGCGTCCAGCGAACGATGTTGAACCATTTATCGTCGCCCTGGCGGACGGCAGGTCCAAGCGGCTCCTTGGAAATCACTTCCGGCAGAACGGTGAAAGCATCAGGTTCGGCAAGCTTCAGACGTTGCGCATAAAGTGCGGACGCGTCGGTCGTGTAAACATCACAGCGACCCGTTTCAAATGCCTTCAGGATGCCATCGGCAGAATCAATCACCACCGGTTCATACTTGATACTGTTGGCGCTGAAAAAATCAGCGGCGTTCTGTTCGGTGGTCGTGCCCTGCTCGGTGCAGACCGAAGCGCCGTCGAGCTTCAAGGCGCTATCGATACCCAGATCCTTACGGATCATGAAACCTTGACCGTCATAATAGGCGGTGCCGACGAAATGGATGCCCATGCCCGCATCACGCGAAAGCGTCCAGGTGGTCTGGCGCGAAAGCAGGTCGACCGTGCCGGATTGCAACGCCGTGAAGCGTTCCTTGGTCGAAAGCGGAATGAAGCTCACCTTGTCAGGATCGCCAAAGACTGCCGCCGATACCGCACGACAGAAATCAATATCGAAGCCGGTCCATTTGCCCTGATCGTCTGGCGACGAAAAGCCTGCAACGCCCTGACTGACGCCGCAATTGATCTTGCCGCGCTCCTTCACGGTCGAAAGCGTATCCGCCTGCGCCCCACTTTGAGCGGACATGGCAAAGCCCGCCGCCAATAACGAACCCAAAACTATTTTTTTCATTGTTCCTCCTCCCAGAGTTTCAGGCCAGAGTTTCGGCCCAGAATTTCGGCCCAGAATTTCGAAAAAGCCGATCCATTGCCCGGCAGCACGCCGCCGGGCTTGTTGTTTGTTCAGTTATCCGACTACGAACTACTTCAGTGCAGCCGCGAAGCTGTCCTCCAGAACGCTCAGCAGATGATCGGCATTGGCACGCGTGAAGATCATCGGCGGGCGCATTTTCAGGACATTGTCGAACGGACCTTCAGTCCCCATCAGAATGCCGCGTTCGCGCGCGCCATCATTGATCTTCTTGGCCAGAGCCGTTGCCGGTTCCTTGGTCTTGCGATCCGTGACCAGTTCGATACCGAGGAACAGCCCCTGCCCGCGCACATCACCGATGATATCGAAGCGCTTCTGCATCGAGCGGAACCCGTCGATGAGATAGTTGCCGATATCAAGCGCGTTGCGGCGCAGATCGTTGCGCTCAATGACATCCAGCACTGCCAGACCTGCCGCGCAGGAAACCGGATTGCCGCCAAACGTGTTGAAATATTCCATGCCATTGTTGAAACTGCTGGCTATTTCACGGGTCGTTACCACTGCCGACATCGGATGGCCGTTGCCGATAGGCTTGCCCATGGTGACGATATCCGGCACCACATCCTGCATTTCGAACGCCCACCAGTGGCTGCCGACACGACCGAAGCCAACCTGCACCTCATCCGCGATGCAGACACCACCAGCCGCCCGCACCATCGCGTAGACTTCCTGCAGATAGCCTTTCGGCAGGAAGACCTGACCGGCGACGCTCGGGATCGACTCGGCAATGAAATAAGCCGGGCCGCGTCCAAGGCTTTTGATGGCCTCGATCTGCTCGGCAATACTTTCAGCAAAGCGCTTGCCATGTTCTGCCAGCGGCCAATTTTCCGGCGCGCGGTAGCTGTCAGGGATGACGGCCTCAAACACGTGATCCGGACGTCCTTTGCCGCCCTTGCGCTTATATTTATAAGGGCTGAGATCGATCAGCTCCTGGGTCGTGCCGTGATAGGCCCAGTCGAGCACCAGCGCATCGCGCTGGCCCGAATGCGCGCGTGCCATACGCAGCGCCAGACTGTTCGCCTCACTGCCCGAGCAGGCAAACGAGGCCACCGTCAAACCTTCGGGCAAAGTCGCAGTCAGGCGCTCCGCATAGGAAACGATGTTGTCGTGCAGATAGCGCGTATTGGTGTTGAGGATTGCGGCCTGTCTGGCAATCGCCTCCACCACCTGCGGATGAGCGTGGCCGAGATGGCAGACATTGTTGAAGCAATCGAGATAGGCGCGGCCCCGATTGTCGATCAGCCATGCGCCTTCACCACGCACGAACTTGATCGGCTCGGAGTAGGAGATGGAGAGGTTCGGCAGCAGAATATCCTTGCGGGCGCTGACGATCTCGGCGCGCGTGCGACCGGTCTGGTGAAAGGCTTCCGCCGGAATATCGGCAAGAGCTGCGGCATCCGGGAAGATATCGGCCCAAACATCAAGATAGGCATGTTCGCCGACGCCCAGAATTTCCGCTGCCGTGAGGCCGGTATCCGTCGAAATCTGGAAATGGAGATGCGGTGTCCAACCTCCATTCTCGTGCATGTCGCCCATCTGGCCGACGAGATCACCGGCGGCCAGTTTCTGCCCCGGCTTCAGGCGGGACACAGCCTCATGCGCCATATGGCCCCAGAGCGTGATGAAAGGCGGGCAGCCTTCCGACTGATGTTCCAGCGCAATCAGGCCGCCGTAGCCAAGTGGCGCGGTCTCGATCTCGACGCTTTTCACAACAGCTGCAAGCGGCGTGTAGACGGGCGTGCCTGCAGGCATGAACAGGTCAAGGCCCAGATGGTGGACACGCCGCTCGCCTTCGACAAAGCGTGAACGAAACGCCTCATCGGTATAGACAGTACGCTTTTCGCCCCATGGACCGATGCCGAGCTGCACATGGTTGCGAGCGCAGAAATCGTCCCACCAGGCGGTGGCTTCTTTCGGGCGCTGCCCGGCAGAATCGACCGTCATCACATGGGCCGGGTCGCCATAGGGCACCAGCGCCTTGGTCATCGTCGCCGGATGCGGGCGAACGATGGGGGCGAGGTTCTTTCGGTTGGCACTGATCCAGTCACGCACTGCACCAGCACCGTCGACAGCATCGAAACCGCATGCCTTGCGCAGGATGGCGGTGGCGAAGCGCGCGTTCATGGCATCAAGCTTGTGCAGAAGCCGCCATGCAGGTGCTTCGCTGATCGCAAGATAAGGATTGTCGCCGGTCTTCTCGCGGCGCGAAGCCGACAGCGTGACGCTGGTGACGAGGCGCATCGCAATCAGATCGAATATGAGATCGATTTCCTGCGGCAAAAGCGGATATTTCGCATGGAACCCGGCAGCGAGGGCCGCAGCTGCACCAATCGGGTCGTCCATATCCAGAATGGAATAGGCAGCGGCAATTGCCACTTCGGCAACCAGAACGGTGTGAACCGCATCGCCGAAATCGATCAGCCCGGCAATACGTTCATTATCCTGCGGATCAACCAGCACATTCCAGTCATTGGCATCGCTGTGGATCACCTGTGCACGCTGGAGCGGCAGCTTCGGCGCGATATCGCGCTCGAAACGGACAAGGAAGCGCTCGACGACGGCGCGATCTTCCGGCTTGTCGATGAAATGCAGACGGTCACGCGCCCGTCCGGCGTGGCGCACATCCCAGTCAAAATCACGCAAGGCGCCCGGATGAATGAAGCCCTGCAAGGCGCGGTCCAGCTGCCCCAGCGCACCGCCCAGATTGTGCATCAGCGCCTTGGTGCGCCTGACCTCGGCCAGCGGCGTGCCCGGCAGCCAGCTTGCCACCCGCAGCGCATGGGGCTTGCCCTTTTCCTTTTCGATAGAGGCCAGCACCTCACCCGACAGGCTCGCCTTCAGGCGCGGTACGGCAAGCGCCGGATCAGCCTTGGCCAGATGCTGCAGCAGCGCGGTCTGGAATTCGCTTTCAACGCGCGGTTCGCTGGCATTCACGACCTTCAGAATCCAGTCCCCCGATCCATTGCCCGTCTTCAGCCGGAAATTGCGATCACGCTCGCTGTCGAGCGGCGAGGCACTCGCCGTCACGCCGAAATGAAGCTGGGCCAGCACTTCAGCCTCTTGCGGAGAAAAATCGGGGGCGGGATGCGAAATATCGGTCATGGGAGGCGCTTCACGGGTTGAATATGAATGGGAAGTAACAGGATGAGCTTGGCATGTCCGCGATTTTCAGGCATCAGACAAGGCGTCGGTCAGACCGGCACTTTGCCGGAATGGACCGGCACATTTACGATAATACGAAAGAACCGACCATGCGGGAACTGGATGCGAAGGATCGCGAGATACTGGCCATTCTCTCCAAGGAAGCGCGCATTCCGCTGAAAACCCTGGCGGGACGCATCGGTCTTTCGCGCAGTGCAACCGGAGAGCGTGTCGCCAATCTTGAGAAAAATGGCGTCATTCGCGGTTACAGGGCAGACATCGGCCAGATCGACAGGAACGTCATCCGCGCCATGATTCTGGTCAGCCTCAAGCGTACACCGGCACTCGGTCTCCTCGATGAGCTGGCGCGCCACGCCGAGGTGCGTCGGGTATCGTCGGTGAGTGGCCAGCTCGATTTGATCGTCGAGGTTGAAGTCCCCACCATAGACCGCCTCAACAGCCTGCGTGATCTCATCGCCACTCATGAAACTGTAGAGGATCTCACTACAGCAATCGTGCTTCGCCGGGATATCGAGCGCGAAACCGTCTGAAATTCAGTTATACAACTTTAGTTTGGACTACTACAATTTAAGGTAGACATTCTACCATAAGTCGAACATAACGCCTCCGGGTTGAAAAGGAGGGGACATGAAGACGCTTAATCTATTCATTATCGGGTTCGGCTTTACCGCACTCGTCATTACTTGCATTTTCGCCATTGGCGGCGGCACTATCTGATCAGTAACGAACGACAATCTCATTACAATATCATGCCCGTAGCAGGGGTTCCCCGAGGAAGATTGCTGAAGATTCGCGCACAGCGCGGATCATGAAATCGCTCAGCACCCGGATTCGCGGTGCAGCCACCACATCGATGTGACAGCTCATCCAATATTCACGCACCAGATGCATCTCGCGCGGCAGAACCGGAACCAATTCCGGATGCCGGCTGGCGATGAAGTAAGGCAGCACGCACAAGCCATAGCCAATCTGCGTGGCGATCAGTTGCGCATGAATACTGGAACTTTGATAGGTGCAGCGCTGCCCTGGCAGGATTTCGCGCATGTAATCAAGGCCCGGCGTGAAAACCATGTCGTCGATGTAACCAATGAACGGATGCCGGGCCATATCCTCGCGCGTCCTGATCGGCGGATGCCGCTCCAGATAATCGCGATGACCATAGATGAAGAGCCGATAAGGCGTCAGCTTCTCGCTGTGATAGGGCCCGGTACGCGGCATATGCAGCGTGATCGACAATTCCGCCTCGCGGCGCGACAGCGACATGATCTGCTGGATCGTCACCACTTCCACGAACAGGCTCGGATAGGATTGCGCCAGCACAGGCAGACGGTCGGCAAGAAAGAAATTGCCGAAACCTTCCAGCGTCGAGAGACGCACGACACCTGACAGCGCCGCCAGATTGCCGGTAGCCTCGGTCTGGAACTTCATCGCCTCGCGCTCCATGACCTCGGCAGAGTTCACCAGCCGTTCGCCGATGGGCGTCAGTAGGTAACCGCGCGGATTGCGCTCGAAAAGCTTGGTCGCAAGGGCCTGTTCCAGCCGGTCGATCCGGCGCAGAACAGTGACATGGCTGGTGCGCAATTGCCGCGCCGCCGTGGAGAGCTGGCCGGTGCGCGCAACCGCCAGAAAATATTGCAGATCGTCCCATGTGAACTGCCGCATGCACCCCTCCCAAACAGTTGCAGTGGCCCCCGCCTCTCTATCTGTACGTTTTCGAACAGACGGTGTTCAAAAATTGTTGTTCGTGTACGCATTTGTCAATGCTACCGTTTCAAAAAGTAGCTCCGTCGAAAATGCCAGACAGGTTTGCGTCAGGAGCTGCAATAAAGAAAGAAACGCCCGGGGCGGAGGAACAAATCGGGCGGAAGCAGAGGGCGAACGGCACAGAGGAAAAGCCGTTTCCTGATCTCGAAAGACTGCTTCACTACAGCATTGGCCGGAAAATCGGAATCGATTTTCAGAAAGCACAATGCGTAGATTCAATAGTTTAGAGCGTCGTTTGTACGTCCGTAAGGATGCATGGCGCTCTGAAGAATGCCGTGCGGGTTTTCCGTGGCGGTTTTGGTGTTATTGGGAGGAGCACTTCATGAAATGTCTCGCACTTGCAACGGCAGCGCTTTTCGCCGCCACGGCTATCTCGTCGGCAGCGGAAATTTCCGACGGCAAGGTCAAGATCGGCATTCTGAACGATCAATCCGGCGTTTATGCCGATTTCGGCGGCAAATGGTCGTTCGAGGCTGCCAAGATGGCGGCTGAAGATTTCGGCGGCAAAGTGCTCGATGTGCCGATTGAGATCATCACGGCGGACCACCAGAACAAGCCGGACGTCGCCTCGAACATCGCGCGCCAGTGGTACGACACCGAGCAGGTCGATTCCATCATGGAACTGACAACCTCGTCGGTCGGCCTCGCCGTACAGGCCCTTTCCAAGGACAAGAAGAAGATCACCATCAACACAGGTGCGGCCACATCGGAACTGACCGGCAAGCAGTGCACGCCTTATGGCTTCCATTGGGCCTATGACACCCATGCGCTTGCAGTCGGCACCGGCGGCTCGCTTGTGCAGCAGGGCGGCGATACCTGGTACTTCCTCACTGCCGACTATGCTTTCGGCTACTCGCTGGAAGAGCAGACAAGCAAATTCGTCGAATCCAAGGGCGGCAAAGTTCTGGGTTCCGTGCGCCACCCGCTGGCAACCACTGATTATTCCTCCTTCCTGCTGCAGGCACAGGCCTCCGGCGCCAAGGTGGTCGGCCTTGCCAATGCAGGTCTCGATACGTCCAACGCCATCAAGCAGGCGGCTGAATTCGGCATCGTCGCCGGTGGCCAGCGCCTCGCGGCCCTGCTCTTTACCCTGTCGGAAGTGCACGGTCTGGGCCTCGAAGCCGCTCAAGGCCTGACGCTGACCGAAGGTTTTTACTGGGATCGCGACGATGAATCGCGCGAATTCGGCAAGCGTTTCTTCGAGCGCACGGGCCGTATGCCGAACATGATCCAGGCAGGCACCTATTCCGCTGTCACTCAATATCTGAAGGCGATCAAGGAAGCCGGAACCGACGAAACCGAGGCCGTTGCCAAGAAGCTTCATGAAATGCCGGTCGAAGACGTCTTTGCCCGTCACGGCAAGGTCGGCGCCAACGGACGCATGATCTACGACATGTATCTGATGGAAGTGAAGAAGCCTGATGAAAGCAAGGCGCCTTGGGATTACTATAAGGTTCTTGCAACCATTCCCGGCGATCAGGCCTACATGAAGCCGGAAGAAAGCGGCTGCCCGCTGGTAACGCAGTAAAAAGAGGCTGGTTGAATGAACGCAGCAACTGGCAATATGACGGCCCTGCATGAAGCAGGGCCGAACGATGGTGGCTCATCCGGCAAGACCGTTCTTTCGGCACGCGGACTGGGCAAGTCTTTTGGCGGCTTTCATGCAGTCAAGAATGTCGATCTCGACGTGGAACATGCTCGTGTTCACGCGTTGATCGGCCCCAACGGTGCAGGCAAGACCACTGTTTTCAACCTCCTGACCAAGTTCTTGCAGCCATCGAGTGGCGAGATCACGCTTCTGGGCGAAACCATCACCAAGACCGATCCAGCCAAGGTGGCCCGCATGGGGTTGGTGCGCTCGTTCCAGATTTCGGCCACCTTTCCGCACCTGACCGTGCTGGAAAATGTAAAGGTCGCATTGCAGCGTCCCAATGGGCTTGCCACACAGTTCTGGCGCTCGCTGTCAGCACTCGACCGGCTCGACGCACAGGCCATCGAGCTTCTGGAGCGGGTCGGCCTTGCCGATGCCCGTCATGCGCTGGCCGCCGATCTGTCCTATGGCCGCAAGCGCGCGCTCGAAATCGCCACCACGCTGGCGCTCGATCCGAAGGTCCTGCTGCTCGATGAGCCGATGGCGGGCATGGGCCATGAAGATGTCCATACCATTGCCGCCCTCATTGCCGATGTGGCGAAGGATCGCGCGGTCTTGATGGTCGAACACAATCTCAAGGTGGTGGCCGACATTGCCCACCACGTCACGGTGCTGCAGCGCGGCGAAATTCTCGCCTCCGGCGATTATGCCACCGTCTCCAAGGACGAGCGCGTGCGCACCGCCTATATGGGAACCGAACATGAATAGAGGCCAACCGCTATTATCCGTGCGCGGGCTCAATGCCTGGTATGGCGAAAGCCATGCCCTGCACGGCGTCGACCTCGATATCTGGCCCGGCGAAACCATCACGCTTCTGGGCCGCAACGGCGTCGGCAAGACGACGACGCTGCGTGCCATCATGGGCATCATCCGCAAGCGCACCGGCACCATCACGCTCGACGGCAAGGACATCATGCGCGTGCCGCTGCATCGCATCGCCCATGCCGGTCTCGGTTTTGTGCCCGAAGAGCGCGGCATCTTTGCCACCTTGAGCGTGCATGAAAACCTGCTTTTGCCGCCTGTCGTCGCCAAAGGCAGTCAGGGCACGATGTCGCTTGACGAAATCTACGAACTCTTTCCCAATCTGCATGAGCGCCGTAACAGCCCCGGCACCAAGCTTTCAGGCGGCGAACAGCAGATGCTGGCGATCGCACGCATCCTGCGCACCGGGGTCAAGGTGCTGCTGCTCGACGAGCCTACCGAAGGTCTTGCGCCCGTTATCGTGCAGCGCATCGGTGATGTGCTGGTGGAGTTGAAAAAACGTGGCATGACGGTGTTGCTGGTTGAGCAGAATTTCCGCTTCGCCGCCAAGGTCGCTGACCGCTTTTATCTCATGGATCATGGCGTGGTGACGGAAAACTTCCCCACCGCCGAACTGCCCGCCCGCATGGCGGCGCTCAACGAAGCGCTGGGGGTATGACACGATGACAATGATTTTTGGAATACCTTTGCAGGCACTTCTCGGGCAGTTGCTGGTCGGCCTCATCAACGGCTCCTTCTATGCCATGCTGAGTCTCGGCCTTGCCATCATCTTCGGGCTTCTGCGCATCATCAATTTCGCTCATGGCGCGCAATATATGCTGGGTGCCTTTGTCGGCTATCTGCTGTTGAGCTGGCTCGGCATCGGCTACTGGCCAGCGCTGATCCTCGCTCCGCTTATCGTCGGCCTTGGTGGCGCGATCATCGAGCGCGTGGCCCTGTCGCGGCTCTACAATCTCGATCCGCTCTATGGCCTGCTCTTCACCTTCGGCCTTGCCCTCGTGATCGAAGGCACGTTCCGCTATTATTATGGCGCTGCCGGTCAGCCCTATGCCGTGCCGCCTTCGCTTGCGGGCGGGCACAATCTCGGCTTCATGTTCCTGCCGAACTATCGCGCCTGGGTCGTCGTCGCCTCGCTTTTCGTCTGCCTCGGCACCTGGCTCCTGATCGAAAAGACCAAGCTCGGCGCCTATCTGCGCGCCGCCACCGAAAACCCGACACTGGTCAAAGCCTTCGGCATCAATGTGCCGTTGCTCCTCACCTTCACCTATGCGTTGGGTGCGGCGCTTGCCGGTGTTGCGGGCATCATGGCCGCGCCGATCTATCAGGTCAGCCCGCTAATGGGGTCCAACATCATCATCGTGGTCTTTGCCGTGGTGGTCGTCGGCGGCATGGGCTCGATCCTTGGCGCCATCATCACCGGCTATGTGCTGGGGCTGGCGGAAGGCCTCACCAAGGTCTTCTATCCGGAAGCCTCCAGCATCGTCATCTTCGTCATCATGGCTATCGTCCTTCTGGTTCGACCCGCCGGACTGTTCGGGAAGGAGGCCTGATATGGCTGATACTGCTCTCAAGACCGCTCTCAGGGCCACCGCAGCCCCGCGCGACAGCAAGGCGCCTGCCGTCAACAGCCTCTCGGTCATCGTCCTCGGCATTGCCCTTGTGGGACTACTGGCAGCGCCCTTCATGGTCTACCCCATCTTCCTGATGAAGATGTTGTGTTTTGCGCTGTTCGCCTCTGCCTTCAACCTTCTGTTGGGCTATACTGGCATTCTGTCCTTCGGCCATGCAGCCTTCTTCGGCGGCGCGGCCTATATCACGGCCCATACGGTGAAAGTCTGGGGCGTCACGCCGGAACTCGGCCTCGTACTCGGCGTTCTCGCCGCAGCCGCCCTTGGCCTCGTCATCGGTTATCTCGCCATTCGCCGTCAGGGCATCTATTCGACGATGATTACGCTGGCATTGGCGCAGATGTTCTTCTTCTTCTGCCTGCAAGCCACCTTCACCCATGGCGAAGACGGATTGCAGGGCGTGCCGCGTGGATATCTCTTCGGCATCATCGACCTCAACCAGCCGATGAACATGTATTATTTCGTGCTGGCCGTGTTCGTCCTTGGTGTCTTCGTTATCTGGCGCATCATCAATTCGCCCTTCGGCATGATCCTGAAGTCGGTACGCGAAAACGAGAACCGCGCGGTTTCGCTCGGCTATTCCGTCAACCGCTACAAGCTTGCAGCCTTCGTCATGTCGGCAGCACTCGCGGGTCTTGCAGGCGGCCTGAAGGCGCTTGTCTTCCAGTTTGCAACGCTGACCGATGTCGGCTGGCAGATGTCGGGCGAAGTGATCCTCATGACGCTTCTGGGCGGTATCGGAACACTCATAGGCCCCATCGTCGGCGCTGCCTTCGTCGTCGCGCTGCAGAACTATCTCGCAACATCCGACTTCCCGGTAACGATCGTGACGGGCGTCATCTTCATGGCATGCGTCCTCCTCTTCCGTAAGGGAATCGTAGGCGAGTTCTATGCATCGCGAATTGGAAAGAAACTCTTCGGCTAACCAACATTTCGGGAGCCGCACGCTCGTTCGATAGCGGCTCCGCCTTTTACTGGATATGAGATCATGACCGACACCTACGATTACATCGTGGTTGGCGCGGGCACGGCAGGTTGCGCCCTCGCGAACCGGCTTTCCGCAGACCAGAACCGCTCCGTGCTGCTGCTGGAGGCAGGCGGAAAGGACAATTACGCCTGGATCCACATCCCGGTCGGCTATCTCTATTGCATCGGCAATCCACGCACCGACTGGTGCTTTACCACAGAGGCCGAGCCGGGGCTGAACGGTCGTTCGCTCGGCTATCCGCGCGGCAAGGTGTTGGGCGGCTGCTCGTCGATCAACGGCATGATCTATATGCGCGGTCAGGCCCGCGATTATGATCTGTGGCGTCAGGCCGGATGCGAAGGCTGGGGCTGGGATGATGTCCTGCCACTCTTCAAGAAATCGGAAGATTATTTTGCAGGTGCCAGCGATCTGCATGGCGCGGGCGGCGAATGGCGCGTCGAGAGCGCTCGCCTGCACTGGGATATTCTGGATGCCTTCCGCGATGCAGCCGTCTCGGCGGGCATCCCCGCCACCGACGATTTCAATCGCGGCGACAATGAAGGCGTGTCCTATTTCAAGGTCAACCAGAAGCGCGGCATTCGCTGGAACACGGCCAAAGCCTTTCTGCGCCCGGCATTGGATCGCAAGAACCTCACCGTCGAAACCGGTGCGCATGTGCGCCGCATCGAGATCGAGGAGTTGCGTGCCACCGGCGTCACCTTCGACCAGAACGGCACCACCCGCACGGTGAAGGCAAAGCGTGAGGTCATTCTTGCTGCCGGTGCGGTCGGCTCGCCGCAAATTCTCGAATTGTCGGGCATCGGGCGCGGCGACGTGCTGCAGCAAGCGGGCATTCCGATCAAGCTGGAGCGCAGGCAACTCGGCGAAAACCTGCAGGATCACCTGCAATTGCGCTGCGCATACAAGGTTACCGGTATTCCGACGCTCAACGAAAAGGCAAGCAAGCTTGTCGGCAAGGCAATGATCGGGCTGGAATATCTGCTGCGCCGTTCGGGGCCTATGTCCATGGCGCCAAGCCAGCTCGGCGTCTTCACCCGCTCCGACCCGTCCTACGAGACCGCCAATCTGCAATATCACGTGCAGCCGCTCAGTCTGGAAAAATTCGGCGAGGCTGTGCACCCCTTCCCTGCCTTCACGGCAAGCGTGTGCAATCTGCGCCCCGACAGTCGCGGCTCGATCCACATCAAGTCACCGGATCATCGTTCACAACCGGCAATCAGGCCGAATTATCTCACCACCGAAAGCGACCGCCGCGTTGCCGCCGACGCAATCCGCATCACGCGCCATATCGTGGCACAGGCTCCATTGCAGAAGTTCCGCCCGCAGGAATTCAAGCCCGGCCCGAGCTATGAAACACAGGAGCAGCTGGAAAGGGCGGCGGGCGATATCGGTACCACGATTTTCCATCCGGTCGGCACCTGCCGCATGGGGCAGGATGCGGAAGCAATCGTCGATCCGCGCCTGCGCTTCAATGGCATTGCGGGCCTGCGCGTTGCCGACGCCTCGGTCATGCCGACCATCACTTCCGGCAACACCAACTCGCCGACTCTCATGATCGCCGAGAAGGCCGCACAGATGATTATCGCCGATAACCGCTAGAACCAGATTTCCGAGTGCCCGGTCAGCGGAAATGGCAATCCGCTCACCGTCTCGTGAACGCAATTTCGGCATCATGGCTTCGGCAAATTCTGAAATAATTTTCCTTGTTTATTGCCTGACAAAAGGGAATTATCGGCAACAAGGTGGGCAGGGGGAGAAAGATCATCTCAAAAGATCGCTTTCCGGGACCGGCTCTCCAAAGTTTTTAAACAAGGAAAACAAAATGTCGTCAGTCCTTTCCCGCTACACGCTGACCCGTCGCGCCGGTCTGAAAGCCCTTCTCTTCACCGCAGCCGCACTGACTGTCGGCTTCGCGTCGGCACCGAGCCACGCAGAAGACAAGACCATCAAGGTCGGCATCATGGGCGGTGAAGACGAAGACGTCTGGAAAGTCGTTGCCGAAGAAGGCAAGAAGCACGGCCTCAACATCGAGCGCGTGACCTTCAACGATTACAACCAGCCGAATGAAGCTCTGGAACGCAAGGAAATCGACGCCAACGCCTTCCAACACAAGCCTTATCTCGATGAGCAGGTCAAGCAGCACGGCTACAAGATCAGCGTCGCCGGCTACACCGCCGTCTGGCCGATCGGCATTTATTCGCGCAAGCACAAGAGCCTTGACGAACTGAAGGAAGGCGCGGTCGTCGGCGTGCCGAACGATCCGTCAAACGAAGGCCGCGCCCTTCGCGTTCTGGAAGAAAAAGGCCTCATCAAGCTGAAGCCGGATGCAGGCATTCTGGCCACCCCGATCGACATCGTTGAAAACCCGAAGAAGCTTGAGATCAAGGAACTCGACGCCGGTGTTGTCGGCCGTTCCATCGATGACCTCGATGCAGCCATCGTGAACAACGATTGGGCAGCAAAGGCAGGCCTCAAGAAGGAAGAGGCAATCGGCTGGGAATCGAAGGAAAACAACCCGTACAACAACTTCATCGCGGTCCGCACCGAAGATGAAAACGCCGAATGGGTGAAAAACCTCGTGGCTTCGTTCCAGAACGACGCCGTGAAGGCCGAAATCGACCGTGCCTACAAGGGCACCGGCATCCCGGCCTGGAAATAATCGCTTTTGAAGCTTGAAAGACCGCGCCGGAACCGTTTCCGGCGCGGCTTTTATTGACGTACCGACAAAAATTGCCCTAAAGCATCGCCACAGCAAAAGCTGATGGCTTGAGCCAGGCATCATCCTTCCTTGAAGCCTTATCGAATGAATCAAGCCGCTGTTCGCAGCGGCGCATCAAACTATAGAAGAAACGACCGTGACCATTGAAAAGCCACCCGCCACATCAGCGCCCATCGTCGAGATGAAAGACGTGCGCCGAATGTTCGGCGATACGGCAGCTATCAACGGCGTTTCGCTTTCCGTCGCGCGCGGCGAAATTCTCGGCATCATCGGTCGCAGCGGCGCGGGCAAGTCCACGCTGATCCGTTGCGTCAACGGCCTTGAAAAGCCGGACGCCGGTTCGATCCTGATCGAAGGTCGCGAAATCACTGGTCTTGGCGAAGACGCACTGCGCCCCTTGCGCCGCCGCATCGGCATGGTGTTCCAGCATTTCAATCTGCTTTCGGCCAAGACGGTTGCGGAAAACATCGCTTTGCCGCTGAAGATCGCGGGCAAGCCGAAGGCCGAACGCGCCAGGCGTGTTGCGGAACTTCTGGAACTGGTCGGCCTTTCCGACAAGGCAAAGCATTATCCAGCCCAGCTTTCCGGTGGTCAGAAACAGCGCGTCGGCATTGCCCGCGCCCTTGCTGCCGAACCGGCTGTGCTGCTTTCGGACGAAGCAACGTCCGCGCTCGACCCGGAAACTACCCAGTCCATTCTGGCGCTGCTGAAAGACATCAACACCAAGCTCGGCCTTACCATCCTGCTCATCACGCATGAGATGGAAGTCATCCGCCGCATTGCCGACCGCGTCATCGTGCTCGACCACGGCGCTATCGCCGAGGAAGGTCCGGTCTGGAAAGTCTTCGCCAATCCGCAATCGCCCGTCACGCAAAGCATGTTGCAGGTGCTGACGCCGGAACTGCCTGCCGTCTGGCGTGATCGGCTGGAAAAATCCGGCGCCCTCGCCGTGCTGAAGGTAAAGCTGTCGGGCGCAGCCGCAAAAGGCGCATTCTTCAACGATGTGACAGTGACCACCGGCCTTGTGCCGCAACTGATCCATGGCGGCATGGATACGATCCAGGGAGAGCCAGTCGGCACGCTCTTCATCGGCCTGCCCGCTGAGGACAAGGCGAAACTCGACGCCGCAATCACCTATCTCAACACCCATGCAGACGCCACGGAGGTACTCGGCTATGTCTCAGGCGATGCTTGATCTTCTCTGGCGCTCCTTCTGGGAGACCATCATCATGACCGGCTTTTCGAGCCTGATCTCGCTTGTCGTCGGTCTGCCGCTCGCACTCATCATGATCCTGACTGAACGGGGTGGCCTCGCACAGAACCTGACGCTGAACACGATCCTCGGCGCCATCATCAATGGCTTCCGCTCGGTTCCGTTCATCATTCTGCTGGTGGCGCTCATTCCCGTCACGCGCTTCATCGTCGGCACGTCCATCGGCACATGGGCCTCCATCGTGCCGCTTTCCATTGCCGCTATTCCCTATTATGCGCGTATTGCGGAAGTGTCGTTGCGTGAAGTGGACCACGGCCTCATCGAAGCCGCGCGCTCCATGGGTGCAAACCGCTGGACCATCGTGCGCGAAGTGCTGGTTCCGGAAGCCCTGCCGGGCATCATTGCGGGCTTCACGGTCACGATCATCACTCTGGTCGGCGCATCGGCAATGGCGGGCGCCATCGGTGCTGGCGGTCTCGGCGATCTTGCCATTCGCTATGGCTATCAGCGCTTCGAGACGCAGATCATGATCGCAGTCGTGATCATCCTCATCATCATGGTTTGCGGCATCCAGTGGATCGGCGACCGGCTGGTAAGCCGTCTGGACAAGCGCAACCTGCGCGCCTGACCCTTTACTGGTCCGCTTATCTTTTCCTCTCGCGGAAACCCGCTTCCAGCGTGTTTCCGTCGGGATCGAAGACCAGTGCCGCGTAATAGCCCATCTCTTCCGGTCCCTGATAGCCGGGGCCGCCGCTATCCCTGCCGCCTGCCTTCAGCGCGGCCTCATGAAACGCCTCCACCGCCTCGCGGCTTCCGGCTGTAAACATCAGGTGCAGGCGGTCGCCGGGCTTGTCCTCGCCAGCGCCTGCACCATCGTGGCTGCCATGGATCCACAGAAACGGAACCGGCGCCCGCTCTCCCCCGCTGACGAAGAAACCGCTGCCTGATCGGGCAATGACCTCCAGGCCAAGTTCAGGCATGCAGCTTTCGTAAAAGGAAAGGCTGCGATTGACGTTGCGGGCTTTGAATCCGATGTGATCGAAGAGCGACATAAGATTCAATATATCGCGGCCAACTATAAAGAAAAGCGGCGCTCTCCAATTTGGAAAGCGCCGCCATCAATCTTCAATACTTGGCAATATGAGAGCGTGAATCAAAAAGGCGGTATGTGTGTGCGAAAATGGTGATTTTCGAGTACCGGAGCGCAGTGTACTTTTGGGTACATGAGCACCGGAACGCAGACAAATTGCCATTTGCAGCCACACAGGGCGACTTTTGGAACAGGCTCTAAAAGGTTATCCGCGTGTCCGTGCCAGACCGTCTTTTGCAGGCTGGTATTTCGGATCAAGCTGTACCGCGCGCGAATAGGAATTTGCAGCCTTGGCCTTGTCGCCATTGTGCTCGTAGACAAGCGCCTGATTGGCCCAGCTTTCCGCAATATTCTGGTCAAGCGTAATGGCTGTGTTGAAATCGTCGAAGGCATTGTCGTAGTCGCCGAGCGCCACATAGGAAATGCCGCGACCGTTATAAGGTTCCGGCGCCGTGGAATTGAGCGAAATTGCCTTGGAGAAATCCTCGATGGCCTGCTTGTGCTGGCCCTTGGCCTGATAAATCAGGCCGCGATTATGGTAAGCGCGACCGTCGGTGGTCTGCAGGGCAATAGCCTGATTGAAGTCGCTGAGCGCCTGATCGAGACGGCCCGCCTGACGGTAGACATTGCCGCGCCCGATATAGGCAGCGTCATATTGCGAATTAAGCTGGATGGCCTTGCTGTAATCCTGCACGGCCTTGGTGCTATCGCCCATATAGCGATAGACCAGCGCGCGGTTGGCATAGGCCTGATAGAAATTCGGATTGAGCGCTATTGCCTGATCAAAATCGCGCAGTGCTTCCTTGTAGCGGCCGGACTTGCCATAGGCGGAACCACGCACATTGTAGCCTTCCGGATCGCGCGGATTGCTCTGGATCACGCTTGTCAGCGAACTGATGTTCTCGCTCGACCCCTGCGCTTTATCGACAGTGCTGAGTGCGGTGGTTGTGGAGCTTTGGCAGCCAGCAACGGTCAAAACCAGAAGTGCGGTGGCAATGAGAAGGCCGTTTCGACCTGTTCCAGACGATTGCATCATCTTCAAGCGCGTGGGCAACGACTGCATTCCTTTCAGCTCGCATAGGGGCGCAAGGCCCTTCTGCCTCTTTTCCATCCCGTGCCAGCCCGGTTTCCGGAGCTAACTCATGCCGGGCTATTCTGTCTGTTACGGTACTATACTGGTCTCAACCAGCAGATAAAAACAGCAAAAAGGCGGCATGTTCTTAAGCTTGGTTTGCCTACGGTTAACCCGCCTGACAGTTGAATATCCTAATTATTTGTTTTTACACATAATGGTGTGCAAGAAGTCCAGAAACTTTTCGTAACGCTGCATTAAAAATAGAGGCTCGAAGTTATGAAAATACATCTAGTGGTCTGATTCCGACATTTGCATCCCTCGGATATAAGCGCTGAGCAAATGTCGGAATCAAAAAGACCACTAGTAACTTTATGTATCTAGTGGATTTTTCGAATTTGACGTTTGAAACGGGATTAATATCGGACGGGTATCAAACGTCAAATTCAATCCACTAGCCGACATAAAATTGCTTCACACTGCGCGGGAAACAATCTCAAATATCTGAAGTCAAAACGTGCAAAATCCGGCGCAAGCTGAAGCCAGCACCGGAAAGCAAAAAAGGCGCTGTCCAGCAGCGCCTGTTTTCAAGGTCGATCAGCGAGCGCCCGGACGGCCGCCGATGAGGCCTTCACGCTGAGCGCGCTTACGGGCCAGCTTGCGTGCACGACGAACGGCTTCTGCCTTTTCGCGAGCGCGCTTTTCGGACGGCTTTTCATAGTGGCCGCGCATCTTCATTTCGCGGAAGATACCTTCGCGCTGCATCTTTTTCTTGAGAGCGCGGAGAGCCTGATCAACATTATTATCGCGGACGAGTACCTGCACGTGTATTCCCGTATCAGTTAGAATTTCGGTTAAGCCTGAGGCCGTTAGGGGGTCTTTTAACGATTTCAGCCGGTCTGACCGGCCGAGCAACGCCCAAAGGCTCCCAAGCTTCGCAACGGATACGCTGCAAATTGGTCGTGGCTAATACCAGAAAGAGCCTAGCCTGTCCACCTCAAGATGCAACTTTGCCCACCGGCTTGCGTGAAATACCGGCTTGCACACGAATTACTATGGCCGCAACCGCGCGAATAGGCTAAGCGGCACGCGTTTCCCGCATAATTCGGCCTCAATAGCTATGCATAGCATTTTGCCAGCAAACCGATAATGCCTCCTCTCAATTTATCCGATTCTCCTGATGTCCCTCCGCAAACGACTCGTTATCCAGTTCACAGGCTATGAAGGCCTGCACCCGAAAGCCGTCCGCGTGCGCCACGCGCAGGCCCTGAAGGATTTCGACCGCCTGTGGAAGGCAAAGACCAAGCTTCCGCCCATGACCGAGGAGCCTGACGATTGCGGCACGACCACTGCCGTCACCGTGGGCAATGGCTGGCAGACGGAAACCGAATTCTGCCAGTTCGGCACTGCGGATATTTTTGACGATTACGCCGCGCGCTCCACACCGATGCGAATGCTGACCGGCTTTCACGCATTCCTGAACATCCTCTTCACCGGAACGCTGTGGCGCTATCTGACGACAAGCTGGCGATTTATCCTGTTTTTCCTGTGGCCGTTTCTGCTGTCGCTGGCGATTCTGGCTGTCGCCGCCCTGCTCGCTTTCGCACCGATGGCAGCAGGCCTTTCCGCGCTGCATCTTCTGTGGTCGGTTCCACTTGCCGCCGTCGTCGCAACCCTGCTCGTGCGCAAACCCGGCGACCGGTTTTTCATGTCCTATCTGCTCGACGACTGGTCTGCGGCCTATGATCGTATCCACAGGCGCAACAAGAAGCTCAACCAGCGGCGCAAGGCTTTTGCGGAAGCCCTGAAGCAGAAGATCGAAGCCAGCAATGCCGATGAGGTCATCATCGTTGCGCATAGTCTTGGCACGGTTCCGGCAGTGGAGGCGCTTGCCGATCTGCAGCGCGAGCGTCCCGATCTTCTGGCAAAACAGCCCGTGTCGCTGCTCGCCATCGGCTCATGCCTGATGATGATCGCCCTTCACCCAAAGGCAAAGTCGCTACGCGAGGACGCGCGCGTGGTGATCGAGGAAAGCCCGGTCCTGTGGTCGGAATTCCAGGTGCTGACCGACATTATCCACTTCTACGGCTCGAACCCGGCCAAGGTTCTGAAGCTAGAGACCACCAACCCGCCGCTTATCAACCGCATCCGCTTCAAGAACGTGCACAGCGAAAACCGCTACAAGCGGTCGAAGGGCAATTTCTTCCTGATGCATCTGCTTTACATGCGCGGGGCGGAGAAGAAGAACTTCTACGATTTCGGCATGTTCCTGCACGGCCCGTTCTTCTTCCGCGAGCTGATGACCGAACACAAAGGAAAAGCCGCCCCTCTCGATGAAGAAGGACGGCTTCCAGTTCGACATAGCGAAGCGGCTTGAACTGCTTAAGCCTCCGGCGGCTCCACGACGGCAATCGTCAGCCAGGTGGCCGTCAGCGCAGGCTTCAGCGAGTTTTCGATTTCCAGCGTCACATCATAATGATTGACCACGCGACCTGACGGGCGGATATCCGCATCCGCCAGCTTGAAGCGGGCGCGCACGCGGGCGCCGGTCTTGACTGGCGACATGAAGCGCAGCTTGTCGAAGCCGTAATTGATGCCCATCGTAGCACCTTCCAGCATCGGAAGCGCTTCGTAAGCCAGCGTAGAGAGTAGCGACAGCGTCAGGAAGCCATGCGCGATGGTGCCACCAAACGGCGTTTCCTTGGCGGCGCGTTCCGGGTCGACATGGATGAACTGATGATCGTCGGTCGCATCTGCGAACTGGTTGATCATTTCCTGCGTGACTTCGCGCCACTCGGAACATCCGACTTCCGTGCCGATTGCCTCGCGCAACTGGTCGAGCGTGATTGCGTCTTTCATTCGCTGGCTATTCCTGCTGATGTGATTTGCCTTGTGTTTAACCAATAAAGCCTGGTGTCTGAATCAAAAAGTGGCAGGCCATGGCGAAAATGGTGATTTCGAGAACCGGAGCGCAATGTACTTAAATGTACATGAGCACCGGAAGCGCAGAAATTGCCATTTGCAGTCCGGCATGGCGACTTTTGGATCAGACACTCACGCGGCAACCAGAATTTCCCGTGCTATATCATCCCAGTGCGAGAAAACCCTATGTGCACCCCTGCCCGTCAATTTTTCGGCGTGCCCGGTATAAGTATGTCCGCCGCCCGTATAGCCGAATGCCGTCATGCCTGCCGCGATAGCGCCTTCGACACCGAAGGGAGAATCCTCGATCACCACGCAACGCGCCGGATCGATGCCCATCTTGTCGGCTGCAAACAGGAACAGGTCTGGCGCCGGCTTGCCGCGCTTGACCATGCTGGACGAGTAAACGGCATCGCCGAAATAATGGCTGATGCCGGTCTTTTCCAGGCTGAACGCGATACGCTCCGGCTGCGACGACGATGCAACGCAACGCTTTTGCGGCAGATCGCGCAGGAAATTGGCAATGCCGATGGTTGGCTGCAGAGCCTCCGCGAACAGGATTTTCGTCTCGGGCCAGAATTGGCTGGTGGCCTCCTCCGGCAGACGGTGCCCGGTCATGTCCTCAATCATCTTCATGATATCGGCCTGCTTCATGCCGATGCCCTTGGCGACCGTTCCTTCCGGCAGCTTCATGCCGTGATTGGCATAGACCTGCTCGAAAGCCAGACAGGAAAGCGGCTCGCTATCGACAAGAACGCCGTCACAGTCGAAGATCACGAGATCGAAAGGGGATACGCTGCTCATTTTGGCTCCAGTGGCCCACTAAAGGGATGCATATTTTGTCGCGCAGTTTGGGGATGCGCGTCTGTCAGTGTTGATATAGAGACTGTTCATCCAATACGCATCTATAACAACATAAGCGTGACAAAATTACCGCGAAGAAGCGGCCTTGAAGTTTTGCGGAGAGTTTCATGACGACAAATGTGGCACTGGTAGGACTGGCGCGCGATCTCGCAGCGCGAGCGGAAACCGGCAAGCCGATCCGCATCGGTCTGATTGGCGCTGGCGAAATGGGCACCGACATCGTCACGCAGGTGGCGCGGATGCAGGGCATCGAAGTCGGCGCTCTTTCTGCCCGCAGACTGCCCAACACTTTCAAAGCTGTCCGCACCGCCTATGGCGACGAGGAAAACGCGCGAGAAGCCCGCACAGAATCCGCAATGACCAGCGCCATCGAAAGCGGCAAGATCGCCGTCACCGATGACAATGACCTGATCCTTTCCAACCCGCTGCTCGATGTCATCATCGATGCGACTGGTATTCCGGAAGTGGGGGCTCAGACCGGCATCAAGGCCATCCGTAACGGCAAGCACCTCGTCATGATGAATGTCGAGGCGGATGTCACCATCGGGCCCTACCTCAAGGCCGAGGCCGACAAGCACGGCGTGATCTATTCCCTTGGCGCGGGCGACGAGCCGTTATCCTGCATGGAACTGATCGAGTTCGTTTCCGCCATGGGGCACAAGGTCGTGGCCGCTGGCAAAGGCAAGAACAATCCGCTCAATTTCGACGCGATCCCAGACGATTATCAGGAAGAAGCCGACCGCCGGAATATGAATGTCCGCCTGCTGGTGGAGTTCGTCGATGGTTCCAAAACGATGGTTGAAATGGCGGCCATCGCCAATGCAACCGGCCTTGTGCCGGATATTGCGGGCATGCATGGCCCCAAGGCAGCCATTGACGAGCTGAACCGCACTTTGATTCCGAAGGAAGACGGCGGTGTTCTGAACAAGACCGGCGTGGTCGATTATTCCATCGGGCGCGGCGTGTCGCCCGGTGTCTTCGTCATCGCCAAGATGGAACATCCGCGCCTTGTCGAACGTCTGGAAGACCTGAAGATGGGCAAAGGCCCCTACTTCACCTTCCATCGGCCTTTCCACCTCACCTCGCTGGAAGTACCGCTCACCGTCGCTCGTGTCGTGCTGCACGGCAAGACCGATATGGTGCCGCTGCCAAAGCCTGTGGCGGAAGTCTGCGCCGTCGCCAAGAAGGACTTGCAGCCCGGCGATCATCTGGATGCCATCGGGCAATATTGCTACCGCTCGTGGATCATGACGACGCCTGAAGCGCATGCGGCCAAGGCCATCCCCTGCGGCCTGCTCCAGAACGGCACGGTCATCGCGCCGATCAGGAAGGGCGAACTCATCACCTATGCCAATGCGGCACCGCAGCCGGGCTCCAAGATCGCCGAACTGCGCGCGTTGCAGGACAAGATGATCTACGGCTGAAGCCCGATCGAAAACTCAAACAAAAAGGCGGCTCGAAGCCGCCTTTTTGTTTTCCAACCGGGCACCCCGGCCTTATGAGATTCGGGGAAATGGCGTGCCGAAAATGGTGAGGTTCGAGAACCAGAGCGGAGTGTACTTAACGTACATGAGCACCGGAAGCGCAGAACCGCGCCATTTGCAGGCCGCCAGAACCCGAATATCGAAGGCCTAGTGATCGAGGGCTTTCACAATACTCTCCACCATCTTCTTCGCATCGGCGAAGAGCATCATGGTGTTGTCGCGGAAGAACAGTTCGTTTTCCACGCCCGCATAGCCGGAGCCCATGCCGCGCTTGATGAACAGAACCGTGCCAGCCTTGTCGACATCGAGGATCGGCATGCCGAAGATCGGTGACTTCGGATCGGTCTTCGCCGCCGGATTGGTGACGTCGTTCGCGCCGATCACGAAAGCCACATCGGCCTGCGCGAATTCCGAATTGATGTCTTCCAGCTCGAACACTTCATCGTAAGGCACGTTGGCCTCGGCCAGAAGCACGTTCATATGGCCCGGCATACGACCGGCCACCGGATGGATGGCGTATTTGACTTCCACGCCTTCGGCCTTGAGCTTGTCGGCCATTTCACGCAGCGCGTGCTGGGCCTGCGCCACCGCCATGCCATAGCCCGGCACGATGATGACCTTGGAAGCGTTCTTCATGATGAAGGCCGCGTCGTCGGCAGAACCCTGCTTGACCGGGCGCTGTTCGACCTCGCCAGCCGGACCGCCGGACGTATCGCCGCCAAAGCCGCCGAGAATGACCGAGATGAACGAACGGTTCATGCCCTTACACATGATGTAGGACAGGATCGCGCCCGAAGAGCCGACCAGCGCGCCGGTGATGATCAGCGCCAGATTGCCGAGCGTGAAGCCGATGCCTGCCGCTGCCCAGCCCGAATAGGAATTGAGCATGGAGACCACGACCGGCATGTCTGCGCCGCCGATTGGCACGATGATCAGCACGCCGAACACCAGCGACAGAAGCACGATCAGCCAGAACACGAAATGGCTTTCGGTGTTTACCAGCACAACGACCAGCAACACGATGGCTGCGGCCAAAGCGGCGTTGATGACATGACGTCCCGGCAGCATGATCGGCTTGCCCGACATGCGACCATCAAGCTTGAGGAAGGCGATGATCGAGCCAGTGAAGGTGATTGCGCCGATGGCCACGCCCAGCGACATTTCGATCAGCGCCTGACCGTGGATCTGGCCCACTTCGCCGATACCGAAGGAATGCGGCGAGTAAATTGCGGCAGCGGCCACGAGAACGGCGGCAAGACCGATCAACGAGTGGAACGCGGCAACAAGCTGCGGCATGGCCGTCATGGCGATGCGGCGTGCGATGACGGCACCGATACCGCCGCCAATGGCGATGCCGACCACGATGAGAGCCAGACCGCCGAAGCTTGGACGCGCCAGCAGAAGCGTGGTGACGATGGAAATCGCCATACCGATCATGCCGTACATATTGCCCTGACGGCTGGTCGTCGGATGCGACAGGCCGCGCAGCGCCAGAATGAACAACACGCCGGAGACGAGATAAAGGAAGGCTGCGAGATTAACGCTCATAATGGTTCAGCCTCACTTTTCTTTTTTCTTGTACATGGCGAGCATGCGCTGGGTGACCAGGAAGCCGCCGAAAATGTTGACGCTCGCCAGAATGAGCGCAATGAAACCGAAGCCGGTTGCCCAGCCCGAAAGCGAAAGGCCGACGGCCAGAAGCGCGCCCACCACGATCACCGATGAAATGGCGTTTGTGACGGCCATCAGCGGCGTGTGCAGTGCAGGCGTGACCGACCACACAACATAGTAGCCGACGAAAATCGACAGGATGAAAATCGCAAAGCGGAACACGAACGGATCGATCGCACCGCCCGATGCGGCATGTGCGGCAGCCGCTGCTGCATCACCCAGACCGCCTGCATTTTCCGCTGCCTGCCTTACGGCATCTGCCGCCTGATTAAGGCCCTCAAGGGCTTTGTCGAGATTTGTATCGGCCATTATGCCTCTCCTCCATCAACTGGAGACTTGGGGGAAGACGTCGTCTTCGGCGCCTTTGCAGGTGCTTTTTTGGCAGGCTTGGCAGCCGCCTTCGGCGCCGCTGCCTTTGCTGCCGGTTTTTCCGCTTTCGGTTTCGGCGCGGCCTTTGGCTTTGCAGCCTTTTCAGCGACAGCCGGAGCCGCTGCTGTCTCAGCCGTGGCGAACGCCGGATGCAAGATCTTGCCCTGATGGGTCAGAAGCGTAGCCTTGACCAGCTCTTCTTCCGGGTCGATTTTCAGGACCTTGGCTTCCTTGTCGACCAGCGTTTCGACGAAGGCGATCAGGTTGCGTGCATAAAGCTGCGATGCGCTCGCGGCGATGCGGCCCGACACATTGAGGTGACCGACGATCCTGACGCCGTTCACGTCAGCGATCTCGCCTGCAACTGCGCCTTCGACATTGCCGCCGCGCTCGACCGCGAGATCGACCAGCACGGAACCCGGACGCATGGAAGCAACCATTTCCTTGGAAACCAGACGCGGCGCCGGACGCCCCGGAATGAGCGCCGTTGTGATGACGATATCCTGCTTGGCGATATGGTCGGCAACAAGTGCGGCCTGCTTCGCCTGATATTCCTTCGACATTTCCTTGGCGTAGCCGCCGGAAGTTTCCGCAGCCTTGAACTCTTCGTCCTCAACGGCGATGAACTTCGCGCCGAGCGAAGCAACCTGCTCCTTGGCGGCGGGGCGAACGTCGGTTGCCGTCACGACAGCACCGAGACGGCGCGCCGTTGCAATGGCCTGAAGACCGGCAACGCCTGCCCCCATAACGAACACTTTGGCGGCAGGCACGGTGCCCGCTGCCGTCATCATCATCGGCATGGCGCGGTCATAGACTTCCGCCGCATCGATCACCGCCTGATAACCGGCGAGGTTTGCTTGGCTCGACAAGACGTCCATCACTTGCGCACGGGTGATGCGCGGCATGAACTCCATCGTGAAAGCGGAAATGCCAGCCTTGGCAAGGGCCGCTACAGCGTCTTCATGGCCGTAGGGATCAAGCATGGCGAAAAGCGCTGCGCCCGATTTATACCCTTTGAGTTCCGCATCCGTCGGACGCCGCACCTTGAGTACCACATCCGCCGTTTTGGCATCCGCCACTGTGCCGATGCGGGCACCGGCTGCCGTAAACTCGGCATCGGGAATGCGCGATTTCTCGCCAGCGCCTTTTTCCACCACAACGTCGAAACCGAGCGCGATGAACTTCTTCACCGTCTCCGCCGACGCAGCAACGCGGGTCTCGCTGGGGTCACTCTCTTTCGGGATAAATAACGTCTGGGCCAAGCTGGTTTCCCTTTCGTGGCGTTCTTCCGGGGTTCCCCCGGTCAGGCGGCATTACGGGCTTCCGGGAAGAAGCCCTTTTAGAGCGCGTTTCGAACTGATTGAATCAGATCGAAACGCGCTCTAACTATTGTTTTGTAACGCGCATCTGGTCCGAAAACCGTTTCACACTTTTCGGGATGCGCTCTAAAAATGAACTACAGACATGCATAAACCCTCGGCACGGTACCCCATGCCAAGGCATTCGATCAAATCGTGCGGGTTAATCCCGGTTCAGCACCAAAGCTGCATCGTGCGCCACCGGTTGGTCTCCATCCGGCGGCGAAAGGATGCGCTAGAGGATGAACCAGGCAGCGACACAAACTAGAATGAAAAGAACGGTCGCGGAGAAGAAACCACCAGCAAAAAAGCCGAACGCCATGGCAATCATAAGGGCGACGAGCGCCACCGTGCCCCATTTAACCAGGCCCGTGAAACCGGCATAAGTTTTCTCATGCTCGGAATAATCCATCGGTGCGCCAAGTTCAGCCGGAGCCGTCGTATGATGTTCTGCCATTTTAGTTCCACCCATTCAGAATTTCCGCCCATACACCGTCATGTTAAGCGAAAATAACTGCAATCTTCAATGTGCGACCGAACAAACCGATGCTTTGACAGCAAGGCTTTTCGTCGCACTACCCTCTCTCCGCAGAAGCGGTTCCGCAATCTTCGTAAAGCGAAACCACCCCTCTGGCTACATTTAATTGTTTAATATCCGGCGATGTTTTTAGATTCTTATACGCCGAGGCCAGTATATTTCGCCGTCGGCAAAATCGTCAGCGGCACGGAACTGCTGCGCATGTCACCAAACATCGCATGGCGTTCATGCGGCTGCGACTTGAAAAACGGAAAGCGCACCGCCACCGCATCGCGAATATTGCGGATAGGTGCGGAACCAAGCCCGACCCTGATTCCATAGCCTTCATGTTCGCGCGCATCGGCCATGACAGAGGTGCCGAATATGCGTTTGTAGAACGCCATATGTTCCGGCTTCACCGAGGCAAGACATTGATCTGCCGCGAAAAATTCGGATGCCATCGCCGCGATGCGCAGCGTGATGTAGGGAATGGCCGGGTATTCGCTCAATAGCTCGGGATCGGCGGCAAAACGGGTCGGATCAACAAAATGCATACCGCTATTGAGCAGCGGATCAAGAATATCCGGGAACAGTGCATAGCTCGTGCCGCGACGATGATCGGGCGTAATATGATGGATGCGCAGCGTGCTGACCAATTGCCCGTCCACATACACACCATAGACGAAGGCATGGCTGTCGCGGTCGATATCATCAACGATAGACGGCACTTCCGCCTCATGCATGACATTGCGGGTTCGGTAGGAACGGTAACGCAGACGACCGATTTCCTCGAGGTCCTCCGCATGGACAATGCGGCGATATTCCACCCGGTCGAGAAACTGCAACAGCTGTCGCGCGAAATTGGACAATGGCGGTTTATCGCCTGTAACAGCTGTATTCGTCATGCAATCGATTTTCCGCACCCCACAAATCAGTGCGCAGAATATGCGCCTTTATCAGCGTGTAAAGATATAACTTTTTGCACTGCCTTTTTATTGCCCCACAAAAAACACTCCTTCGCCATAATTGGATTGTGCTTTTGCGCGCGCCAAACGAGATAAAAATGCAAAATGGCCCATCTGGGGCCATTTCACGAATTTGCCTTGATTTGAAAACGAGCCTTCAAAGCGCGTTGGCGATAGCCTGAAACGCATACATCGTTTCGTCCTTCATATCCTGCCCGTCGACATTGTAATTGGAATATGCCGAGGTCTTGGCAATGACGACACCTTTGGCAGGATTGACATAGATGAACTGCCCATAGATGCCAACGGCACTATAGTCGCCCTGCCAGTCAACCGGCGTCCACCACTGATAGCCATAGCCGAACGGGATTTTGCCGAGTGCATCCTTGCGACCGGGCATCAGATAAGGCGCATCCGGCGTTACCGAATCGTGCACCCATTGCGCCGGCACAAGCTGCTCACCCTTGAAGTTGCGACCCTCATTGAGATAGAGCAGGCCGAAACGTGCATAATCGCGAAGCACGGCATTCATGCCGGCCCCGGCAGCAGCTTCACCCGTGGGATCCACCGCCCAATAGACATCGGCTTCCGCTCCAAGCTTTGACCAGAGTTTGTCCTTCAAATAATCCTGAAAACGAACACCAGTCGCGCCTTCCAAAACCAGCCCGAGCACTTGCGTATCCGCCGACACATAGTGGCTGAGCGTTCCCTGCGGGCGTTCATTTTTCAGATGTGCGGTGAAATTTGTGATCGAGCCAGTCAGAAGCTCGACAGCATACCGAACGATATCGGAATTGAGATCACCATAGTTCTCGTTAAATCCGATGCCAGACGCCATCTGCAGCACGTTCTTGACCGTCACGCCCTTGTATCCGCCCTCGGCCAGCACCGGCGCATAGCGGTCGACTGGCTGGTTGATATCGATCAGACCGTCCCGAACGGCATTGCCGACAAGGAAGGAAACGACAGATTTCGACATGGAAAATGCGATGCTCTGGGTGGCCTCGGTATTGCCGTGATCATATTCCTCGTGGACGATCACGCCGTCTTTCAGAACAATGAAACCGGTCGTGCCGCCGCGCTTCAGCCAGTCGGAAATCTTGCGGGTCTCACCCTTGTAGACAAAAGTCTCCGGCAAGGGCCGCTCTTCTTTCACCTGCTGGCTGACTTCACCCTCATGCGGGATGCGCACCGATGGATAGCGCCTGTAAACGTTGCGGAAGTTTTCAAAAATTTCCGGCCCCTTGAACATCTGGGCATATTGATAGACCGCCCAGCTTTCGTGGATTTTCTTCCAGAAGACCGCAGTACCAACACCGGCAAGAACAACAAGCCCGATCAGTCCATATAAAGCATAGCGAAAAAATCGTTTCATCGCCTCCCCTTTAAATATTCAAATTGAATTTTATAGACATTTTATAAGAAAATAACGAAATACTTATATACATCCTCCTAAGACATTAAGAGCATGATACGTGCATCTCAAAAATCCCAATTATTATATTTATATTCAAATTCCTGTTATTTACACGAGAAGTGGCAACGACATTGAGCGTCGTAGATGAGACATGCCGAACACTTCGCAGTACTTTGAAAAACCGCGAGAAGCTCGTCCAATACAAACAGTTAAATCTGAAATAATCAGGCGACGGTTCGCCCGCCGTCGCGGCGCGCTGCGGCTTTCGTGGTCATAGCGCTGATCGCTTCCACAGGCACAGGCATACCGAGAAGATAGCCCTGTACGAGATCGGCACCCGCCGCCACACGGATCAGCGCAAGCTGTTCCTCTGTTTCGACACCTTCGACTGTCACGCCCAGCCCAAGCTCGTGCGAAAGCTGTGTAACGCCGCGAAGCAGCATGAGCGAGCGCCGGTCGGTGGTAATGTCGCGCACGAAGGAACGGTCGACCTTCACCTTGGTCAATGGCAAGGTATTGAGATAGCTGAGACTGGAATAGCCGGTGCCGAAATCATCCAGTGCGATATTGATCCCGGCGTTCTTGAGCCGCTGCAACACCATCGAAGTTTTGTTGCGGTCCGAGATGATGGCGCTTTCCGTCACTTCCACCTCAAGGCGGTGAGCCGGAAGGCCCGATTTCTGCAAGGCATTGGCGATGTCGCGGGCGATGTCATTGCTTTTCAGATCGATGGCCGAAAGATTGACCGAAACACCGATGCGGTCGCCCCATGACAGACAGTCGGCACAGGCCTGCGCCAGCATGAAGCGGGTAATGTCGGTGATGATGCCCATTTCTTCCGCAAGCGGAATGAATTCCGCAGGCGGCACAAAGCCAAGCTGCGGATGCTCCCAGCGCGCCAGCGCTTCACACGCAACAACGCGCAGGGACTGCGCGCTGACGATGGGCTGATAGACGACCTTGATCTCGCCATGCTCGATGGCAAGCCGCAAATCGGCTTTGAGTTTCTGGCGCCCGCGATATTTGGTGTCCATCGCATCGATGAAGATCGACCAGGGCTTGTCTTCCATGCTTTTGGCTTCGTAGAGCGCCAGATCGGCGCTGATATGCATGCTGCCGACATCGCATCTTCCGATATCCTCGATCGCGATGCCAGCGCTGATATCGATATGCACCTGATCGCCGTCGAGATCGTAGACGCCGGTCACGACGGTCATGATATGATCCATCACGCCTGCAACGTCGGCCTCGCTGCGCAGATTGAAGACGAACACCACGAATTCGTCGCCGCCGAAGCGTGACGCGACGAAACGCTGCGGATCGAGCGAGTTCAGCCGCTCTGCAAACAGGCGCAGCAATACGTCACCGGTATGATGCCCCAACGTATCGTTGACATGCTTGAAATGATTGATGTCGATGACGATGAGCGCAGCCTGCGTGCCCGCTTGCTGGTGGGAACGCATGGATCGCACCAGGGTTTCGAAATAATTGCGGTTCGGCAGGCCTGTCAGGCCGTCATAACGCGCCATATGCTGAATGCGCGCTTCCGCTTCCACGCGCTGCGTCACATCCTCGAACATCAGGACGGCCCCCTCATTGAGGGTCTGATTGCCGATACATTCGATATAACGCTGGTTCGAAAGCTGGAAAATATCGCGCGTGCGCTTGCCCAGCAGAAGATCCTGCATGCGCACATGCACACTTTTCAGGTCGTTTTGCGGAAACAGTCCCTTCTTCGCGCAATAGCGCAGCAGAACATCGAGCTTGCGGCCATGCAGCTTGGTGTGTTCAGCGATCTGCAACATCGCCTTGGCCTTATTGTTGATGACCGCAATGCGCTGCTGGCTGTCGAACATCAGCAAGCCCTGCGGCATGTTGTTGAGGGCAGCATCGAAACGCCCGGCCACAATGGACAGGCGTCGCTTGCCCATGACTGCAGCGAAGAGAAACTCGCGCAGACCGTTTGCCATCTGGATGTTGGACAGGAAATACGGGATCAGCAGCAGGCCAATGATGACGTGAAACGGCGTTCCCGCCAGAATAAGCCCGGCCAGAACCGGGATCAGCGTGCAGGCCGACATCAGAACAACGGCTTTCGCCGATGCATAATTGCGGCCCACAATGGAAACGACCGAAGCAAGCAGCACGGTCAGGCTGGCAAGTTCGGCAAAGGAATCCCTGAGCACATAGCTTGAGAAGAAACACAACATGCCGAGCGTCAGGCAGACGGCGGACGCACCGATCAGATAGCGTGTTTCCCAGCGGTCGAGATCGGCATGGGACAGCGACTGCTGTTTTGCCTGGTCGAACTTGTGCATATCGAAGATGCGACCAACAGCAATGATGGCAAATACACCGCCAAAAACCAGATAGCGCCAGTCATCGGTTTTCACATAGATGACGACACAGGCTACAACGTGCGCGAGCAAGCCAAACCAGAGCGTGGTACGATTACCATACAGCGCTCTGAGAAAAGATAGCCGCACATCTGCAGGTATCTCAGGTTTACGGCTTTGCCACATATCGATGCATTTATCCCTTATACGGGGAGGCAATATCGCACTAATGACTTAAAAATATCTTTCGGGATATTAAACCACAAGCTGTCACGACAACCACCATAAGATGTATTCAGATATTTTTTAAGGAAAACCACAGACGCACAACCCTCAACGGGCAATCACAACCATTGGCATACATGTTTTAGTCGTCCTAATATTACTGAAATGGCTAAAATGGGAGAACAGGGACAGGTTAGTTTCCGCATTCCCGAGAATTAATCCAGATTAGTCGATGTGGATATTCTACCGCCAGACCCCCGTCCGTTAGAGAAAAAACCTGCCATACAAGTCACGACGCGGGAAATAACCGCTAAAGAAACTTCCAACCTTGTCAGAGCTGATGACCGCCATCCACGGTGATGACGGAACCCGTCATATAGCGGCTGGCATCGGAAGCCAGCATCAGCACAACCCCGTCCAGATCCTCAGGCTCGCCGAGGCGCCGCATCGGGTTCCGCCCTTTGAAGTAGCCCCCGGCAGGGCCTTGCAGCTGATCTTCATTGATTCGCGTTGGAAACCATCCGGGGGAAATCGCGTTGACGCGAATATCGTGCGCGGCCCATTCCAGCGCCAGTGCCCGCGTCATCTGCGTCACGCAGGCCTTGGACATGGAATAGGCGGCGGCACCCTTCTGCGGACGCTCGCCCAGAATGCTGGTCGTATTGACGATGGAGCCGCCCTCGCCGCGCTCGATCATGCGGCGCGCGGCTTCCTGCGCCACGAAAAAGGCGCCAGCGACATTGACCTCGAATATATGCTCCAGCATATCGCGCGTCGTGTCGAGCGCGCGTGCCATATGCGCGACACCGGCATTGTTGAAGAGCGTCGTTATCGGTCCGAAGCGTTCTTCCGCTTCATCAAAAGCACGCACGATTTCATCCGGATGGGTTACATCCGCCATGATTTCGAGCACTTCGCCGCCCGATGGGCAAATGCTTTCGCCTGCATGGGTGCGCGAGATCGAAATCACGCGCGCACCGTGCCCCGCCAGCACATGAACCATGCGCAGGCCCAACCCCGAAGACCCTCCCGTCACGGCAATAACCTTGCCCCTGACGGAGAAAAGCTGATCGTCAGTCATTCATCCCCTCAACTGCCAATCCCTCTTTATACCTTCCTAGAATATAGAGATCGGCATTTGAACCATCTTCGACCGTAAAAATCGGTTCAAATCAACACAATACACAGAAGGCACGACGAAAGACCTATGGCGCAGCCGAAAGACGACACCTGTTCGTGATTGCGCGACCCATTGCGGAGAAGTAAGGAACAGAGCAGATAAGAGCATAATCCGACTGGTGGATACGAACATTATGCCCAAGACTTCTCGCCCTCTCGTTGCCGTACCGACAGATGTGAAGCCATTTGAAAACTACACCTGGCACGCAGCACCCCAGCAATATCTGGCAGCCGCCATCGACGTCGCAGGTGTAACGCCGCTTCTGGTTCCAAGTTTTGGCGACAGAATAGACCTCGATGCCATTCTGGATGCGGTGGACGGCGTTCTCGTCACAGGTTCCAAATCCAACGTCAATCCGGCGCTTTATGGCGTCGAACCGAGCGCCGCGTTCGAGCCCTATGACAATGCCCGC
This sequence comes from Brucella lupini, assembly GCF_002252535.1. Taxonomy (NCBI): domain Bacteria; kingdom Pseudomonadati; phylum Pseudomonadota; class Alphaproteobacteria; order Hyphomicrobiales; family Brucellaceae; genus Brucella; species Brucella lupini. The sequence goes on from NZ_NNRN01000038.1 coordinate 267,301, forward strand.
GATGCGACATCGCTGCCACTCATCCGCGCAGCCATCGAAAAAGGTGTTCCGGTGCTGGCCATCTGCCGCGGCATACAGGAGCTGAACGTCGCACTGGGCGGCACGCTCGCCACCGAAATTCAGGAAATGGAAGGCCGGATGGACCACCGCGCCCCGGAATCCGAAAGCCAGGCCGAGCGCTTCGCCATCCAGCACCCGATCAAGCTCAACCCGAACTCATGCCTTGCGGAAATCCTCAAAGAAGAAAGCGTGCGCGTGAACTCCGTTCACCGTCAGGCCATCGACAAGCTTGCACCGCAGCTTGAAGTCGAGGCTGTGGCCGAAGACGGTACGGTTGAAGCCGTCTCCGTGAAGAATGCGAAGGGATTTGTCGTCGGCGTGCAGTGGCACCCGGAATATTGGGCGCATTCCGATGCTCCGTCGCGCAAGATATTCGAGGCGTTCGGAGAGGCTGTGCGTCAACATCAGGCAGTAGGACAGTAGGGGTAAAAGTTCGTTGCGGTCATCCGCAATCAAAACATATTCCCCTACTCGCCTGACAGACTGCTTTAGCCTTGCACATGCACCGTTTCCGGCACCGGCGTGATCGCCTTGCCGGTGTCGAACCATGCAATGAGATTGTCGATCACCAGATCCGCCATGGCCTGACGGGTCTTTTGCGATGCGGATGCGATATGCGGCAGCAAAACCGTGTTGGGCGCATCAAGCAGGCCTTGTGGCACTGACGGTTCGTTCGCGAAAACATCCAGACCTGCAGCAGCGATGGTGCCATCGTTCAGCGCTGCGGCCAGCGCATCTTCATCAACCAGCGAACCGCGCCCGACATTGATCAGCACACCGTCCGGACCGAGCGCCTTCAGCACTTCGGCATTGACTGCCTTTGCGGTTTCCGCACCGCCCGGTGCGACCAGAATAAGTGTGTCCACCGCCTTGGCCAGCTCGAGCAGGGTCGGATAATAATCGTAGGCGACGCCTTCAGCCTTGCGACGATTGTGATAGGAAACCGGCAGTCCGAAAGCTTCGACACGATGGGCGACCGCCTTGCCGATGCGGCCAAGGCCGAAAATGCCGACCTTGCGCCCACGCAAGGATAGCTTCGACAGCGGATAGCGGCCTTCCTTCACCCAATTGCCTACACGCAGGAATTCCTGCGACTTCGACAATTCCCGCACCGTATCAATCAGAAGGCCAAGCGCCGTATCGGCTACTTCATCAGTCAGGACGTCAGGCGTATTGGTGACCATGACATTTTTCGTACCGGCATGTTTTGCATCGACCGCATCATAACCGACGCCAAAATTGCCGATTATTTTTAGATTGGGCAATGCATCGATCAGCGCCGCATCGACGGTGGACATGCTGGCAATACCATATATGTCGCCTGCCCAGTCGGCATCGACCAGCGCCGCGTCACCGCGTGGTATGCGGCGCACCGAAAACTCACCGGACAGACGCTCGACGGCATAATCATTGAAGTTTCCGAGCACCAGAACAGTTGCGTCGCGCTTGGTCATGACAATATTCCTCTGGATTCCTCTGGACAGCATGTCGCAGTTCGTGAGGGACCGGCGACCGGTCAACCCAAAGGCTGCAACCGGAGCCGGAGCGGGGGAAATCAGCCGTGTTTCGGCTTGGATGTCGATTGCCGGATATGCAGTTCCGGCTTGATGAGTTCCTGCATCGAAGAAACTTCGACGCCGTTGAGCTGGTCAAGCAGTGCGCGAGCAGCACGGCGTCCCACTTCACGCTGTCCGTTCCAGACGGTCGTCAGCGCTGGTGTTGCAATGGCCGCTTCCTCGAGATCGTCATAGCCGGTCACGGATATGTCCTCGCCCGGCACCAGCCCGGCGCGGGCAATGCCGTTCATCAGGCCGATGGCGGTCAGATCGTTCCAGCAGACCGCAGCCGTCGGCTTGTCTTTCAGCGCCAGAAATTGCGGCGCGACTTCAAAGCCGCCCTGTTTCGTGCGCGGCCCGGCAATGCGCCAGTCGGGGCGAACCTCGAGCCCGGCCTTTTCCATGGCCTGCACATAGCCGCGATAACGGTCACGACCCGTCGAGGTCTGATCCGTACCGCCGATCATCGCGATACGCGTATGACCGAGTGAAATCAGGTGATTGGTGGCGAGACCGATACCATAGGCGTCGTCACCCCGGAAAACCGGTGCATGAACACCCTCGACGCTACGCGCGATCAGCACGACCGGCAGGCCATTATCTTCCGCAAGCTGGATATCTTCCGGCGGCGTGCCGATAGCGGGCGACATGATGACCCCATCCGCGCCGAGCTGCAAAAGCGTATCCATGAAGGTGCGCTGCTTTTCCAGCTGATCATAATGGTTGGACAGGATGAAGGTCTGCCGCGACCGGTCCAGTTCCGTTTCGATGGATTTGAGAATTTCCGCGAAGAACGGATTCATGATGTCGTGCACCACGACGCCGACAATCCCGGAACGCGAGGTACGCAGGCTCGCAGCGCGACGGTTATAGATATAACCGATGGCGCGGGCATGTTCCTTGATCTTCTCGCGGGTCTGGTCGGCAACGAGGGGACTGTCGCGCAAAGCGAGCGAAACTGTGGCTGTCGAAACACCAAGCGCATCCGCGATGGTCGATAGCTTTATTTTCTGGGCCAAGTCGCCTCCCCAAAATGGTCCGTGCCGCAGTCGGAGACGCGGCCGCAACCTGACAAGGTGAGACGCGACCGTTCGTCTTGCGAACGGTTATGCCATTGCAAACCTTGAATTGGAAGCATTTTCGATAGCACGCATCTTGAAAAGTGTTTCACGGTTTCCCGCCAAGATGCGCGTCAAAACAAATAGTTAGAGCTTGATAAGCGACAGGCCTATTCCACGTCGTCCTCTTCAAGCACTTCCGTTTCAGGCTCATCGGGAATGCGCGTGACACCGCGAAGCGCAAGATTGCTCTCCATCCGGCTCAGCATCTTGAGGAAGGTCTTGCGATCTTTCTTGTCGAGCCCCTTCAGCATGTCCTTCTCGGTCTTGCGAATGGATTTCTCGATCGCCTTGATGGTCTCGAGACCGGTCTGCGTCAGATAGACATGCGACTGGCGCTGATCGGTTTCCGAGGCGCGCTTCGCCACGAACCCCTGCCCCTGCAGACGCGCAATGGTTTTGGTGATGGTCGGCGGACGCACACCCAGCCGCTGTGCAAGAACGCCGGGTGTCAGCCCGTCTTCCGCAGCCAGTTGCAACATGACTGCATCTTGCCCTGCATAGAGCCCCTGTTCCAGAAGCCGCGTGGCCAGCACCGTCCGCGACAGTCTTGCCACGGATTGCAGCCGGTAAAGTACAACCGCCTTATTGTCCTTGCTCATCGCCACCTCGCCCTTGTTGGCACTTTGATGCGCATCCCGAAAAGCATCCAACGGTTTTCGGACAAGATACGCTGTTCAAAATAAACCAGTTACTGTCGCCTGATCGATAGTCCCATCCATCCATATATCGTAAAATATTGTCCGACTTATGAAACAACAAGGCCCGGTTGCTGTCATGGCTAACGGACGTTAGGGTCAGGACCCAATAAAACAAATAAAGCGAGGAAAACATGACCGACCTGCGCGATCAAAACAGCGACATGATTGTCGTTCTGCCCCTTGGCGCTCACGAACAGCATGGGCCTCATTTGCCGTTTGAAACGGATACGATCATCGCCGAAGGCATTGTCGCGCGTGTCAGCGATGCGCTGCCTGCCGAACTGAACGTCAATTTTCTGCCCGCACAGCCGGTCGGCTATTCCATCGAACACATGGATACCGAAGGAACCCAGAGCCTCGCCTTTGCCGAGGCCGTGAACCAGTGGATCGGCATTGGTGAAAACCTTCACGCTGGCGGCATTCGCAAACTGGTCATGCTGAACGCGCATGGCGGAAATTCGCCATTGATGACAATTGTCGCAACGGAACTGCGCACGCGGCTCGACATGCTGGCGGTTGCCACGAGCTGGACCCGTTTCGGTCTGCCGGAAGGCCTGATTACGCCGGAGGAAAAAGCGCTCGATATTCATGGCGGCTTCATCGAGACATCGGTGATGCTGGCGCTGCGCCCCGATCTGGTGGACATGTCGAAGGCACGCAATTTCTCCAACGCCCAGTCACGTTACGCCGAGGAATTCAAGTTCCTGCGCGCCTATGGCCCTCATGCCTTCGGCTGGAAGATGCACGATCTCAACCCGGAAGGGGTTGCTGGCAACGCTGCTGCCGCAACGGCAGAAGCCGGGGAAAGGCTGATCACCAACGCGGTGACGGGCTTTATCGAACTGCTGCGCGATGTCGACAGGTTCGATCTCGCCCGGTTCGAATTGCAACGTCTCGCCAATCAGGCAGGTTAGACACTGCAAGGCCCGTGTTCCAACTGGCGTGAATGTGATTAGGCGAATGTAATATTATAGCATTGCATATGGCATTCACGCTGCCCTTCCCTTATATGAATTGTCCTATCCGAGGTTTCGGTGCTGTGCCGCTCGCGCTGGCTGCGCACTGGCCATCCCGGACCACGATTTCAAAAGGCCACAACTTCAAGAGGCATAATCATGAGCCAGGCTGAAGCCCAAACCGAAGCTCCGTCTGAAACCAAGACGACCACTGAAGCTGGCCGCATTCCCGTGACCGTTCTGACCGGTTATCTGGGTTCGGGAAAGACCACTCTTCTCAACCGTATCCTGACCGAAAATCACGGCAAGCGTTACGCCGTGATCGTCAATGAATTCGGCGAGATCGGCATCGACAACGACCTGATCGTCGAGTCGGACGAAGAAATCTACGAAATGAACAATGGCTGCATCTGCTGCACCGTGCGTGGCGACCTGATCCGCGTGGTGGAAGGCCTGATGCGCCGTCCGGGTCGTTTCGACGCCATCGTTGTGGAAACGACCGGCCTTGCCGATCCGGTTCCGGTGGCGCAAACCTTCTTCATGGATGATGACGTGCGCGCCAAGACCGGTCTCGACGCCGTTGTCGCCCTTGTCGATGCCAAGCACCTGCCGCTGCGCCTGAAGGACAGCCGCGAGGCGGAAGACCAGATCGCCTTTGCCGATGTCGTGCTCATCAACAAGACCGATCTCGTGACGCCGCAGGAGCTGGCGGCCATCGAGGCGACCGTTCGCGCCATCAACCCGCATGCCATCATCCACCGCACCGAGCGCGCCTCCATTCCGCTCGACCGCGTGCTGGATCGCGGCGCCTTCGACCTGAAGCGCGTTCTGGACAACGATCCGCACTTTCTCGACCATGATCATCCCGATCACGTATGCGGACCGGATTGCGACCATGATCATGACCATCATGGTCACGACCATGGACATCATCATCATGCGCATGATCACAATCATCATGACCACCATCACGACCATGACCATGTGTGCGGTCCCGACTGCGATCATGACCATCACCACGATCACGCCTCACCGATCCATGATGTGACGGTGAAGTCGGTGTCGCTCAGGGCTGGTGAAATCGACCCGGCGAAATTCTTCCCGTGGATTCAGAACATCACCCAGACGCAAGGACCGAACATTCTGCGCCTCAAGGGCATCATCGCTTTCAAGGACGATCCGGATCGCTATGTGGTCCAGGGCGTGCACATGATCATCGAAGGTGACCACCAGCGTGCCTGGAAGGAAGACGAAAAGCGTGAAAGCCGCCTCGTCTTCATCGGACGTGAACTCGACCCCGCCGCCCTGAAGGCCGGCTTCGAAAACAGTCAGGCCCGATAAAGCGCTTCCGGTTCTGTTCGAACCGGGAAACCGCTTAACCGCCTATTTCTATGCATTTCCGGCAAAACCGCTTCTGCTGGAAATGCTCTCATCAATAAACAATACCGGAAGCCGATGCCTACAGTAGCTCCGCTCGACCTTGAAGGTCATTGTCTTTATGCGCGCTTTATCAGCGGCATTCCCTTCTTCGCAATGGCCGATGGCTCGATCCATCAGCTCAATAACGGCAGCAAGACCTCTGCAGTCCATGACGGCCTGTTGAGCGCAACCGTTTCCGTTGACGGAAAGTCGCTCATCACTGGCGGCGAAGACGGTCGCGTGTGCCGTACCGACGCCGATGGGACGGTAGCTGAACTTGCGAAGATCCCGCGCAAATGGATGACCGCCGTGGCAGCAGGCCCCGGCGGAACTGTCGGTTTTGCATCGGGTCGCACCGCCTGGGTGCGCACGTCCGACGGCAAGGTGCAGGAATTTGCGCAGGAGCGCAGCGTCGAAGGCATAGCCTTTGCGCCAAAGGGCCAGCGGCTGGCAATTGCCCGCTATAATGGTGCGACCCTGATCTGGACCGGAACAGCGGCGAAGCCTGTCGAACTGGAATGGAAGGGCGCGCATATCGGCGTGATCTTCTCGCCCGACGGCCGCTTCCTCGTCACCTCGATGCAGGAAAATGCCCTGCATGGCTGGCGTCTCGAAGATACGAAGCACATGCGCATGACCGGCTATCCGGCCAAGGTGAAAGACTGGTCGTGGAGCGCCAAGGCCAAGTGGCTGGCCACCTCCGGCGCCCCGGCAGCAATCGTCTGGCCTTTTGCGGGCAAGGACGGCCCGATGGGCAAGGCTCCTCTGGAACTCGGTCTTCGTGGCGATAGCATGGTGACATCCGTTGCCTGCCATCCGGTCGAGGACATTGCAGCCATCGGCTATAATGACGGCATGATCCTGGTTGCTCGTTTCGCCGACAGCAAGGAAGTTCTGCTGCGCCGCCCCGGCAAGGGCGCAATCACCAGCATGGGCTGGGATGAACAGGGCCAACGCCTCGTCTTCGGCTCCGAGGCCGGGGATTGCGGTGTGGTTTCGATAGCGGATTAGAGCGCATCCCGAAAAGTGTGAAACGGTTTTCGGAAAAGATGCGCGTAAAAACAAATGATTAGAGCGCCGATCTGATCCAATCAGATCGGCGCTCTAAACCCTGAACAGAAGCCGCAGGTCGCGGGGGAAACAGTCCAATGGACTGATTCCCCGTTTCATCTACACAAGCAGACTGCTTGCAGATCCTCAGACCTCACCGTTTCGTTTGGCGCGAGCCATACCGAAAAGACCCGAAATCACCAGCGCAACACCGACGCCCATCACCCCATAACCCAATGCATTCGACGTTATGTCGGTCTGATTGGCAGAGGCAATGGCTGCGGCAGCTTCCGACGCGCCAGAGCCGCCAGCCCTGGCATCCATCATCGCGACCATGCCGGGCTCGTTGCATTTCGGCAGCAACGACGATTTGGCATCGGCATTATCACCATAAATATTCTGGATGATTTGTTCGCAGCGCTGTTGATCCGCGCTGGAAACAGACGAACCACTGGCTTGGTAATAAAATCCGCCTGCCACAAGAGCCGCACCAATTACGGCCATCAGGACAGAAGAACCTTTAGCACTTCTTAGAATCATACGATTTCCTTATTTAAATCTAGAGTTGCTAATAGATCATACCAACACCGGACCAACAATCGTAATCGATCTTCAGCGGTTTTATCCTGTTCATGCAGGAGGAAGAGAATTTCAGTATGCTTTCACGTCGTTCTATTGTCCTCGGCGGAGTATCGGCAGTCTTTTCGACGTCCCTGCTCGTCGAAAAGACTTCTGCGGCGCTCCCTTCGGTGGAGGCTGAGCCGTGGGCGCAAAAGCTGATTGCGGCAGCGGAAAGCCAGGTGGGAACGACGGTTCACTATGACCCCGCTTATACGCAGCTGAAATATCCCGGCGGAGACGTTCCTCTCGATCGAGGCGTCTGCACCGATGTCATCATCCGCGCCTATCGGCAGGGGTTGAATGCGGACCTGCAGGCCTTGGTCCACAACGATATGCGGAAAGCTTTCACGCAATATCCGAGAAACTGGGGCCTGAAGCGCCCCGACCCGAATATCGACCACCGTCGCGTGCCGAACCTTGCCGTATTTTTCAACAGGAGCAAAGCGGCCTTACCGGTTACAAAAGTTGCTGAGGATTATCGTCCCGGCGATCTCGTCGCGCAGATGCTTCCGGGAAACCTGCCGCATATAGCCATCGTTACACAGCGCTATAATGCCGAGGGCACACGTCTGTTGGTTGTTCACAATATTGGTGCGGGAACCCGGATTGAAGACCGGCTGTTTGAGTTTCCCATTACCGGTCACTTTCGCTACCGCCCGAATGCATGATCGCGAAGCCCGATCAGGGAAACTGACCGGGCTTCAATCAAGTCGATATTATTGTCCGCGTCTTGCAACCGCAGGCGCACCATCTGGTCCGAGCGATGCCACCCATTGAGTGATGGCGGCGATATCCTTTTCACCCAGCATATGATCCGCATCGATGGTGCGGGCATCGACGCGAGCGCCACCGGAGCGCAGAAGTGCAGAAAGCGCTGGCGCAAACGGTGAATAGAGCTTGTCCTCTTCGCCTGTGATGGTCAGAACGCGCGCCTTGCTCAGATTGGCCACAGGGGCGTTATCCAGAACCGGCATCGAGCGCATCAGAATGGCGCGCTTCACCAGATCGGGGTGCAGCATCATGGTTGCAGCCAGAAGATTGGCGCCGTTAGAATAGCCCACGAAGGTTGCGTGGGTGAGGTCGAGATCCTTGTCATCGGCCAGACGCGTCAAAAAGGTCACGAACGCATTGGCTTCGAGCTTCACGTCCTTCTGGTCGAACTTGACCGGCGAGATGCGCTTGTACCAGCGTGTACCGCCATCTTGCATCACGCGACCGCGAATGCCGAGCAGTGTGGCGCGCGGCCAGATCTTGGAAGCCAGCGGCACAAGGCTGGTTTCATTACCGCCCGAACCGTGCAGCAGGATCACCAGTTCGTTCGAAGCATTTTCCGGCTTGTAGAAGCGATGAATGAACTGCTTGCTGCGCGAAAAATTCTGTTCCGGGGTCGTTTCCGTATCCATTTTCTTCTCGCGCATTGTCACGCCTTCACCCAGCTTGGGAGCGCCCTGCTCTTCTTTCATCGATGCAGCAATAGCGCTCAGAACCTTGCCCTGACCGTTCGTCGAAACGGGCTGTCCTTCGGCCAGAGCCGAGCCGGCCGCCACCGTGAATGCAGCTGCCGCCAAAGCGGCAATAAACATCTTCTTTACCATGATCTCAATATAGCCAATGAGACGTTAACGAAGGTTTGAAGGCAGCTCTTCCCGGGTGCGTCCCCACCCCTGCCGGCGATAATCACATGACCCGACACATCTCTCCGAAATCGCCCATGCTTTTGCGGGAAGTGCTTTCGGGATGCGCTAATGTAATGCCGTTAACAGCAGAGTTTTAGCGAGAATATGGCAGAATGCACGAAAAGTTACATTGTGTTACAATTCTGTTACGCCTTCACGCGATCTCAACAATGCGTGAACAACATCGTGTTCGCAAATTATCCATGCTTTTGACGCCTTTACGTGGGATCGTATCTGCAACAGCAGGCTAATCGTTTTGGAAGTGGGAGAGACCATGAGCAGCTTCAAACCCGGGCGTTTTTCATCCGCCCGTCTCACTTATGACGCGGTGACGCCCAAGAGCCTCTATCTGAACCGTCGCAACTTCATGGTTGGCGCGGGTGCGCTGGCCGCGGCTGGTGTTGCACCAACCGCCTTTGCCGAACCGCTCAAGGCGAAGGCTTCCGCCTATAAGGTCGATGAAAAGCTGACACCGCAGGATGCTGTCACGACCTACAATAATTTCTATGAATTCGGCACCGACAAGAGCGACCCTTCCGCCAATTCCGGCAGCTACAAGCCGCTGCCCTGGAAGCTCACCGTCGATGGCCTCGTGAAACAGCCGAAGGAATTCGACATTCAGGAACTGATTGCCAGGATGCCGCTTGAAGAACGCATCTATCGGATGCGCTGCGTCGAGGCATGGTCGATGGTCATTCCGTGGATCGGGTTTCCGCTCGCAAGCCTTCTGTCGCAGGTGGAGCCGCTTGGTTCCGCCAAATACATCGCCTTTACCGGCGTCGTGCGACCGGAAGAAATGCCGGGCCAGACCGGCCTCTTCCAAGTTCTCGACTGGCCCTATATCGAAGGCCTGCGTCTCGATGAAGCCAATCATCCGCTGACGATCCTTTCGGCCGGCCTTTACGGCGAGACATTGCCCAATGCGAACGGCGCGCCGATCCGGCTCGTGGTGCCCTGGAAATACGGTTTCAAGGGGATCAAGGCGATCACGAAGATCAGCTTTGTCGAAAAGCAGCCGCCAACCTCATGGCAGCAGCAGGCCGCTAACGAATATGGCTTCTATGCCAATGTGAATCCGGAGGTCGATCATCCGCGCTGGAGCCAGGCGACCGAACGGCGTATCGGCGAAGGCGGCTTTTTGGGTTCGGGCCGCCGCCCCACCTTGCCGTTCAACGGTTATGGCGAGGAAGTCGCCTCACTTTATGCGGGCATGGACCTGAAGGTGAATTACTGACATGGCAGCAGCGGCCCAGACAGGCAAAAAGAAGACAGTTCGTCCCGGTGAATGGAAGATCTGGCTGCTCTATGCGGTCGGTTTCGTTCCGGCAGTCTGGACGTTCTATCTGGGCGCAAGCGGCAACCTTGGTGCCGATCCGGTCAAGACTTTCGAACACACGCTTGGCCTGTGGGCTCTACGCTTTCTCATTCTGACCCTCATGGTAACGCCGATCCGCGACCTGACAGGCATGGCCTTTCTGCGCTACCGTCGGGCGCTCGGCCTGCTCGCCTTCTATTATGCGCTGATGCACTTCGCCACCTATATGGTGCTGGATCAGGGCCTGAACATTTCCGCCATCGTCACCGATATCGTGCGACGGCCTTTCATCACCATCGGCATGATCAGCCTGGTCCTGCTGGTGCCGCTGGCGCTTACCTCCAACAACTGGTCGATCCGCAAGCTCGGCCGTCGTTGGAACAGCCTGCACAAGCTGGTCTATGTCGCAATCGCTGGCGGCGCGATCCATTTCATCATGTCGGTGAAAAGCTGGCCTGCCGAACCGGTCATCTATGCCGGGATCGTCAGCGCACTGCTTCTATGGCGTCTGGTGCGTCCGCACGCCCGCAACCGCAAGCCTGTTTCCCGCCCGCGCGGCGAAGCAATGGCAGTAAAGAAATAAGCCCTGACACACCAATAACTTTCTACGGTTTCTAATGTAGAAACTTAAATTTACTATTCTAACCGTTACCCCATGACATAGGGATGCAAATCATGTCAGTATCCCGCCGATTTCCGCACACAGAATAATTCCTGGCAGCGGCAACCGACGAATACGGAATGCATATGTCATCTCTCCTGAAATCGGCTCCCGTCCGCATCGCAGGCAAGTTCGTCTTCATTTTATTCGTCCTTATCTTTGCGATATGGGCCAGCTTTGCCATGTGGTTCCAGTTGCCCTTCGGCGATGCCATGCGCGGATCGATCATCGCCGTCTGGCTTCTGATCGCTCTGGGCGTGATTGCAGGCGAAAGACATTACCGCTGCTGGCGCAGGCGACTGGTCTTCTGCCTTCTGGCGCTGGTGATGCTCGGGGCATGGTCCACAGTCCGCCCCTCCCTCAACCGCATCTGGGCGCCCGACGTCGCCCGCACGGTGACGGGAAAGATCAATGGCGACATCGTCACCCTTTCCAATGTCCGCGATTTCACCTGGCGAACGACAGAAGATTTTACGCCCAACTGGAAAGAGGAAACCTACGACCTCAGCAAGATTGCGACGGTGGACGTTTATCTGTCCTATTGGTCGGGCCCGGCAATCGCCCATACGCTTCTGTCATTCGGTTTCGAGGATGGCCGTCATGTGGTCTTTTCCGGCGAAATCCGCCGCGAACACCATGAAGTCTATTCGCCCATCGCGGGCTTCTTCCGCAAATACGAGCTGGCGATGATTGCCGCCGAAGAGCAGGACATCATTTATCTGCGCACCAATGTCCGCAAGGAAAACGTCTATCGCTACCGCGTGAAGCTGCCGCCGGTGGGCGCGCGCGAACTTTTCCTGTCCTATGTCGAGCTTGGCAATGAGCTGGCAGAGCAGCCGAAATTCTATAATACGCTGACCGCGAACTGCACCACGATCATCTTCCACATGGCGCGGGTGCTGGATCCGACCTTCCCGTTCGACTACCGCATCCTCCTGTCAGGCTACCTGCCCGGTTATCTGTACGATCACGGCTGGATCGAGAATGGCGGCACACTGGAGGAAGCGCGCAAACGCGCGTCAATCGACGCAAGAGCGCTCGCGGGCGGACGCGACGGCTTTTCGCAACGTATCCGCGAATAAAAAAACCCGCCGAAACCGAAGCTTCGACGGGGTTCGCATCGATTTGAAGAAATTACACCGCAGCGGTGATGATGACTTCAACCTTGTAGTCTGGCGTTGCCAGCGCTGCTTCGCCGGTGGCGCGGGCAGGCGTGTGAGCCGGATCGACCCATGCATCCCAGACAGCGTTCATTTCGCCAAAATCCTTCATGTCGGCGAGCCAGATGATGGCCTGAAGGATCTTGGTCTTGTCGGAGCCCACTTCCTTGAGAAGGCGGTCCACCTCGGCCAGAACGGCCTTGGTCTGTTCGGTAACGCTGGCGCCCGGATTTCCCACCTGACCGGCGAGATAAACGGTGTTGCCGTGAATTACGGCCTGGCTCATGCGCGGGCCGACTCCAATGCGACGGATGCTCATGGTGAACTCCTCTCAATAATGCTCTTCTGCGGGACCAGTCCCGCATGTGAAAATGTTGCGCATCCTTATTAAAGCCCTAGTCTGCTTTGGCAATGCCAATGCCGGTCCGAATGATGCAATTTCAGTAAAAAGAGCAGTTCCAGCGACACCGCTCCAACTGGAACCGCTCCGAAGAGGAGGACAGCCATGTCGGAACCACTCGCCGAGATTTATCGCGACTATATTGCATGCCTGAACCGGCAGGACTGGGACGACCTCGGACTTTATGTGCACGAGGAGGCCATTCATAATGGCAGACCTTTGGGACTTGGCGGCTATCGCACGATGCTGGAACAGGATTTCGAGGCGATTCCCGACCTGCGCTTCAACATAGAATTGCTTGTCAGCGAGCCGCCCTATATTGCCAGCCGGCTTCAGTTCGACTGCACGCCGAAGGGGCTACTGTTCGGTCTTCCGGTCAACGGTAAACGGGTCCGGTTCGCAGAGAATGTCTTCTATGAATTCGAGAATACGCTCATAAGGAAAGTCTGGTCAGTCATCGATAAGGCTGCGATTGAAGCACAGCTGTGATCATATCAAGCATGTCTTTTTCCCATCGTAGCGGGATCAGAAATCAGTCCAGTGGACTGATTTCCCCGCGAAGGCGGCTCCCACTTTTGGGAGACAAGCTTTAGCGCCCGTCACCATTGACTCTTTGCCCCCCTCCCCCTATAAGCCGCGTCACGTTCGCCCGCGCGGTTTTACGGATGGTTTTGTGCTGTCCGTCGCAAGGGACAAGAACCAGCTCCTGTTCAATAGAGCGTGATCCCGAAAAGTGGAAAACAGTTTTCGGACAAGATTGTGTTCAACGGAAAAACAGAATCAAGAAGGGCCGCACACCGCGGTATTAAATAAATGAAGCGCACTTACCAGCCATCCAAGATCGTCCGCAAGCGTCGTCACGGTTTCCGTGCACGCATGGCAACCACCGGCGGCCGCAAGGTTCTCACCGCTCGCCGTTCGCGCGGCCGTAAGCGGCTTTCCGCTTAATCTTTTCCCGCGCTGCAGCGCGGTGAATAAAGAAATGAACAAGCCGAAACAAATACTCCGCCTTCGCAAGAGAGCGGAGTTTTTGGCTTTGAGGAATGGTGAAAAGCGACGTGGTCCACTGTTTCTTCTCGAAGTCCGCGAGCGGACCGAAGAAGAATCGCAAACCGCCAAAATCGGCGAAAAACCCCGTGCAGGTTTCACCGTAACGAAGAAAAACGGCAACGCCGTGATACGAAACCGCATCCGCCGCAGGCTGAGAGAAGCGGTTCGTTGTCACGCAGGGCGTGACATGGCGCCTTCGACCGACTATGTGATCGTAGCGCGCGAGCAAGCCCTCACTGCGCCCTTTTCGCGACTGACCGAAGAACTCTCCCGCCGCATCAAGGCGAAGGGTGAACGGCGGGGCGATGGGAAACGCCGAACGGAAAGACCGGAATCAGGACCCGTCAATGGAAAATAATCGTAATTTCTTCATCACCATTGCCCTGTCCATCCTCGTGCTAACGCTGTGGCAAGTGTTTTATCTGGGTCCGAAAACGGAAGCCCAGCGGGAGCAGGCACGCATTGAGGAGCAGCAGCAGAAACAACAGGCGACGCAACAACAGGCGCAAAGTGGCGACACGCCGCAGATGCCCGCCACGTCCGGAAATATTCCCGGCCATAGCGATGTTGCAGCCGCTGGCGGCACGCTGACCCGCGAGGCAGCCGTTGCCCAGACGCAGCGCGTCGAAATCGATACGCCTTCGCTGCGCGGTTCGATCAACCTGACCGGCGCGCGCCTCGATGATCTCTTCCTGAAGAGATATCACGAGACCGTCGATGATAATTCGCCTCAGATCGAACTGCTTGCGCCCTCGGCGCTGAAGCAGGGCTATTTCGTCGAACTCGGCTTCACCGGCAACGACACGACCGGCCCGGTTCCGGGTCCGAACACGGTCTGGACCGTGGAAGGCAACAACAAGCTGACGCCATCCACGCCGGTCACGCTGACCTATACCAACGAGAAGAACATCACCTTCAAGCGCGTCATTTCGGTCGACGACGCCTATATGTTCGCCGTTGAAGACACGATCACCAACAATACCGGCGCGCCGATCTCGCTGGCCTCCTATGGCCGCGTGACCCGCTTCAACCAGCCGGAACATGCCAGCGCCACCTATGTGCTTCATGAAGGCCTGATCGGCGTCATGGGTCAGGACGGCCTGCAGGAAATCAAGTATTCCAAGGTCGAAGACGACAAGGACATTTCGTTCAAGGACGTGAGCGGTGGCTGGCTCGGCATCACCGACAAGTACTGGGCGGCAACGCTCGTTCCGCCGCAGGACGAAAAATTCACCGGTCGCTTCTCGCATTTCACCAATGATCGCCCGCGCTACCAGACCGACTTCCTCGGCGCGCCGATGACCATTGCACCCGGCCAGGCACAGACGTTGAAGAACCACGTCTTCGCCGGTGCTAAAGTCGTTTCCAACATCAAGGCCTATGAAGAAAAGCTCGGTATCAAGCAGTTCGAACTGCTGATCGACTGGGGCTGGTTCTACTTCATCACCAAGCCGATGTTCTACCTCATCGACTGGATCTACAAGTTCTCGGGCAATTTCGGCGTCGCCATTCTGGTCGTCACTGTTCTCCTTAAGGGCCTGTTCTTCCCGCTTGCCAACAAGTCGTACAAGTCGATGGCACGCATGAAGCTGGTGCAGCCGAAGCTGACTGAAATCCGCGAGAAATATGCGGATGACAAGATGAAGCAGCAGCAGGAAATGATGCGGCTCTACAAGGAAGAGAAGATCAATCCTCTCGCCGGTTGCTGGCCGGTGCTGGTGCAGATTCCGGTGTTCTTCGCACTCTACAAGGTGCTCTATGTCACCATCGAAATGCGCCATGCGCCGTTCTTCGGCTGGATTCAGGATCTTGCAGCGCCCGATCCGACCTCGCTCTTCAACCTGTTCGGCCTCTTGCCTTTTGGCGTGCCGCACTTCCTGATGATCGGCGTCTGGCCGCTCCTGATGGGCATCACCATGTTCCTGCAGATGCGCATGAACCCGACGCCTCCGGATCCGACACAGGCTGCCATCTTCACCTGGATGCCAGTGATCTTCACCTTCATGCTGGCTTCGTTCCCGGCAGGTCTCGTGATCTACTGGGCATGGAACAACCTGCTCTCCATTACCCAGCAGGGCATCATCATGAAGCGCCAGGGCGTGAAGATCGAGCTCTTCGACAATCTCAAGGGCCTCTTCAAGCGAAAGCCGAAAGAGGCGAAGAAATAGACTTGAAAGAACCCCGCTTCGGCGGGGTTTTTTGTGCCGTCATGTTGACAATGCGGCTCATAACATTGATGCGTGTACTCAATAGAATACACCATCGGGACAAAACCATTGAACCAGCAGGATAAGAAGCAGGCGGCGATCAGGGCCGCTCAGGCAGCGGCGGATGCGGTCCGGGAAGTCCAGGCGGCACTCGTCGAGGAAGGACGCCTGCTTTTCAAGAAATCGTGGATCTTCATCCGTGGCGTGCCGTCGATGAATTTCCTGCCGCCGGAAGGTCCGGTGGAAATCGCCTTCGCTGGACGCTCCAATGTCGGCAAGTCGTCGCTCATCAATGCGCTCGTCAACAAGAAGGGCCTTGCGCGCACGTCCAACACACCGGGCCGCACGCAGGAACTGAACTATTTCGTGCCGGACGGCTATTCCGGCGAGAACGGCGATCTGCCGCCGCTGGCACTGGTCGACATGCCGGGCTATGGTTTCGCCGAAGCACCGAAAGCACAGGTCGATGCCTGGACGCGCCTTGTGTTCGATTATCTGCGCGGACGCACCACGCTGAAACGTGTCTATGTGCTGATCGATGCCCGCCATGGCATCAAGAAGAACGACGCGGAAGTGCTCGATCTTCTTGACAAGGCGGCCGTCTCCTATCAGATCGTGCTCACCAAGATCGACAAGATCAAGCCCGCAGGCGTACCGCGCCTTCTGGAAGAAACGCACAAGCTTACCTACAAGCGTGCGGCCTGCTTTCCCGGCATCATCGCGACCTCGTCGGAAAAAGGCGAAGGCCTCGACGAGCTGCGTGCAGCAATCGCATTGCTTATCAAGGAAGCCTGATACTACCTATTCTCACGCATGTCCTAATCCCAAAACCGATTCCCACTTTTGGGGACATGCTCTAGCTCGGGCAGCTTTCAGGCTGCCCGTCCAGCCCTTCATTGAGGCGCTCGAAACGGGCAGTCGTGTGCCCGTCGCCGCGCTGGATATGCAGCACATAGATGCTGTCGAAGTCATCGCCGCGCCATTTGGGCACCGCAGCTTTATCTCCGCCATTGTCCTTGAGCAGATTTCTCGCCAGCTTGTAGAGTTGCTTGTGTTCCCAGCCGACCAGTATCGTCGCATTGCTGTATTGCGGCTGCTGGAGTGCGGCCTGCAGCTTCCCGATCTCGTCATAGCCGAAGCGCGTATCGACCGGCATCTGAAAGCGGATGGCGGTCGGCTCCACAGTCGCCAACGGGCGGTTATAGGCATAGGAAATGCCGCTATCCTTCTTTTCCTTGGCAGGATCGGGCGCGAAAATGGCATCGGGCTTGCCGAAATCTTTTGCAATGACGGCAGGCAGTTTCAAGGAACGATTGAGCCCACGACAGCTGAGCTGTCCCATGCCACCTTTGGGCTTTTCTCCATGCCGGATGAGGATGATCGTTTCAGTCGTTGCTGCAGGCGCA
Organism: Brucella lupini; assembly: GCF_002252535.1. Lineage (NCBI taxonomy): Bacteria > Pseudomonadati > Pseudomonadota > Alphaproteobacteria > Hyphomicrobiales > Brucellaceae > Brucella > Brucella lupini. The sequence continues at coordinate 284,657 of NZ_NNRN01000038.1, forward strand.
GCACAGGATGCTGATGTGCCAAGCAGGCAGGTAAGAACAGTGAGGAATATTTTGCACATGATGCGGTCTCTGAAAATCATTCCGGGTAAAAAACCTGCATAGAGCGCAGACCGGCTTTTTGTTGGGCAGGTTTCGAGCTGCAAATTCAAATAATCGCGACCGGGAAAGCGAAAAATAAGCATCTGCGGATTCCAATTGCGATGAATCCGGTCTAGAAAAGCCTGCCTCTTTTTGCCCTGTCGCCAGCCATGGAGCCCGCGATGACGACACTTGAAAATCCCGAAATGCAAGCGCAACTCCTATCCGCGGCCCTGCCCTATATGCAGCGCTACGAGAACAAGCATGTCGTTGTGAAATATGGCGGCCACGCCATGGGCAATCCGGAACTGGGCAAGGCCTTCGCGCGCGATATCGCGCTTCTGAAACAGTCGGGCATCAATCCGATTGTCGTGCATGGCGGCGGCCCGCAGATTCAGGCTATGCTGACCAAGCTCGGCATCGAATCCCGCTTCGAAGGCGGCTTGCGCGTCACCGACGAAAAGACCGTCGAAGTGGTGGAAATGGTTCTGGCCGGTTCCATCAACAAGGAAATCGTCGCCCTCATCAATGCCGAAGGCGAATGGGCAATCGGTCTTTGCGGCAAGGACGGCAACATGGTCTTTGCGCAGAAGGCGCACAAGACCGTCATCGATCCCGATTCCAATATCGAGAAGGTGCTGGACCTCGGCTTTGTCGGTGAACCGGCGGAAGTGGATCGCACGCTTCTCGATCTTCTGGCCCGCTCCGAGATGATCCCGGTCATTGCGCCGGTAGCGCCGGGCCGTGACGGCCATACCTACAATATCAACGCCGACACTTTCGCAGGCGCGATTGCCGGTGCGCTCGCCGCAACGCGCCTCCTGTTCCTGACCGATGTTCCGGGCGTGCTGGACAAGGACAAGAACCTCATCAAGGAACTGTCCGTTGCCGATGCGCAGGCGCTCATCAAGGACGGCACCATTTCCGGTGGCATGATCCCCAAGGTGGAAACCTGCATCGAAGCAATCCGCCGGGGCGTCGAAGGCGTTGTCATTCTGAATGGCAAGACCCCGCATTCCGTGCTGCTGGAGCTTTTCACCGAACATGGTGCCGGCACCTTGATCGTGCCATAGAGCGCATCCCGAAAAGTGTGAAACGGTTTTCGGATAAGATGCGCGCTTATCGTGCCATAAGGGATCGACCATGACCGATATTCCGGACAGAGCTGCCTTCGCCCACGTCACTGACTGGGTGTTCGACCTCGACAACACGCTCTACCCGCACGCCGCCAATCTGTTCTCGCAGATCGACGTGAAGATGACGAGCTATGTCGAGACTTTGCTGAAACTGCCGCGTGACGAAGCGCGCAAGATTCAGAAGCAGTTCTATCTGGAATATGGCACCACGCTGAAAGGTCTGATGGAGTGCCATCAGATCGATCCGGACGACTTTCTGAGACAAGTCCATGACATCGACTATACGTGGCTGACGCCCGATCCGGCGTTGGGACGGGCGATCAAGGCGCTGCCGGGTCGTCGCTTCATCTTTACCAATGGTGATCGCGGCCATGCCGAACGCGCTGCCAGCCAGCTCGGAATCCTCGATGATTTCGACGATATTTTCGACATCGTCGCAGCTGGCCTGACACCGAAGCCTGAACGGGTCACCTATGACCGCTTCCTCGGCGCTTTTGGCATCGATGCGGGCAAGGCCGTGATGTTCGAGGATCTGGCGCGTAATCTGGTCGTTCCCAAAGCCCTCGGCATGAAAACGGTGCTGGTCGTGCCGAACAATTTTGAGCCTACATTTTCCGAGATATGGGAAAGCGATCCCGAGTTCACCGATCAGGTGGACTATGTGACCGATAATCTGACCCAGTTTCTGGAAGAAATCATTGCACGAAGATAGGCAATTCACCGGCCTTGAAAAACGCATCGACAAGGCCGCCCACCGCCTTCTCGACAATCTGCCCCGTCACCGGATCAGCGATGCGCTGATCGAGTTTCTGGTCTTCGGGCTGAAACAGGCATGGGCCTGCCTTTTCGGTGGAGCGATGCTGGCGCTCATCATCCTCACCCGCTGGTTCTGGCCGGATGGCGGCGCGGGGTTTATCACGCGCTACGATTTCCTGTTCCTGTCCGCCCTTGCTATCCAGCTTGCCATGCTGGTCTTCAAGCTGGAGGCGTGGGAGGAAGCCAAGGTCATCCTCATCTTCCATGTGGTCGGCACAGCGATGGAAGTGTTCAAGACCCATGCCGGTTCATGGGTCTATCCCGAGGAGAATTTCTTCCGCATTGGCGGCGTTCCTCTGTTTTCCGGCTTCATGTATGCGGCTGTCGGCTCCTACATGGCACGCATCAATCGCATCTTCGATATAAGGCTGAACCACTATCCACCGCTCTGGATGACCGTTGTTCTGGCCGGCGCGATCTATATCAATTTCTTCGCACACCACTTCATCTGGGATATGCGCTGGCTGCTGTTTGCCGCGACCTTCGTCCTTTTCTGGCGCACCAGCATGCATTACCGCGTCTTCCGCTTCCGGCACAAAATGCCGTTGCTGGTCGCCTTTCTGCTGACCTCGCTCTTCATCTGGATTGCCGAGAACATCGGCACATGGTCGAAGGCCTGGCTTTATCCGAACCAGCGCAATGGCTGGGAACTCGTTTCAATGAGCAAGCTCGGCTCGTGGTATCTCCTGATGATTATCTCGGTCGTGCTGGTGACACTCGTTCACCGCCCTCGTGCCTATGACGAAAACGAAAACGCCCGGTCTTAAGAAAACCGGGCGCGATTCCATCAGTCCCTCAGGACACAATCAGAGCTTGTAAAAATCCTTGATCTGCTCCCAGGCTTCGTCGGCGGTTTCGACAAGGTTGAGCAGTTCGATATCGGCAGGCGAAATCGTGCCCTGCTCGGCCAGAAACTCGATATTGATCGCCTTCGTCCAGAATTCCTTGCCAAACAGGATCAGCGGCACGCGCTCCATACGGTTGGTCTGGATCAGGGTCATCGCCTCGAAAAGCTCGTCCATCGTTCCAAAACCGCCGGGGAACACGCAGATCGCCTTGGCGCGCATCAGGAAATGCATCTTGCGGATCGCGAAATAATGGAAGTTGAAGCAAAGGTCAGGCGTAACATAGGCGTTGGGTGCCTGTTCATGCGGCAGCACAATGTTGAGACCGATCGTCGGCGCACCGACATCGGCGGCTCCGCGATTGCCTGCTTCCATGACGCCGGGACCGCCGCCCGTCACCACGATGAATTCGCGATAATAGGTCGTTGCCGAATATTCGGAACAAAGCCGCGCGAATTTGCGCGCTTCCTCGTAATAATGCGCATTGGCTTCAAGGTTCTTCTTCTGAACCTCGTTCTTGGCTGCCCATGCCTCGCCGCCGGGCTCCGGAATGCGCGCACCGCCAAACATGACGACAGTGGACTTGATACCCCGGTCGGCCAGAATCATTTCAGGTTTCAGAAGCTCAAGCTGCAGCCGGATCGGCCGCAGTTCGCGCCGCGTCAGGAAATCATCGTCCGTGAAAGCAAGGCGATAGGCAGGGGCTTCGGTCTGTGGCGTCTGCGGTACGGTGCGCGCCTGCTTGACCGCTTCCTCAGAATTCGGGAATGGCGTCCAGCCAGACTTCTCCATCGGGTTCATGCTCTCACCTGCTCCTTCATTATCGCCATTCAACGCGTAATACCAGGGCGCTGAGATGCTGACGCATCACGCCCTGAAAATGCTCAATTGCCGCACCGGCTTATCCAAAACTCAATGAGTCAAGCTCATCGGGTTTTGGTATAACAGCATCCATTCTGGCGCTAAATGCTTAATCTGTCTCAAACGTGGCACTGCAATCGGATCACGAACGACATTGACCCTCATGGCGCCTTCGCTTAATCAATTTCCCAGCAAACAGGCCGGACTTGTCCACGCCTGCCTTCCGCCGCCCCTTCATGGAGATCGCACCCTATGACCAAGCCAGACCTCGCCTCCCTTGAGAAGACAATCGACAAGGCTTTTGACGAGCGCGACGGTATCAACACGGCAACGCGCGGCGAAGTGCGCGAAGCCGTCGAACAATCGCTCGTTCTGCTCGACCGCGGTGAAGCCCGTGTCGCAGAAAAACAGGCGGACGGCAACTGGCAAGTCAACCAATGGCTGAAGAAAGCAGTTCTGCTCTCCTTCCGTCTCAACCCGATGGAAGTCATCAAGGGCGGCCCCGGCCAGTCCTCCTGGTGGGACAAGGTGCCATCGAAGTTCGACGGCTGGACAGCCAATGAATTCGAAAAGGCAGGCTTCCGCGCCGTACCGAACTGCATCGTGCGCCACTCGGCCTATATCGCGCCAAACGCGATCCTGATGCCATCCTTCGTCAATCTCGGCGCTTATGTCGATGAGGGCACCATGGTCGACACCTGGGCCACCGTCGGCTCCTGTGCACAGATCGGCAAGAACGTTCACCTTTCCGGCGGCGTCGGCATCGGCGGCGTTCTGGAACCGATGCAGGCCGGTCCAACCATCATCGAAGACAATTGTTTCATCGGTGCCCGCTCGGAAGTCGTTGAAGGCTGCATCGTGCGTGAAGGTTCGGTCCTCGGCATGGGCGTCTTCATCGGCAAATCGACCAAGATCGTGGATCGCGCAACCGGCGAAGTCTTCTATGGCGAAGTGCCGCCCTATTCGGTCGTCGTTGCAGGCACCATGCCGGGCAAGAACGTTCCCGGCGAAAACTGGGGTCCGAGCCTCTATTGCGCCGTGATCGTCAAGCGTGTCGATGAAAAGACCCGCTCCAAGACCTCGATCAACGAATTGCTGCGTGACTAGTGGATTGAATTTGACGTTTGATACCCGTCCGATATAAATCTCGTTTCAAACGTCAAATTCGAAAAATCCACTAGATTCATAAGGTTACTAGTGGTCTTTTTGATTTCGACATTTGCTCGGCGCTCATATCCCGAGGATGCAAATGTCGGAATCAGACCACTAGAGCATGTCTCCCGAAAGTGGGAACCGGTTTCGGGATAAAGACATGCTTAAACAAATGGATAGCGCGTTTCGACAATGACTGAGAGCGTGCTTAAAAACAAAAGGCGACGCTGCTGGCGTCGCCTTTTTGCATTTAATGGTCGCCCCTTCGGATGGCGCAATGCCTCTGATCCGGGCAGTCCGGGGAGACACTGACGCCATCCTCCGGGGAGATTTCTTGGCAGCCCGTCGGCTGCCCCGCGTGTCACATGCGTGAGGGGGAGGAACGCAACGGACGATGCAGGGCGACCGACAGGCTCAGCCGTCAGAACGAATTAGTTCTGGTAGCTGGACGGGGAAGCGTCGCCGAAGCGATGAGCCGAACCATCCTGATTAACTGGCGCAGACTGACGAATGGCAGCCGGAGCCGTATAGTCGATGTTGCTGCGGGTCGAAGCGACCGGGGTTTCGCCAGGAAGAACGAAAGCCTTGTCCTGAGCAGCCATTGCAGGCGGCTGGCCAACGAACGGGTTTTCGGCATAGGCAGCACCGGCGCTAAGAGCGACAGCAAGAGCGGCGAGAGCAAACTTCTTCATTTCTTTATTCCTTTTCTCCATAGCGTCCCCGACATCGGTGCTTAACCGGCTGAACCTTGAGACTGCATCTCAGGCATAGAGGGGACATTTGGTTAGCTGGGCCTTCGTGGCCCGCCCTACGGTGCCAGGCACATCTGGGAGGAAATGCCCCGACACCTTCGGGAGTACATGCAATGTGGGTATTTCATTCATGCCCGGTCCGTCTGGACCGGAGAGGCCAAAAGTCCGAGCGGACTTTTAGTTCTGGTAAGAGGAAGGCGATGCGTCACCGAAGCGGTGAGCCGAACCATCCTGATAAACCGTTGCCTTGTTGATCGAGGCAGGAGCCGTGTAGTCGAGCTTCTGGCTCTGCGTTGCAACCGGCGTACGGTCATTTGCATAAAGATCGGCAGGTTCGCCGACATGTGGGTTTTCTGCAAAAGCGGCACCAGCGGTAAGAGCAAGAGCAGCGGCAGCAAGAACAATCTTCTTCATTTTCCTATCTCCTTGGAAAGTGGAGCGGCGTTTGTTCGTCGTTCCGATGCAGCTGAAATGGGTGACAGTGGGCAAAAGTTCCAGTCACGAAAATGTTTTCTTTATCACACATTTGTGCGGCCATTTTCTTGGAGAACGATAATTGAAATTATAAAATAATAACAAAATCAAATATTTAATTGATATACCAGCAATCACACGACTGTTACAAAGTGTCTTTTGTTCAAAAAGAGCGAACAGTCTGTCCCAATATATTGTCCAATGAGAGTGAACAATGATGCGATTTTTCGCGAAATCGGCCCTTTGCAAACGACGCAAGCTTCGTCGAAATGACACCCTGATTTGCGGCTGGCATCGTTCAGCCAGTCAAATCAGCCCATACTCAAAAGAAAAGCCGCATCGAAATGCGGCTTGATGACATTCAATTGGACCAGCTTTTGATTGAACGCTGTAACCCCGATCAGTTGTTTGCAACAGCGACCGAACGCCCGGCAATGGAAACCCACTGACCGGAATTGGCAGGCGACTGCATCTTGATATAGCGGTACGAAGTTTTCTCGACCGGCAACACCTCGTCGCGCAGATTGTCGAGGATATAATCGCCATGATCTGTGCGGGCGGTCAGGACGACATGCGGCTCGCTGCCCTGTACCATGGTAATGAGAAGCTGTGACGGGCTGATGCCCCGCGCCATCAGCTGGGCCCGCTTCATCAGGACATAGTCTTCGCAATCGCCCTTGCCGTTGACCGGAATGGTCCAGTAATCGCGCTTGCCATAATTATCCTGATCGGAGACCGGTTTGATGCGGCGATTGACGGAGCTGCTGACCGATTGCAGCAGCTTCGCGCGCTGCGGGGTCATCTTCATCGGCGGCAATACCCGATGCGCACCGCAATCGCGCTTGTTACGATCGCAATACTCCTTGTGTCCGTAAGGAATGCTTGTAAGCCCGCCTGCTTCACTCCATTGCGCGGCCTTGGCCGGTATTGTCGTCGCCCCGAAGAGCACCATCATGCCTGCTATCGCAGAAGTGACAAAACGCATGCGCAGTTTCCCATTTTAAAAGAGTCCCCGTTGAGCGGCCCTTTGCGGGTCTCGTTATCAACTTATTTTTAACTAACGATGACAGGACCCCTCCGGTCAAGGAAATTTCGTTCCCAAATTGAAACCGGTTGAGAAAAACAAGTGAAAGGCGAAACGATGCCGCCTGCGCGCAACCATCGGATTGCTGTTTCATCCGCCGGTTTCCGGCCTGTTTTTTTCAACGCGCATCCTGTTCCGAAAACGCTTTGCACTTTTCTGGATGCAGTTGGTTTCTCACGCGCATCTTATTCCGAAAACCGCTTCGCACTTTTCGGGATGCGCGATAATCTCGCCGTCAGACGATTCCCTTTTCAAAAAAGTCCCGATCTCATGAGCTTAGCCGTCAATCCCGCCGATAACCTTGCCGCCCTCATCCGCTGTGCATCCGTAACGCCTGCCGAGGGCGGTGCGCTGACGGCGCTGGAAGCGATGTTGAAGCCGATGGGGTTTTCGGTGGAACGACCTGTCTTCCACGATGAAGACACGCCCGACATCGAAAACCTTTATGCACGCAAGTCGGGCAATGGCCCGCATCTGATGTTTGCGGGACATACCGATGTCGTGCCTCCCGGCAATGAGGGCGACTGGAAACACCCGCCCTTTTCTGCCGCTATTGAAGACGGCGTGATGTTCGGTCGCGGTGCGGTTGACATGAAGGGCGGTGTTGCCTGTTTCGTGGCCGCAGTTGCCCGTCACATCGAAAAGCACGGCAGCATCAAGGGCAGCGTTTCGTTCCTCATCACCGGCGACGAGGAGGGCCCGGCCATCAATGGCACGGTCAAGCTTCTCGACTGGGCGAAGCAGCGCGGCGAAAGCTGGGATGCATCCATCGTCGGAGAGCCAAGCAACCCGAATGCGCTCGGCGATGCGATCAAGATCGGACGGCGCGGTTCGCTGTCCGGCACGATCACCGTCCATGGCGTGCAGGGCCATGCCGCCTATCCGCATCTGGCCGAAAACCCGGTACGCGGCATTACCACGCTGGTCGACAGCCTGCTTTATCCGGCTTTCGACCAAGGGACGGCCAATTTCCAGGCCAGCAATCTGGAAGTGACGAGCATCGACGTCGGCAACAAGGCCACCAATGTCATTGCGAACAAGGCAACGGCCTCGTTCAACATCCGCTTCAACGACACCTGGACGGCAGAGACCTTGCAGGCCGAAATCATCGCGCGCCTCGAAAAAGCCGCCCGCGACAATCGCTTGCGGCCGGGTCGCGAAACACCGATCAAATACGAACTCACCTGGCGCGAGCATCCGAGCCATGTGTTCCTGACCCGTGACGAAAAGCTGATCGGTACGCTGACGGATTCCGTCGAGGCCGTAACGGGCAAACGCCCGGAACTGTCGACATCAGGCGGCACGTCCGATGCCCGTTTCATCAAGGATTACTGTCCGGTGGTCGAGTTCGGCCTTGTCGGACAGACCATGCATATGGTTGACGAGCGCGTAGCCCTTGCCGACCTCGAAGGCCTGACACAGATTTATGAACGCTTCATCGCCGATTTCTTTGGGTAACGCATAGTCCCGGAAAGTCGCATGACTGTTCCGCCGGGATTACGCGAAAAATTGGGAATCTCATGCCAAGCCTGGACGATATTTTCAGATATTTCTGGGGCGTCTGGAAAATGATGCTCGGGCGCAAGGAAGGACTGGGCTATCTCGACATTTCCGCCGAGGGCTTCTGGTCGTCCTTCTTTGCGATAGCGATTGCACTGCCGCCGCTCTTCGCAAGCTGGGTCGCTTATGCCGCGGATCTGACGGCAGGTCGCGAGGAGGCAGGCTTGCGCTTTGCCATTGTCACGCGCGCAGCCTTCGTGGACATAGCGGCCTGGATTATTCCGCTCGTCATCATCGGCCTTATCGCCAAGCGGATCGGCATTGCCAAGCGTTATGCGGCTTTCGTGATTGCCACCAACTGGGGCAGCGCGCTGCTTTCGTGGGTCTTCGCACCCATTACACTGCTACAGCTCTTCTTTCCCGGACGGTTCGACATCGCGACACTGTTTGCCTTCATCATGTTCGGCGCATCCATTGTGCTGAGCTACCGGCTGACTTTTGTCGCGCTGCAGCGGCCTCATGCCTATGCGGCACCGTTCTTCGCCTGCATCGTCTTTGGCTCACTGTTCCTGACCGTCCTGCTGCAGCAACTGCTCGGGATCGGCTTTGATCCGCACGCCTATTAACGCGAAAGCCATTATATCGGCATGGGATGATTGAGGGCGCTGGCGATCTCGGCCATGACGGCACGGAGAGCCGGAACCGTCTTCATATCGGAATGAACGACCATCCACACCTCGCGTGTGAGGGGGGCATGATCCGGCAGCGCTGGCACCAGCTGCTCCTGCGTCTCAGCCATGAAATCAGGCAACATGGCTATGCCCGCATTCTCGCTTACAAGAGCGAGCTGCATCTCCAGCGTATTGGCGCGCAGGGCGATTGGCCGGGCACCAGCCAAAGCAAGCAAATGGGCCTGCTGCGGAGCGTCTTCCAGACTTTCATCATAAGCAATGAACTGCCATTCTTCAGGAGGAGTTCGCGCCAGATAATCCCGGCTCGCATAAGGGCGGAAAGCTTCCTCGCCCAGCCTGCGAATGGTGAGATCACCGGTTGTCGGGCGCGTCAGGCGAATAGCTATATCCGCCTCCCGACGGTTCAGTGAACTGAAGCGTGCTTCTCCCATCACACGCATATGGATACCCGGATATTGTTCTGACACGGCAGCGAGCGGCTTCGCCAGTCTTGCAACCGCATAGGACGGCGGCGCGGTGAGCGTGATGGTAGCGCTTATGCCCGTATCCCGAACTGCGCCGAAACGGCTGATGGCTTGTGCCTCGTCCTGCATCTTGCGGGCAATCGCCGCAATCCGCTCGCCGTCTTCCGTCAGCAGAAAACGTCGCCCCCGACGATCAACCAGTTTCAAACCGGTTTCGGATTCCAGAGCTGCCACACGTCGCGCAATCGTCGCATGTTCTACATTGAGCAATCGGGCGGCACCGGACAGAGTCCCCGTATCGGCCAAAGCCACAAAGTAACGCACGCTTTCCCAATTCACCATTGTGAAATTTTTCCCATATGCTGCGATCAAATCGGCAATTTTTTCCCGTTTCTCTATCCGCGATACTGCCACGGATTGCAACGGAGGCTGACTGATGGACTACGAGATCATTCTGAACGAAACAGGTGAAGCAGGGCTGCTTCAGACAGTCCCGCAGACACCCCGAAGCCCCGATGCGGGCGAGATACGTCTTCGCCACGAGGCAATCGGCGTGAACTTTGTCGACATATATCATCGGACCGGCCTCTATCCGCTGCCGTCCTTTCCGGCAGTGCTCGGCGTCGAAGGTGCAGGTGTGGTGGAAGCTGTCGGATCGGATGTAACCGACCTCAAGCCAGGCGACAGGGTTGCTTATGCGGGCCTGCCAGTGGGGGCATATGCTTCAACCCGGCTTCTACCGGCCCAAAGAGCACTGCTACTGCCCAGCACAATTTCCTCGCAGTCGGCAGCAGCGACCATGCTGCGCGGTCTTACCACCCACATGCTCCTCACCAATACATTTCCCGTTGGCCCGGATACAATCATGCTGGTGCATGCAGCCGCAGGCGGGCTGGGCACTTTGCTGACCCGTTGGGGCAAGGCTCTTGGAGCAACTGTGATCGGAACCGTCAGCTCGGAAGATAAAGCCGAAATCGCGCGCAAAAATGGTGCCGATCATGTGCTCGTCGGACGCGATTGCGATTTCGTCACAGCCACCCGGCGTCTCACGGATGGACAGGGCGTTCACGTCGCCTATGACGGGATCGGCGGTGAAACTCTGGCCAAAACGGCACAATGCGTGCGCCCGTTTGGAACTCTGGCGAGCATCGGTCAGGCCGGTGGAAAAATCTCCCAGACCGTCATTGATGCACTCGGCAATCAAGCAAATCTTTCTTTCGTTCGGCCAAGCGTGATCGCTTACATCAACGATCTGGATAACTGCCGAAACTCCGCTTCCAAGCTTTTCGACATCATGGAAAAGGGACTGACTGGAACGATTGGGGCAACCTATCCGCTGAGCGAGGCAGCACAGGCCCATCGTGCGCTGGAGACGGGAAAATCATCCGGAAGTTTGCTCTTGATTCCCTAGAGCGCGCTTCGGGTCTCAGTACGGAAAGGCGTAGTCCACACCAATCAGATAAAGCCCATAGGGCGGGGCAACCTGCCCGCAGGCCTTGCGATCTTTGGCTTCCAAAGCCGCCTGCAGATCATCCGCCGTCCAGCGGCCAACACCCACTTCCATCAGGCTGCCTGCGAAGGACCTGACCTGATTGTGCAGGAAGGACCGCGCCGAAACGCGCATTTCCACGTAATCGCCGTTGCGGATGACATCGAGCCGGTCGAGCGTCTTGATCGGGCTCTTGGCCTGGCATTGCGTGGCGCGAAACGTCGTGAAGTCGTGCTCGCCCAGGAGCCGCTTTGCTGCTTCGTGCATCGCTTCAGCATCAAGTCGCTTCTGCACCCACCATGCGCGCTGATAATCAATCGCCAGAGGCGCACGGCGATTATGGATACGATAGAGATAATGCCGGGCACGCGCTGAAAAACGCGCATCGAATGTGTCCGTCGTCTTCTCGACATTCAAGATGCTGACGCGCTCATCCGCCATGACGAGGTGCGCATTGACCGCATCGCGCACCTTGCCTGCACCCCAATCCTTGGTGAGATCGACATGCACGACCTGTGCGGTTGCATGCACGCCTGCATCGGTGCGGCCAGCCGCACTCAGCGTCAAATCTTCGCCGCAGAACTTCTTGAATGCCAGTTCGATGGCATTCTGCACCGCATGGCCGTTTTCCTGCCGCTGCCAGCCAACATAGGGCGTGCCGTCATATTCGACAGTGAGCTTGTAGCGCGGCACCGCTTACAGAACCTTCAGAACCTGTGCGCCACGCAGAAATTCTTGCGCGGGCAATGGTTTGCCGCCGGAACGCTGCAGCGTAACGAGCCGCACGGCCCCTTCCCCGCAGGCAACCGTCAGGCGATCGTCCAGCACCGTGCCCGGTTCACCGGACCCCTCACCCAGCGCCGAGCGCTGAAGCTTCACACGTTCGACAGCGCCATTGATTTCCATCTCGCACCATGCACCCGGAAAGGGCGACAGACCGCGAATGGTATTGTGCACGTCCTGTGCCGGCTTCGACCAGTCGATGCGCGCCTCGGCCTTGTCGATCTTGGCGGCATAGGTGACGCCTTCTTCCGCCTGCGGCTGCAAGGCAAGGCTTTCACGCTCAAGCGCGCCCAGCGCACGGATCATCAGGTCGGCGCCGATCATACTCAGACGGTCATGCAGTTCGCCTGCCGTCATGTCCGGCGTGATCGCAACCTTTTCGGCCATGGCAACGGGACCGGTATCGAGCCCGGCATCCATCTTCATGATCATCATGCCGGTTTCGCTATCGCCTGCCATGATGGCACGCTGGATCGGAGCCGCGCCGCGCCAGCGCGGCAGCAGCGAGGCATGGCCGTTATAGCAACCGAGGCGCGGTGCATCCAGAATGGCTTGCGGCAGCAGCAGGCCATAAGCCACGACAATCGCAACATCGGCTTCGAGGCTTGCGAAAACGTCCTGCTCTTCCGCACCCTTGAGGCTCTTCGGCGTGAACACCGGAATGCCGAACTGTTCGGCCTTTTCATGCACCGGTGACTTGGTCAGCTCCAGCCCGCGACGGCCCGCCGGGCGCGGCGGCTGCGTATAGGCCGCAACAACCTCATAACCGTGACCAATGATGGCGGTGAGGATCGGCACGGAAAATTCCGGTGTCCCCATGAAAACGACACGCATTAAAGCACTTTCCCGGGCGCGCGCTGGCTGGCGAGCTTCTTGAACTTCTTGATGACCATATCGCGCTTCAGCTTGGAAATATGATCGATGAAGAGCACGCCGTTCAGATGATCGATCTCATGCTGCAGGCAGGTAGCCATCAGCCCGTCGGCTTCGATCAAATGCTGTTTGCCATCTGCATCGAAGTAATTGACCTTGATGGCGGCTGGCCGTTCCACTTCGGCATAATAATCCGGTATCGAAAGGCAGCCTTCCTCATAGGTGCTGACTTCATCCGTCACGCCGACAATCTCGGGATTGATGAAGACATGCGGCGCTTTCGGTTCATCTTCCTTGGCAAGGTCGATGACGAGCATGCGGATCGGTTCGCCTACCTGAATGGCGGCGAGGCCAATGCCCGGCGCATCATACATGGTGTCGAACATGTCGCCGGCAAATTTGCGCAGCTGGTCGTCAAAGCGCTCCACAGGCTTGGAAACCTGGCGCAGGACGGGATCGGGAAGGATGACAAGCGGTTTTACAGACATGGGCTTTCACGTAATGGCTCACGCGAGAATCGTCAATTACACTTTGCAAAATGTTCTCGTTTTGATCTCATCAAGACGATACGAATCAGCTAAGCTCTCTTCATGGAAAACCAGAATCTCCTGAATGAGCCGATTCTGCAGCTCGGTGCCACATCCTTCACGCTGGGGAATATCCTGCTGGCGGGTATCGTCGTGCTGGTGCTGTGTCTTGCCATTTTTCTGATCGCAGCGACGCGCTCTGCCCGGCTTCGCGCGGTTGCGGAAACACAGGCCGAAGACCGTGCCCGCGATGCGGAATATCGCATGGCGGAAATCCTGAAGGCACAGGCCGAGATGCAGGGCCGGATGCAGACCATGGCCGAGGTATTCGGCTCACGGCAGGCGGAACTCAACCAGTCGATCCGCGAACGGCTCGACGGCATGACGCATCGCATCGGCCAGACCATGACCGAACAGACCCGCTCGACGCATGAAAATCTCGCCAAATTGCAGGAGCGTCTCGCCGTCATCGACACGGCGCAGAACAATATCCAGTCGCTCGCCGGACAGGTGGTGCAATTGCAGGCGATCCTCACCAACAAGCAGACGCGCGGCGCTTTCGGCCAGTCGCGCATGGAAGCGATCATTGCCGATGGCCTGCCACAGGGGGCCTACGAGTTTCAGGCAACGCTTTCCAACAGCACCCGCCCCGACTGCCTTGTACGGATGCCGAACAATGCGCCCTCGCTCGTGATCGACGCGAAATTTCCGCTCGAAGCCTGGAATTCGATGCGTGAAACGGAACAGTCGGAGGCGCGCAAGGCGGCAGTCGCCCAATTCCGCCGCGACATGGAAGTGCATATCAAGGATGTCTCGGACAAGTATCTGATCCCCGGCGAAACACAGGATACGGCTTTTCTGTTCGTGCCGTCGGAGTCCATCTTCGCCGATATTCACGAGCACTTCGAGGCCCTGATCCAGCGTGCGCATCGGGCGCGGGTCGTCATTGTCTCGCCGTCGCTGCTGATGCTGTCGATTCAGGTCATTCAGGCAATCCTGAAGGATGCCCGCATGCGCGAGCAGGCGCATGTGATTCAGGGCGAAGTGATCCGCTTGATGGAAGATGTGGGCCGTTTGGACGAGCGCGTGCGGAAGCTGCAAACGCACTTTGTGCAGGCCAACAAGGATATTGACGATATTCTGGTGTCGTCCAACAAGGTCACCCGGCGCGGCGCGAAGATCGAAGCGCTGGAATTTGGCCCTGCACCCGCAGAGGAGGCATCCCGCCCGCAAACGAGACAGACGGAAAACACTCCCACTCAAATGCGCCTGCGCGTGGTGGATGAGGATTAATTTCTTCGGCTAAAATAGCGACGCCGCTATTTCCCTCATCCTGAGGAGGCGCGAAGCGCCGTCTCGAAGGACGAGGGAAACGCACAACTCGCCTCTCATTCTCAGCCTGTCGAAAGGGCCGATAGCATCAAGTATTGGCTGGCCGGTCCGAATGACCGAGATCGCGTTCCGGCCAGACCAGATCGCGCACGCGCTGCTTTAACACCTTGGCTTCCGGAAATCCGCCGTCACGCTTGCGCTCCCAGATGAGTTCTTCACTGCCGTCCGGCATATGAACACGGATTTCAAAAACCCCGCCGGTGCCCGGACGCAACGCCATTTCGCCTAAGTCCTGCCCGAAAGTCTGTAACAGTTCCTGCGCCATCCACGCAGCGCGCAACAGCCAGTTGCATTGGGTGCAGTAGGTGATGGAAATGCGGGGATGTTCGGACATTGATTTCACCTTCTGAACACGAGCAATCTTCAAGTCGATTGCCACAACTTGTTAGGCAGGCAAACTTGCTTCAACATCTATCTTCCAACGACAAGCGGGGGCAAGTCATGGAAGTAACTGTCTATATTCTGCGTTGCGCGGACGGTTCATATTACACCGGTCTCACCAAGCAGAACATCGAAGCCCGGTTGTGGGAACACAATGAAGGTATTTACGATAGCTATACGAAGAAGCGTCGACCGGTCGAACTTGTTTTCACTGAAACCTATGACCGCATTGTCGATGCAATCGCTCGCGAACGTCAAATCAAAGGATGGTCACGTGCAAAGAAGGAAGCGTTGATTGCGCTAAATTATGAGGGCCTGCCTGCACTGTCGAAGCGGGGATGAGATCGGGACGTCTACCTCGTCCCACCTCCCCCCTCATCCTGAGGAGGCACCCTGGACTTCCCCTTCAAAAATGGAGGGCTTCTGTTAGACAAG